>DATFWU010000242.1:0-56723 GCA_035259005.1 Candidatus Eiseniibacteriota bacterium
CCCCCGCCGAGAGAAACTCGCGCGCGCGGGAGAGCAGGGCCTGGACGTCGGCGGGAGCGTCCCCGGTCGAGGGATCGATCTCGGCCGTTTCCTCGTCATGACCGGACACCGCCTGGGTGGGCGCGGTGGTCCAGTGACCTCCGAGAGGCGCGTCGAGCGCTTCGCGCGCGACGGCCCCGGCTGCCGGAGGAACGAAGGATTGACGGGAGTCGAGTCCCTCGACCGCGGAACGTCCGTTGGCGGTCGAGACCGTGGAGACCGAGGGAGGCGCGACGCGGTCGCGCGTGTCGTCCGGCGCCGAAGCCGGATCGGGCATCTTGGCGGTGAGCGCGGAGACGTCGCCGTTCTGGCGCACCATGTCGGCGGCACCCGGGTGCATCTCCTCGGCCCGCGTGCGCAGGCGCTCGGCGTCCTTCGCCTGGCCGACACGCTCGTGGGCATCGGCGGCCTTGAGCAGCGCCTGGGCGCCGCGGAGAGACTCGCCCTCCAGGCCCCACAGCTCGCCCACGCGCTCCCAGGTGTGCGGATTCTCGGGGGTGAGATGCGCGGCGCGGTCGAGGGCGTCGGCGGCGGCGCGGCGCTCGCCCACCGAGAGGCTGTGGTCGGCGAACTGGATGAAGTAAACGGTGGCTTCGGAGGTCAGCCCGTCCTGGGCGTGCAGCTCGCCGAGATAGCGCGTGGTGTCGGCCGTCTCGAGGCCGAGACGGACCATCTTCTTGCACACCGCGATGGCGTTCTTGATGAGGCCCGTGCGCTCGTAGGATTGCGCGGCCTCGCGATAGCGCCTGCCGGCCTCGTCGCGCTGGCCCTTCTTGAACAGAAGGTCGCCCAGCGTGACGAAGACGTAGGGATCGGCCTCCTCGGAGCCGAGGAGCTTTTCGTATTCAGCGACCGCGCCGTCCACGTCTCCCGCCTGGAGACGCTTTTGCGCCCGTCGCTTGATCTCGAGAGTCTTCTCCACCCAGGGGCCCTCACGCCGTTGTGTCAGGCGGTGCTGGTCAATCGGGCGTTGACCGCGGCCGAGGCAGCGTCGGTCGCGGTGGCCAGGCGCGCCGCCAGGCCGCGCGCCTCCTTCTCGACGCTTTGCTTATCGGCAGACTCCCCTAGGGACTGTAGGTTGACTTGCACATTGAGAAGGGCCGACTCGCCGGCTGCCCGGGCCATCCAAGCCGCGCTCCCTGCGTCGGTTGCGGCGTTGGGGTTGCCGATCACGGCGGCCCGGGCGGCCAGAACCGCCACTTCGGCCGCCCGTTGCGCGGTTTCGAGGGGCACCCGCGCGGCGGCCCAGGTGGCCTTTTGCAGGGCCTCCTCCCGGGTCCGGGCCTCCTCGGGGCTGGCCTTGGGCAGGCGGCTCGCGGCCAGAACGGCCTCGAAGGCCTCGCTGTCGCGGCGAACCAGGGCGGCCAGGTGCTCCTGGAGGGATCTGGCCTCGACCCGGATGCGCTTCATCTCGTCATCGACCTCGGCGTACTTTTTCTTGCCCACCGTGAGGCCGGCCACCATGTGGACGAGGGTGGCGCCCAGCGCCCCGGCGAGCGCCGCCACCGACCCCCCGCCCGGGGTCGGCGTGGCCTCGCTCACGCGATCCAGAAAATCGCCCACGCTCACGCCCCCGCCCGCCGGCGGGCGGCGCATGCGGATCTCGAGCACTTGATCGCGGCGGAAGTTCTCGAGCCGGAGCGCGTGCTCGGAGGCGTCGAGCAAGGCGGCTTGCGGCACCAGGCCCACCACCTCGCAGCCGGTCACGTAGGTGCCGCGACGGCGGGCTTCGGAATCGATGAGGGCGAGCACGCGATGAATGGGCGTGCCGTCGGTGTTGACGAGGTTCATCGACACTTGTGCTTGGCGTCCCTCGCGGATGGCAAAGCCGAGCGCTTTCACATAGCGCAGCCCGCCGTCGGCGAAGCGGATCGCCTTGGCGATCGCCTTGGCCACCGCGACGTCGGCGGTGGCCAGATTGGCGTTGAAGGCGACCAGCGGGCGGCGCGCGCCGATGGCGACCGCACCCGCCGACTCGTGAATCTTCGAGGGGCCGAAGTCGGGCACGCGCTCGGGATCCCGGCCGATCCTTTCCGTCAAGCCTTCGAACTCGCCACGGCGCACCTCGGCCAGATTCTCGCGGTCGGGACGCGTAGCCGCCGCCTCGTAAAGAAACACAGGAATGTGAAGCTCTTCACCGACACGCTTTCCCAAGCGCCGCGCCAGCTCGACGCACTCCTCGAGCGTCAGCCCTTCGATGGGCACGAAGGGAATCACGTCGACCGCGCCCATGCGCGGATGCTGCCCCTTGTGGCGGCGCAGATCGATGCGCTCGCTCGCCAGCTTCGTGGCCCGAAACGCCGCCTCGAGCGCGGCCTCCGGGTCGGCCACGAAGGTGAGCACCGAGCGGTGATGGTCGGCGTCCAGCTCGACGTCGAGCAGCGTGACGCCGGCCACCGACTCGATGGCCGCGGCCAAGGCGTCGACCACCGCTCGATCACGTCCTTCGCTGAAATTGGGGACGCATTCGACGAGGCGCGGCATTGGTTTCTCCTATTCGAAGAGGGGCGTGACTTCCGAAGCAGACGAGACCCATTTGCCGCCACGCACGAGACGCTTGCCGGCCACCACCACGTCCCTGGGTCGTGGGGCGTCGAGGTGATAGGCGAGATCGGCGGCGCGCATGACTCCTTGCCAGACGCAGAAGTCGGCACGATACCCCGCGCCGAGCCGGCCGCGCGTGCGGCCGCGTCCCAAGCTCGCCGCGGCATTCGCCGTCATCGCGACCCAAGCCGCTTCCGGGGTCATGCCAAAGAGCCGGCAGGCGAGGCCGAGGCACAGAGCCGGCGAGGTGAGGGTCGACGATCCCGGATTGAAATCGGTGGCGAGCGCGATGGGAACGCCCGCCTGAGCCAGTGCCGCGGCCGGCGGGCGCGCGCTTCCCCTGCCTTCCATGGTCAACACCGCGCCGGGCGCCAGCACCGCCACGGTGCCCGCCGCGGCCAAAGCCGGCGCGTCTTCCGGACTCATCCGCTCGAGATGATCGGCGCTGGCCGCGCGCAGTCGCGCCGCAAGCGCCGCCCCGCCCGAATGCGTGAGCTGATCGGCATGAATGCGGATCCCGAGGCCACTCTCGGCAGCGCGGCGCAAGTAGGGTTCCGCCACATCCACCGGAAACAAGTCCGGCTCGACGAAGACGTCGGCGAACTCCGCCAGTGCGTCGCGTCGCGCCTGCTCGGTCACCGGCCACGCCACGGCTTCGAGATAAGCGCCGGCGCGGCCCTCGTAGCCGCTCGGCAAGGCGTGCGCGGCCAGCACGGTCGTGACCACCTCGACGGGATGATCCTCGGCCGCGCGCCGCGCCAGTCGCAACAAGCGCAGCTCGCCTTCGGCCGTGAGCGCGTATCCACTCTTGATCTCGACCAGCGAGACTCCCGCGAGCAACAGCGCATCGAGGCGCCGCCGGATCAACCCGACCAGCTCCTCGTCACTCGCCGCTTCCGTGGCTCGCGCCGTGCTCGCGATCCCGGTGTCGAGGCCGGTCATGCTTCGCCCGCTCATCCGGGCGCTGAACTCGGCCAGCCGCTCCCCGGCAAACGCGAGGTGGGTGTGCGGATCGGTGAAGGAAGGGGTGACCAAGTCGCCGCAGGCGTCGAGCGTTTCGCGCGGACTCCAGCGCGCGAAGAGCTCCGCGGTCGTTCCCACCTCGGCGATGGTCTCGCCGACCACGGCGATCGCGCCGTCCGCCAAGCGCTGCACGGCCTCCTGCTCCGGGCCGCCGACCGCCCCGGCGGTTCGCAAATGGAAGATGCGGCGCGGCTCGGCGTCGACGAAGGGGGTGAACAATTCGCCGGCGTGGATGACCAGGAGATCGCAATCGGTCACGAAGTGACTCCCGGAATCTTCAATCCTTTCTCGCGCGCGCAGGCGAGCGCCTCGGGGTAGCCCGCATCGGCATGGCGCATGACGCCACTGCCGGGATCGTTGGTCAGCACACGGGCGAGCCGCTGGGCCGCCTCCGGCGTGCCGTCGGCTACGCTCACCATGCCGGCGTGGATCGAGAGCCCCATGCCCACGCCGCCGCCGTGGTGCACGGACACCCACGAAGCGCCGCTCGCGGTGTTGAGCAACGCGTTCAAGATGGGCCAGTCGGCGATGGCGTCCGAGCCGTCGCGCATGGCCTCGGTCTCGCGATAAGGCGAGGCCACCGAGCCCGCGTCCAGGTGATCGCGCCCGATCACGATCGGTGCTTTCACCTGGCCTTGGGCCACCAGGTCGTTGAAGGCGAGGCCGGCGCGATCGCGCTCGCCATAGCCCAGCCAGCAGATGCGCGCCGGCAGCCCCTGGAAGGGCACGCTCTTCGAGGCCAGGGGCAGCCAACGCGCCAGAACGGGATCGTCCGGGAAGAGCCGGAGCAACGTCTCGTCGGTCTTTCGGATGTCCTCCGGATCGCCCGAGAGCGCGACCCAGCGGAAGGGCCCTTTGCCGCGACAGAAGAGCGGGCGCACGTAGGCAGGCACGAAGCCGGGATACGAGAAGGCGTCGGACTCGGGCACCCCGCCCTTCACCGCCTCGCCGCGCAGATTGTTGCCGTAGTCGAACGCGATAGCGCCCTTGTCGCGCAGGGCGAGGATGGCCCGCACCTGATCCGCCATCGAGGCTCGGGCGCGGCGCACATACTCTTCCGGATCGCGTTCACGCAGCTCGGCCGCTGGCGCGAGCGAGAGCCCGCGCGGCACGTAGCCGCCCAGGGGATCGTGCGCGGAGGTCTGATCCGTGATCACGTCGGGTACGACGCCACGCCGCACCAGCTCGGGATGGACCTCGGCCGCGTTGCCGACCAGCGCGATGGACAACGCCTGCTTCTTCGCGATCGCGTCGCGCACCAGGCCGAGCGCTTCGTCGAGATTCGTGCTCAGGCGATCGCAGTACCCGATCTTCACGCGCCGCTCGGCGCGCGCCGGATCCACTTCCACCGCCACGCACACGCCGCCGTTCAAGGTGACGGCCAGCGGCTGCGCCCCGCCCATGCCGCCGAGCCCGGCGGTGAGCACCCAGCGTCCTTGGAGCGAGCCGCTGTAGTGCTGCCGCGCCAATTCGGCGAGAGTCTCGAAGGTTCCCTGGACGATGCCCTGCGTGCCGATGTAGATCCACGAGCCCGCGGTCATCTGACCGAACATCGTGAGCCCCTTACGCTCCAGCTCCCAGAAGCTCTCCCAGGTCGCCCACTTCGGAACCAGGAGCGAATTGGCCAGGAGAACGCGCGGGCTGTCCGGCGTGGTGGTGAACACGCCGACCGGCTTGCCGCTTTGAATGAGCAGCGTCTCGTCGTTCCCGAGCTGCTTGAGCGCCGCCACGATGCGATCGAACGCCTCCCACGAGCGCGCCGCCCGCCCCATGCCGCCATAGACGACGAGATCGTCCGGACGCTCGGCCACCTCCGGATCGAGGTTGTTCATGAGCATGCGCATCGCCGCTTCCTGCGCCCATCCCTTGCAGGTGCGCTGACCCCCACGCGGCGCGCGCACGGGACGCGCGCCAGGAAGAGCGGACGGGGTCGAAGCGGATGGAAAGCGACTCATGTCTCCCCTTTCTCGTTCCGCAAGTGGGGTCCCTCTACAGGCCGCGTGGCCTGGGGAGGGTTCCCAAGGACACCTGCGCCACCAAAGAATTCTTCACGGCAGCGCCGCGACGCCGTTCGCGCGCCGGCGCCAAGGATTTTCGATCGGCTCGCCGGCCTCGGCAAGGGTGGCGCGCACGCCGCCGGCGGCGATCCAGGCATCGAGAGCAGCGAGATCGGGAGCCGGTGGACGGTCGCCGGCGAGCGTCGGGACCAAGCGGCGAACCGCGCGATGCAGAGCGCCGGTGCCGCGCCCAGGCTCCAAAGGGGCGCGCAGGTCGAGGGCCTGGGCCGCGCACAGGAACTCGGCGGCAGCCACGCGACGCGCGTTGGTCACCACGCGGGCGAGTTTGCGCCCGGCCCAGGGAGCCATCGACACGTGATCTTCCATGCCGGCCGAAGTCGGGATCGAATCCACAGAAGCGGGATGGGCGAGCCCCTTGTTCTCCGAGACCAACGCCGCCGCCGTGTACTGCACCAGCATGAGCCCCGAGTGCAGACCGGGATCGCGTGCCAAGAAGGCGTTCAATCCGCTTCGGCTCTCGTCGGTGAGCAAGTGGAGCCGGCGCTCCGACTGCGACGCCAGCGTCGCCAGTCCGATCGCGGCCACGTCCGCCGCCAAGGCGACCGGCTGCGCGTGGAAGTTGCCGGCCGAGAGAATGCGCTCGTGCCACGGCTCGCTGGGCGAGGCGTCCGCGAACACCAGGGGATTGTCGGTCGCGCTCTCCAGCTCTCGCTCCAGCACGCTGAGCGAGAACTCGAGCGCGTCCAACGTCGCCCCCACTACCTGCGGAATGCAGCGCAAAGAGTACGGATCTTGGATGCGGTCGCATTCCTCGTGCGAGCGCATGAGCGCGCTCTCGCGCGTGAGGAGTCGCACCTGGCGCGCGGCCCAGCCCGCCCCGGGCTGACGACGCGCCCGCGTCACGCGCTCGTGCATGGGCGACACCGAGCCCAGCAATGCTTCCAAGCTCATCGACGCTGCCGCCACCGTCGCTTCGATCACCAACTCGGCATCGGCCAGGGCGAGCGCGAGGTAGGCGGTCGATTGCTGTGTGCCGTTGATGAGGCCGAGCCCTTCCTTGGCCTCGAGCGCCAAAGGCGCGAGCCCGGCGCGTGCCAGCGCCTCGCTTCCGGGAAGGCGATGGCCCTGGTATTCGGCTTCGCCTTCGCCGACCAAGACGAGCGCGTAATGGGCGAGCGGCGCCAAATCGCCGCTCGCTCCCACCGAGCCCTGCTCGGGGACCACGGGATGCACGCCGGTATTGAGCAGCGCGATCAACGCGCGCACCACTTCCTCGCGCACGCCGCTGACCCCGATGGCGAGCGATTCGGCGCGCAGAAGACCCATGGCGCGTACGGTGTCGGTCGGCATGGAATCGCCCACGCCCGCGGCGTGACTGCGCAGCAAGTTGCGCTGCAGCTCGCCCAAGTGCGCGGCATCGATGTGGCGGTTCTTCAGCTCGCCGAAGCCCGTGTTGACGCCGTACACCGGCGTGCCCGAGGCCATCGCCTCCTCGACCACGGCGCGCGAGGCGCGCATGCGCGAGGCGACCTCGGGTCCGATCTCGACCGCCTCGCGGGCACGCGCCACGCGCACCACTTCTTCGAGCGTGAGCCCCCTGCCGTCGATCCGAACGCTCACGCCGGCTCTCCCTCGAGCGCCACGGGCTCCGGCGGTGCGGTGCCCAAGAACTCGACCGCTTGGCGCACGGCTTCCTCGACCGAGGTCGAGCGGCCGAGCGGCACCGGGAGTGCCGAGCGGAAAAACGATCCATACGAGCGCGTGAGCGCCCGGGGATCGGCCAGGATGACCACGCCGCGATCGGTGGCGCGGCGCACCAGGCGGCCGACGCCCTGGCGGAAGCGCAACACCGCTTCGGGCAGGAGCACGTCCCGGAAGCCGCTCCCGCCTTCTTCCTCGGCGCGCTCGCAGCGCGCTTCGACCAGCGGATCGTCGGGCACCGCGAAGGGCAGCTTGGTCAGCACCAGCACCTCCAGCGCTTCACCTGGAAAATCGACGCCTTCCCAGAAGCTCGCCGTTCCCAAGAGCACCGCACCCCTTGCCGAGCGGAAGCGCTCGGCCAATCGCGCGGCCTCGCCATCGAGATCCTGCGCCCACAGAGCGGTTCCCGGCGGCAGCGTTTGCGCGAGGAGATGGCGCGCGCGGCGCAGTGCCCGGTGGCTCGTGAACAAGACCAGCGTGTTGCGCGGCAGCGCGCGGTACACGCCGGCCACCAGCGCGCAGGCTTCCTCGGTCGTGGGCTCGCCGGCCGACAAGGCCGTGGCGCGCACCTGGGTCGGCCAGTCGAACGCCGAATCATACGCTCGCTCGACGATCGTAAGCCCGGTGGCTTCTTCGAGACCGAGCGCGCGACGAAGGTAGCTGAAGTCCTCACCCACGCGAAGCGTGGCCGAGACCAGGACGAGCGAGGACAACTCGGCCAGGATCCACTCGCGCACCGCGACCGCGGCATGGATGGGTGCGGCCGCGATCTCGGCCTTGTCGGGATCGCCGCCCTCGCGCCAGTGCACGATGTCTCTTCCGCGCGGATCGGTCAGGCGCTCGAGATCGGCGACCAGCGCGCGCCACTCCGAAAGCGCGCCCTCGGCGTCGGCGGCGCGGTCCTCGTTTTCGGGCGTGGGCTCGAGGCGGCTCGCGGCGCGACACAGATTCTCCAGCGTGGCCTCGGCCTCGCGCGCGCGCTGGTGCAGATCCTCCAGCCGGTCCGGCTCCGTGCCGTACAGCTCTTCCGAAGTGCGGAAGCGTTTGCGCGGCGCGTAAGGCGATCCCGCGTCCTCGAGGGCCACGATCTCGAAGAAGCGCTTGGCGGCCTCGAGCACGCGCGGCCCGAGCTTGGCGAGCTTGCGCCCTTCCTCGGCGAGCGCCTGACGCTCGGGAGTCGCCAAAGCGCCGAGCAGTCCCGGATCCAGCTCGTGCACGAGCCCAGTGCCGCGGCGCCGGCCCTTGCCCCACGATTCCGTCGCCCGCGCCACGCGACCGTAGGTGGCGCGCACCGTGAGCTGGCCGGTGATCGCGGTTTCGAGATGCTGCGCTTCGTCCACGATCAGGGCGCGAAACGGAGGCAGCACGCCGCCGGCCGCGCGTCCGCTCACGAGCAGCGCGTGGTTCACGATGACGATCTCGGCCGAGGCGGCTTCGCGCCGCGCGCGCCGGAAGGGACACTCACCGCCCACCTTGCAGATGGCGGGACCGCAGAAGGCGGCGTCGGAGGCGACGCGCGCGCGCAGCGCGTAGCCACCGGCATAGCGATGCCAGGGGAACTCGTCGAGGTCTCCGCTCGCGGTGGCGTCCGCCCAGTCGGAAAAGTCGGCCTCGAGCACGCCGACCTTGCCGCTCTTGGCTTCGTGACGGGCGAGACGGAAGCGGCGCGGGCAGAGGTAGTTCGATCGCCCCTTGAGCACGACCACCCGCGCCGGGCGGTCGGCGAGGCGCGAGATCTGTGGCACGTCCTGGCGCGAGAGCTGATCTTGCAGGCTCTTCGTATAAGTGGAGATCACCACCGGCTCGCCGTGCTCGCGCGCCCACAACAAAGCCGGAATCAGATAGGCAAGACTCTTCCCCACGCCGGTCGGTGCTTCGCCCAGCAGCGCGCGCTGCCCGAAGAGCGTGTCGTAAATGTCGGTCGCGAGCTGTCGTTGCGGCTCCCGTGGCTCGAAGCCGGGGAGCGCGCGCGCCAGCGCACCGCCGGGGCCGAACCAGGCTTCGATGGGATGCGCGGCCGCCGGATTCACGCCCCGGCTCCGTTCTCCAGGCTCGCCGGATCCTCGAGTGCCAGCGCGAAGGCGTCCTCGTCGAGCACGGTCACCCCCAGCTCTTGCGCCTTGTCGAGCTTGGAGCCGGCCTCGGACCCGGCCACGACGTAGTCCGTCTTCTTGCTCACCGCCGACGACACCTTCCCGCCGCGGGCCGCGATCTCGGCCGCCGCTTGGTTGCGCGACCAGCGCGTGAGCGTCCCGGTGAGAACGAAGCTCCGGCCCTCCCAGGGCGCGCCGCGCGGGGCGGCGGCCGGGGACACGGGATCGAGCCCGCCAGCGACGAGCCTGGCCCACAAATTCTGTGCTTGCGGATCGACGAAGTAGCGCTCGAGCGCGTCGGCCACCTTGGGGCCCACGTCCTGAACCTCGAGCCAGGCGTCGCGGCCCGCCGCGGCCAGCGCCTCGTAGCTTCGGAAGCGGCGCGCCAGCGTGAGCGCCAGGCTGGCGCCGACGTGGCGGATGCCAAGGCCGAAGAGAACGCGGTCGAGCGCGCGCGTGCGCGAGGCGGCGATGGCACGCACGAGATTCTCGGCCGACTTCTCGCCCATGCGCTCCAAAGTCTCGAGCTTGGCGGCTTCGAGGCCGTAGAGATCGGCCACATCCTTGACCCAGCCCTGTGCCACCAGCTGCTCGACGATGGCGTCTCCCAGTCCCGCGATGTCGAGCGCCCCGCGCGACGCCCAATGGAGGATCTTGCCGCGGGTCTGCGCCGCGCAGGCCACGCCGTCGCAACGCAGGGCGATCTCGCCTTCTTCCTGGGTGAGGGGCGTGCCGCACACTGGACAGCGATCCGGAAAGACGAAAGGCGCTTCTTCGCCGGTACGCCGCTCGGCGATCACGGAAACGACCTTGGGGATCACGTCGCCGCCCTTCTCGATCACCACCCAGTCGCCGACGCGAATGTCGCGGCGCTTGATCTCCTCCTGATTGTGGAGGGTGGCGCGCGACACCGTGGTGCCGAGGATGAGCACCGGCTCGAGCCGCGCCACGGGGGTGATCACGCCGGTGCGGCCGACCTGGAGATCGATCGCCAGGAGTCGCGTCACCGCCGATTCGGTCTCGAACTTGTACGCGAGACCCCAGCGCGGGCTCTTCGCCGTCGATCCCAAAGCCGCCTGCGCGGCGAATTCGTTCACCTTGATCACCAGTCCGTCGGCGTCGAAGGGCAGCTTGCGATAACGGCCCCGCCACGACTCGGCGATGGCTTCCACTTCCTCGATGCCGTCGGCGAGCTTGGCCTCGCGACTCACGGGAAAGCCCAAGTCGCGCATCCAGGTCAGCGCTTCCCACTGGCTCGAGAGACCGTAGCGCGGCGCGTCCACCACCGTGTAGAGGAAGACGCGAAGCGGCCGTCCGGCCACTTCGCGCGGGTCGAGCGTCTTCAGGGTCCCGGCCGTGAGGTTGCGCGGGTTCATGAACGCGGGCTCACCCTTTTCCTCGCGCTGGCGGTTCAAGCGCTCGAAGTCCGCGCGCAGGAGATACGCCTCGCCGCGCACCTCGAGCTCGACCGGAGGCGCGCCGGCGAGCGTGAGCGGCACCCCGCGGATGGTGCGCAGGTTGCGGGTGATGTCGTCGCCCACGCGCCCGTCGCCGCGCGTCAAGCCGAGCTCGAGCGAGCCCGCGCGATAGCGCAGCGTGATGGCCACGCCGTCGATCTTGAGCTCCACCACGTAGGGCACGCGCTCGACCTCGAGCCCCTTCTTCACCCGGGTGTCGAACTCCAGAAGCTCGTCTTTGCTGTAGGCGTTGGCCAGGCTCAGCATGGGAACCGAGTGCTCGACCGAGACGAACCCGGGGCTCGGCATCTCGGCCACCCGCTGGGAGGGCGAGTCGGGCGTGATCCACTCCGGATGCGCCGCCTCCGCCTCCTGCAGGGCGCGCATCAGGGCGTCGTATTCGAGATCGGTGACTTCGGGGCGGGCTTCGACGTAGTAGAGGAAATCGTGGCGGCGGATCGCCTCGCGAAGTCGCTCGATCTCCTCGCGCGTCGTGGGTACGTGCGCCGAACGCACACCGCCTCCAAGAGGAATCCGGGGAAGGCTTCGAATCGTCTGCCTAGAACTGGCTCTTCAGCGTGAGGTGCAGCTTGGCGTCGAGCGGTCCGTCGCCGCGCCCCCACCCCAGGGAAAGCCCCGCGCGGCCGACCGACGTGGGAAGCCACGCGCCGAAGCCGTAGCCCGCACGGTAACGCGTTTCCGACCCGCCCGTCGAGTCCGCGAGGTCGCCGGTCGGGTGATCGAACAGCGCCTGATCGAGGAACAGGAACACGTCGCCGTCCTTGAGCCGCCATCCGTGCTCGAGACGCAGAAGCGCGAAGCGCGAAGCGTAGAACTGGTGCTCGCGGTAACCGCGCAGGCTCTCCGAGCCGCCCAGCGGATAGAGATCGTACGTGCCCAGGTCCTGCCGGTCGGCGATGCGAAGCCCCCCGCTGAGCCCGACGCGCGCCACGCGGCGGCTCCAGGGTGCTGCGAACTGCGAGCCCAGGCCCAGCGAATAGATGCGGTCGTGGGCGGAAGCACCGGTGACGGCGTGATCACGCACGAACTCCTGCGACGTGTTGAGCTCCAGGCGCCAGGCGGCCCGGCGACCCGACGAGCCCGACGTGCGCCAGCCTTCGCTCTCCTTGCGCAGCGCGGCCCAGGTGCGCTGCCGGTTGGAGCGCTGCACGGCGCCGTGATCCGTGACCACGCGGCCGCCGCCCAGTCCCACTTCGAGCGCCAAACCTTCGCCGGCCGTGAACTCGAAGCCCAGGTCGTAGTCCGTTCTCGTGTACTGGCTGTCCGCCAGCTGCTGCGTGAACGAGATCCCAGTGGCGATGGGCAAGCCGAAGAAGAACGGCTCCCGATACGAGAGCAGGAAGTCGGCGTTGCCCGCTCCCCGCCCCTGCCACGAAAGCTCGGCGCGGCGCGCCGTGCCGGCGATGTTCTCGAGCTGGAGCCGCGCCGTGCCCGCAAGCGCGTGGCCCTCGCCCTGATACCCCACCACGCCATCGAACGAGCTCTGCCGGCCCTCGGCCACGTCGTAGCGCAAGCGACCGCGGCCCGGCGACGTCAGCTCGAAGCGCGGCTCGCCCACGCTCTCGAAGGTGCCCAAGTGTTGCAGCCGCGTGCGCGCCTCGTCGGCGCGGCGCGGATCGTAGGGCTCGCCTTGGAGCCCGGCGAGGGCGTGTTTGACGACGGTGGGCTTGGTGCGATGCGAGCCGTCCAGGTGCACCGAGTCGACCACGGCCGAGTCGCCCGGAAGAACGGCAATCTCCACGTCGGCTTGGCCGTCGGCCACGCTCAGGCGCTTGACGCGCGCCTGCGCGAACGGATGGCCCGCGGCCACGAGATCGTTCACCAGGCGCGAGAGCGCCGCCGACACCTTCTCCTCCGACCACGGCTCGCCCGTGTCGAGGCCGAGCGCGCGCCGGGCCGCCAATGAATCGGCGGCGCGCACCCCGTAGAGATCGACGCGGCCCAGGCGACAAGGCTCGCCCGCGGCCACGGTGACCGAGGCGGCCAGCTTTCCCCCCTCGTCCTCGAACGAGAGCTGGGTTACGCGAGCCCCGAGGTAGCCGCTGGCGGCCCCGGTGCGCGCCACCCCTTCGCTCAACGCCTTCCAGCGCGCCGGATCGAGCACCGCGCCCGCTCGCCAGCCCGTCTCCTGCTCGAGACGTGTCACCGGTAGGGCGCCATCCACGCTCCATCGCACCGACGTGAGCGTACGACCCGCCACCGACGAAAATCCGTCGGCCGCCAGCGCATGCCCCGCGCCGCTCACCCAGAGCGCCGACGCCACCAGCGTCGCCAGCAGCCAGCCTGGCCGCGCCATCAGAAGTAGGTCCTCAAGCCGGCGGTGGCGCTGTGGATCAAGCGGTCGCCGCGCGGCGCGTGGCCGTTCCAGCTGAAGTCCAGGTTGGCGCGCTCGCGAATGCGATACGAGGCGTCGATCTTGAAGTCGAACCAGTCCGGCGTGGTGGCGAAGCCGGTCGGGAAGAGCACGGGCACGGTGTCGCCGCGCACCCGGCCCCAGCGCGCGAGCCCCTCGAGTCGCGTGCGGTTCCCCACCGAATAGAAGAGGTGGGGACCAGCGCGCAGGGCCGACAGGGGCTCGGTGCCGGGAGCGCTCGCCAGGTCCCATGACGTGATCCATCCGAGCCGCACGTTCTCATGAAGGAAGCGCGTGCCCTCGAAGGAGACACCCGACTCGCGCAGCTCGCGCGGCACCGCGATTCCTCCCGCCTGCTGCAGACCGTCGCGGCGCGCTCCATGCGTCGATCCCTCGAAGAGCCAGCGCGTGCCCGCATGCCAGCGCAGGCGGCCCTCGCCCGTCCACGCGGCGACCAGCGAGGACGCGCCCTGCAGGGCCCGGTCCGTCGTGCCGGTGCGCTCGAGACGCGTGTAGACCTCGAGCCCACCCGCGGGCTTTTCGATCTCGATCCGGCCGAGCCAGCTGGTCTGCGTGTAGTTGGTGTCGGAAGCGCTCCTGCTCGGCAGGGCCACGAAGTCGGCGAGGCGAAGCTCGCCCTGGCGCGAGGCCGAGGACTGGGCGAGCCCCGAGACGTGGAGCGAACGCCAGCCTTGCGCGTCCCCGGCTCCGCCCCAGGGCCTGAGATCGGCGCGGTAGGACAGCCCGGCGCGCGCCACGGGCACCGCGGTCCCGGCGTTTTCTCTATCGCGCACGTCGTAATCACCCTTGCCCACGAAATTGCCGAGCGAATCGTAAGCGCCCGCGCCCGCTCCCACGTGCACGATGGAGCGCGTGCGCAGGTAGGAGAACTCGGACGTCCAGTCGGCCGAAGCTTCCTGCGACCACATGCGTCCTGGCGTCTGTTGGTGGAGTCGCGCGTAGCCGTTGTCGACCCGCCCGGGCCCTGCCGCTCCTTCCGTCCAGCGCCGGCTCGCGCCCAAGCCCCCGCTCACGCCCTGGCTAGGCGCCGCGTTCAGCGAGAAGCGCAGGTCGCGCGCCAGTCGCGGCAGTGCAAGATCGGGCGAATCGTCATGGCGCACCGAGTAGCCACCACTCCACGACCACACCCGCTTCACCCCGGAGAGTCCCGCCGTCCACGTGCGATAGGAAAGATTGGACGAGTCGGCGCGCCCCGGGATCACGCGCTCCTCGCGATCGAAGGAGAAGGACGGACGGACGAGCGGGGTTCTCGTCCACGCCGCCTGGTAGACGATCTTGTCGCGACGGCCGTGGTCGGGGCCCTGGGCGAGCGAGTCGGGAGCGTCGTCTTGGGAAGCCACGTGGTCGATGCGGAGCTGCTGCAAGAGCGCCCCCGTCCACGACGCCGTGCCGCGCAGGCGGCGCGACGAGAATCCGTCCTCCGCGTCGAGCCTGCCGGCTTCGCCTCCCACGGCGAGGCCGCCGAGCACGTAACGGAGTGCTCCCGTCGCCACCGAGCGCCCGGTCAAAGGATCGCGCTCGTCGGTGCCCCAATCTTCCTGGAAGAACGCGCTGTCCTGGCGCGCCGGGGCGAAGAAGCGCGGATCGCGCCGATTCCAGTCCAGGTTCGCCTCGAGACGCCCGCGCGCCGCACCTCCCCAATAGAGCGTGGGCGTGGCGGCGATCGACGCCTGCCCCGCCGAGCCCTGGGTGCCGCCATCGCCCAGGTCCGACAACCGATTCGGATCGGACGTGCTCCCCGCCACCTCGCCGCGCACCGCGAACCAGGACAAGGGCTGGTAGCTCGCCCCCCCGCCCACGATGCGGTTCTCGCTCGGCAGAGCGAGCTGGCGGCCGGCCACGAACGCACCCTGGCCGGCGCCGACGTAGCGATACGCCGCGGATCCATCGACCAGCGTCGACTCGGCGTAGGCGCCCTGCCCCTGACCCCGGCTCACGAACTGCACCTGATACGCGCCCAGGTCGCGGCCCGCGTAGGCGTAGTGCGAGCTGCCCAGGCTATCGGCGACCGCGTTGTAATCGCCGATGCCGGCCACACCGCCGGGAGCGATGGCGCGCGTCGGATCGTTGCCGGCATGGGCGAGAATCAGCCGGTCGGCTTCCGAGATGGTTCCGATCAGCGGGCGGCTGGGATCGTCGGATTCGCGGAAGCTGTGGCCGAAGAGCTTCCAGGCCCCGTGCTCGGCCTCGCCGGTCATGGCCAAGGCGGAGCGCCGGTACGCCGTGCTCGCGATCTCGTAGTCGACCGCGATGCGCGAGGCGCTCGTGATCGGGCGGCGCGAGGTGAAGGTGAGGCGGCCGCGGTCGTAGTCCATCGAGTAGTCGGCGGCCTCGCCGCGCTGCATGCGCTCGCCGTCGAGCCACACGCGCTCGCTCGACGGCACCACCGGCCGTCCCGTGGCTCCGCTCTCGTCGGGCAGGAGATAGGGACCCTGCTTTCCTTCCTCGCCGCGGATCTCGTGGCTCGTGAACTGTCCCTTCTCGAGCGCCACCGTGGTCTGTCCCGAGAAGCCGCCGCCGTGGGCCATGGCGCGCACCCCGGTCAGCTCGCGCGTCAGCGCGGCGAAGCTTCCGCCCTGGTGGAGGAACGAGAAGTCGCCGAGCGTAGCCGAGGCGTGCGGATTGCGCACCTCGACCAGCACGCGGTCGAGCTCGGAGAGATCGAGCGTGCCGCCGGTCTCGGTGAGGCTCGAGTTCTGGTCCGAGAGGATGGCGGTGAACTCGGTGCCGCCGCCGAGCTTGCCGGTGGTGGTCACGTCGAGGGCCTGGCGCAGGGCGGCGTCGCGCTGCGAGCCGAACTGCACCGAGACCGACTTGTTGCCCGAGAAGTGCACCTCGGCGTCATCGGAGGCGGTAGACGGCTTGCCACTCGCCGGGCTCGTGGCCGTGGTCGCGACGGGCGCGGCCGTGGCCGAGGCCAAGAGATCGGGTGCGGCCGCCAGGCTCGTGTCCGGCGTGCCCCACGTCGGCTTCACGCCGACGAGCCCGGGCAGGCGCACGGGCAGCACGCGATAGCGCACGCGGAGGGTCTCTCCGGGGTCGAAGGCGGAGAGCAGACGGATGGTACCCGGCGCGCGATCGAGAACGTAGTCGGTGCCCGCGATGAGAAATCGTGAGCCCACCCACACGGAGTCGCCGCCCTGGGCCAGGAAGGCGTCGGGAAGCCGGTAGAGCGCGGTAAGCGGCAGCAGAGCGACCGAGGCGGTGCGCAGTCCGGCGGTGCTCAGGGAATCGGGAGCGATGTCGATCGTGGCGCCTCGCGCGGGCGGCGCCAGCAGCGCTGCCAGGCACGCGAGCACGCCCCCCGCACCCAAAGCCAGGCGCGGACGGCTCGTCTTAGTGCGCGGCCGGAGTGCCGCGCTCCTCGAGATGGAAGACTTGCACACGATGGTTGTGCGTATCCGCGACATAGATTCGGCCGGCCCGGTCGACCGCCACGGCGCTCGGGCCATCGAGCTGACCCGGGCGTCCGCCGCGTGCGCTCACACGCGCGAGCACGTTGCCGTCGGCCGAGAACACGGTGAGGCGTGAGGAATCGGACTCGCACGCGACCACTTGCCCGTCGGGCAAGAGACCCACGCCCACGCGGCCCGACGGGTCGGGCCCGGCCAAAGGATAAGCCCGCAGGAATCCGCCGAAAGAATCGAGCGCCTGGACGCGACCGTTGCCGCCGTCCCCGACGAACACAGTGCCGCGGCCGTTGACCACGATTCCCGTCGGGTGCTTGAAGCGTCCCGGCTGCGAGCCGAACCCGCCCAAGGGGCTCCAGCCGCCGGCCAGCGGGTTGAGAACGATCAGGCGATCGGTGGACTGATCGCTCACGTAGAGATACCCCGTGGCCTCGCCGCCGATTCCGGCCGGACGCACGTTTCCCAGCGTCACGCGGGCCTCGTCGCCGTTGAAATCGACGAAGATGGCCTGGAACTGACCGTCCAGATCGTACTGGGCCACGCGGTCGTTCTCGCCATCCAGGACGAAAAGCCGCAGCCCGCCGCTCACGAACAGGTCGCGCGGCTTGTCGAAGTGCCCGGTCTCGAAGCCGAAGCCGCCGAACTCACCGAGGAAGACGCCGGCCGGGTCGAAGCGCTCGACCCGGTTGTTGCCCGTGTCGGAGACGAAGAGGCGGCCGAGGTCGTCCACTGCCACGCCTTCGGGATAGGCCATCTGGCCCGGCCCCGAGCCGTATGTGCCGACCACGCGCTCGAGCTGGAGGCGGTACGGAAGCTGGCTGTCGGGACCGGTCTCGGGCGCCGGCGCCCCGCGAGGCTCGCCGCTCGTGCCGTGAATCGCCCTCGCCGACGCGCAGCCGCAAAGTCCGAGCGCGGCGAGGGTGACCACGAGCGCGATCGCGGCGGTCGAGGCGTGCCGCCCGGCGAGGCGCGAAGCGAAGATCACTCGAGCGGGATCACCCAGGCGAGACGGTGATGGAGATCGAGCGGATGCTCGGGCGAGGAGGCGATGGTCCACTCCACGGGCCCGAAGGCGAAGCCCTCGCCGCTCGTGGCCGCGCGGGCCGCCACCTTGGAGGAGGCCGGCGCCATGCGCGACGACACGATGGCCGCCACGATGCGGTTCACGATCAGGCCGGCGGCGGCGAAGCGCGCGCGCTGGTAGGCGCGCTCGCTCGAGCGGCGGAGATCCTGATAGTGAGCCCACTGATCCAGGTCTTCCCAGTTCCACGAGTTCGCGCCGGTGAGCGAATGGGTGTTGATGTAGGCGGTGTAGCTCGCGAAGTCGCCGTAGTACAGGGCGGCGGCGTTGCGATAGACCACGAGCCGGTTGTACTCGTCGCTCGACTGATAGCTGCTGACCAGCTTGCGGTAGTTCTCGTCGTGCTGCGTGAGATCGATGCCGGCGTAGATCTGCGCCGTCTGCTCGAACGAATGCGTGCGCATGCTGCCCTGCCCCGACGAGACGGCCACCGTCGTCCACAGGCTCGCTTCGACTACCAGGAAGGCGAGGCCCACGTTGCGATGACCGGCGTGCAGCGCTCCCCAGCCCGGGAGCACGAGCGAGCGGCCCACCTCGCCGAGATTGCTCGGCTTCTTCGACTCACTCTCCGAGGCCGGAGCGACCGTTTCCTCGGCCAGCCGCTGCGAGAGATCGGCGGCGGGAAGCGGCAAGGCGAGCGAAGAAGATGGCAGCGCACGCGCGGCAGGAGCGCACACGAGCAGCGCGGTGGAAACGAAAAGGGCCCGCCACGCACGGGGTCGGAGCCAAACGGTCATGAGCTAGAAGCGCTGGGTCAGGATCGCGAAGGCGCGGGCATGGCGCCCGGTGCGACCGTCGAGCTTGAGGGTGAGACCGTCTCCCACGCGAACCTGGTTCAAGCGGAGGGCACGAAGCGCGTCGGCCATCTCGAGGACGGGGCCGGTGGCGCGAGCGAGCGTGCGCACGATGGAGATGCTCGAGCCCTCGCCCATCTTCTCGAGGCTCGCCTCGTTGCGCGAGCCGGCGGCGCTCCAGGCGACACCGGAGTGGGCATCGAGCGTGCGCGACGCGGAAAAGGCGGTCGCGCCCCAAGCGACGTTCGAAGCCTCATCGATCGAGAGCACGCGCACCGCGGTGGTCGCCACCATGCGCTGCTCGCGCTCGCGCCAGCTCTCCGACGACGGCGCCTGGATGCTCTCCTCCCAGGGCGTCGGGCTGTCGTCGGCATGCGAGTACGAGTAACGAGCGAGGGCTTCGACTCCGCGATGCATGAGGGCGCGCTCGGACGTGCCGCGCATCGGCGCCGGCATCACGACACCACTCGTGAATCGTTTCTCGGTGGAAATGCTGTTTGCGGAAAGCGTCGAGGCCACCACCCGAAGCTCGGGTGACGAGCCGCTGGTCAGGCTATTCATGGAAAGAAGGGCCGGCGTGGCCAAGCCCGATCCGGCGTGGGAGGCGACCGCCGATACGGACAGAAACAGGGGGATTCCTAGAAGGGCGCCGATCCGAGATGTCGAAACGCGCATGAAGCCTCGCTCTGCGGGGGGCCCGATCTAGGAATAGATTAGGGCACTGGTGCGCAAACCGTCAAGCGCACGGACGTACTACCGCTAGACGCCGCATGCAGTTCCGAGACCCGGACCGGCCTCGTTCTCAATGCAGAACGCCCAGCTGGACGACGTGGGTCTCCTTCTTGCCCGAGGCCTCCACGTCCAGGCGGGCCATGTACATCCCCGGCGCGGCTCGGGAAGGATCCCAGATGAGAGCGTTATCGGACCGAACGCCCGGCTGCGTGATCGTGTCGATGAGGCGCCCGCTCGGGTCGTAGATCGTGAGCGTCGCCTGGCCCGGCTCCGTCAGCTGGAAGGCGACTGTCATGGGGCTCTTCTTGGCCGGGTTGGGATAGCACTTGAGTGAGCCCGAAACCAAAAGCCCAGACCCCGTCACGCCCCCCGAAGTCGGGGTCGTCACCAAGGAAAAGCCACGTCCTGGCCCACCGCCCCAGACCGGCCACACGGCCCCGTTGTCCAGCGCCTTTTCCGGCTCGAAGGCGTAGAGCAGGGAGTCGGCATCGCCGATCAGGACCTCGAGCTGACCGTCGCCGTCGACATCGAGAAGGGCCGCGCTCCCTTGCTGCCCGGCGCCGGTCCCGAGGGGCCATCCCGGCAGCACCTTCTTGTCCTTGTCGAGCGCCAGGAGTCGACCCGATCCCGTGGCCATCACGATCTCGGGCGTCGGCGAGGCGTCGAGGTTGGCGAGCACGGGGGAAGCCATGCTCCCGAACGGCTCGGGGTCCACTCCCTTGGGCCAGCCCGGCGTGGCGCTCCCGCTCAAGTTCCAAAAGCCCACGCGCCCATCCTGCGTGGCGATCACCACCTCGTTGAATCCGTCGCCATCCATGTCGCCGACCGCCACCCCTTTGGTGAGAGGCGCGTTCAGCCCGTGAAGATCCACGTGCTTGGTCTCGGTCGGCGCTTGCGCGAAGCTCGGAAAGTAGATCGTCCCCTTGCCCGTTCGCTGGTCGAGAGCCACGACCTCGGGCAAATCGAAGGCACCGCCCGCCTGGGTTCCCGACGGGCCCGCGTTCAGCTCCGCCCACGCGAGAGTGGGCCGCCAGCCCACCGGAAAAGGCGCGCTCGCAATCGGATTGCCCGCCGAGCCTGCGATGAGGACGTTCCCGAGAGAGTCGGCGGCCGCCACATAGTCCGTGTCGTATGCCGGAACACGGCAGCACGCCAGGAACGTGATCGGCGCAGGGGTGCTCTTCGATCCCGCGAGGGCGCGTAACGCGGCCCGTGGGATTTCGACGCTCGGCGGGCTCAGATTGGATGGAATGAGGTAAAGCCGTCCGCTTCGCGTTCCGATCAGAATGTCTTCCGAGAGGCCGGTCCCCTGCGTGGCGGGAGCGATCACCGGATTCGCCGTGATCCATTCCTTGCTTCCGTCCGAGGCGGTCAGCTGCATCGGGAACCCGGGCGAGACATTGCCGTTTCCATCCAGCGCGACGATCCAGGAGCCGTCGGTCGGCCAAGCTCGATCGTCGATCTGCGCCGGGTCCGGATACACCGCGACCGCAAGGTTGCCGTAGGTGGCGCGAGCCCACTCGGCCACCGGCGAGAGCGGCGCCGGCGCCTGGAAGAGGATGGCGTCCGTTCCATTCGCCTTCACGGCGTGGATGGCCGAGTCGCCCGCGGCGAACACGACACGGCGTCCCACCCCGGCGCCGAAATCCAGGACCAGAGGCTCGACGCCTTGGCGCGGCGGATGCACCTTGATGGGCCAGCCAGGCAGACGCCAATCCGGGGTGACGCGGACCCTCATGGACGCCTGCGTGGTGTCGAGCACGTCGATGACCACGTGCGGGTTGGTGCGTGAGTTGGTGAGCAAGGGCGGCCGGCCGTCGGGGGCGAGCCGTGTGCCGTTGCCGACGAACCAGGGATCGAGCGGCGAGCCCAAGGGATAGGGTGACGTGAAGTCGCCGAGGTCCTGGAGCCCGTCGCCTTCGAGGATGTGCAGGCCGCGGCGCTTGGGATTGCCGTTGAGCGTGTAGAAGCCGTCGGCGCGCCGACCCGGCGGATCGAATGCGACCACCGACTCGTCCACCTGCCACGCGATCACTCCGTAGCCCGGCAGCAGATAGTCGTACTCGTTCGGATCCTCAGGACCGGGACCCAAGATGACGCCGGTGGTCGAGTCGCGCACCAGGGTGAGGCTGTTGTTCCGGTTCAGGTCCCCCTGCCGGTTCTCGAGCAGCAGGTATTCCTCGGAGTCGAGCGGAACTTTGATTGCCTTGTCTTCGAGGAGCGGCGACTTCAAGGAATCGATGCCCACCGTCTCCACTTCATCGGGAAGGTCTTCGTAGGCGAGATGGCGCTGGTACGGATCGGCGAGCGGCGGCACGAGTCCGATGGCGAAGAAGCTCTGCTGATTGGCGCCCGTGCCCGTCACGACCGTCGTTCCGGTCAAGTTGCCCGTGTCCATGAGCGTCCAGTAACCGCACACCGGAAAGCCCGAGAAGACGTCGTAGACGTCGCGCCAGCCGAAGATATTGTGCCCGTGCTCGTGCGCGATCACCGCGTTCAAGGCGGCGAAGTTGCCATCCTGGTTCGCGGTCTCCGGCAAGATGGCGGCCCCGAATACATAGAACGTCGAATCGGCGACCGGAATCGAGAGCGTCGAGTCGAGCCCGATGGTGAACGTCGGGATGTCCTTCGGCGAATCGAGCTTGGTGTCGCTCTGCAGGTCGGAGCCCGCGTGCACGATGGCGATGCGGTCGAACTTGGCCCACGGAATGTTCGTGTCCTGCGTGTCGGCGGCCGCAAGCATCTCCTGGAACATCTTGTAGGCGATCGGGAACACGTCCTGCGAGATCGTCCACGGACCGAAGTCGTCCATGTCGTTACAGTGATAGGCCGTGTCCGCCTTGGGATAGATGTCGTACTGGACCACGAGACGGTGGTGGAACTCGGCGTCAAAATAGCGGCTCAGCGCCTTGAAATGCGAATCGTAGAAGGCGCGATTGTGCGGCGGCGCATCGACCGGCGGCGGATTGGCGCCTCCGGTCGTGAGATCGAACTTGCCGTCGCCCGTGGTCTGGGTTCCCGCGCGGTCGTGCAAGAAGTCCATGCGCAAGACGAGGATGCGCACCGTGTCCTGGCCGGGCACGCTGGCGGTGCCGACCGCCTCGGGCGCGCGCGCGCGGGCCAGCTCGCCGAGCGAGATGGCATCGACCGCGCCGGTGCGCAGGATCTCGGCGCGGCGGTTGGGCGCTCCACGCGCCGGAATCCAGCTTCCGTTCGGGCCGCGACGCAAGATGCCGAGGTGGGCCCCCGGCATCATGAACACGTCCTGGGTCACGCGTCCTGCGGCCTTCTCGGCCTGCAGGAGCTTCACCCGGTCGCGCAGGGCCTGGGCGCGGACGCTGTCCCGTGCGGCACCGCCGCGAAGCAGGAACGAGGGGAATGGCGTGGCCGCCGCGACCGGGCCCACGAGGCACAGCACGCCGAGCGCGCCCGCGAGCCAAAGCAAAGGCCGCGCCCCGAGGGGGCGCGGCCCGAAAATAATTCCGAGTCGACCGGACAAGGACGCGGCTAGGTTAGAAGCGCGCACTCAATGAGAACTTCTTCACACGATCCAGCTTGGTGCCGGTGTTCTTGTCCTCGGCCTGCGGAATGCTCGCGAAGTCGACACGCAGGATCTTGTAGCTCAAGCCGAGACCATAGGTAGGATCCGAGATCGATCCGTCGGTGTCCTGCACGTAACCACCGCGCAAGGCCACGCTCACGTCGTTGGCCTTGTACGAGAGCTCGCCGCCGCCGTTCCAGATCGGCTTGCCGTAGCGCCGGCGCACGGCGCCGCTCGTATCCACGATCTCGCCCTTGACCAGGAGCTGGTTGAAGTCGCCGACGAGCAGGAACGCGACGCTGTTCTTGTCGTAGACGGTGCCGGCCACGCCCATCTTGAGGTTGCGGTAGATGGGATCCTTCACCGGGTCGCCGCCCGCCTCGGGCTGCACGAAGGTGATGTCCGGACCCATGTTCTGGAGGGCGGCTCCCACGTTCACGCGGTTGCCCGGGACCTTCCACAGAGCACCCAGGTCGAAGGCCACGGTGCTGCCCGTGCCGGCGCCCGGGGGAAGGAAGGGAAAATCAGGCGAGAGCTGGACGCGCACGTACTTGAAGCCCACCCCGATGCCGACCTGGTGCGCCAGCTCGACGCCGTAGGTGATGGCCGGCGAGAACTCGTAGGAGCGGAAGCTGCCCAGGTCCTGGCCCGAAGGATCGCGCGCCTCGCTCTGCCCGTACGACAGATAGATGAGGCTCCCGCTGAAGGTCCCCACGTTCTTCACGGGGAACGCCATGGAGAAATAGTCGTGGAAGACGTCCGAGGCCAGGTCCGGGACCAGCTGGGCGTGCGTCATGGACGCGTCCCGCTTGGTCAGGAAGGCCAGGCCGCCCGGGTTCCACCATGCACCGGTCGCGTCCTCGGCCAGAGCGCAGTAGGCCTCGCCCATGGCGTTGGCTCGGGCCGTGGGCGGGATGGAAAGGGAGATGGCGGCCGTTTGAGCCAGAGCTTCGCCTGCCCCGAGCGCCAAGAGGGCGCTCAGTAACGCTCGAACAAACCACTTCATCGGGTTCCTCCGAAAGGGGTGCCTCGAAATCGGGTTTCCCCGGATAGTACACCGCTCGGGCCTCTGGGGTCGCTCCATTATGGCCAGACCCGCGGGCGGGGTCCAAGCCCCCGGCCCGAGTGCGGTTTCAGCGCTTCAAGGGATGATCGCCAAGCGGCCTTCCAGATCCGACGCCTCTCCCCCGGCCAGGGGATGGATCACCACACGATAGAGGTAGACCCCGGCCGCCGCCTGCCGCCCGGAATCGTCCTTGCCGTCCCAGCCCACCTGGAGCTGGGCCGGGCCGCCCGAAGCCCACAAGCGCCGGATGAGCTGGCCGTTGACCGTGAACACGCGCACCTCGGCGTTCGAGGCCCCGGGTAGGCCGTTGATGACGAACTGGGTGCCGTGCCCGGCATGGAAGGGATCGGGGAAGTTGAGCACCTGCGCGAACGGCAACCCCCCGCCCGAGTTCACGTCGAAGTCGAGCGAGGCCTGGCTTCGGTTTCGCCGTCCGAAGATGCCGGCAGCGAAATTGTCGGATGCCGAAACCGAGATCGTGTGGCCGCCCGGAGCCAGTCCGGGGAGGTCGAACCCGACGCTGCCACGCGTGTACGAGCCCGGGTCGTAGCGGAAGCTCTCGGTCAGGTCGTAGCGCGCCTTGTCGTCGATCGTGAGCGTGATCGCGTTGGGAATCGAGTGACCGGTCAGGTTGATGCCGTGCGCATCCTCGAGCACCACGCGCAACGGCGCGTCCGGCGCTTCCACGGTCTTTCCATCCTCGAAGCGCAGCGTGATCGTGGGCCCGGTGGTGTCGATCTCGGAAGGCTGGCCGTCCACCATGTGAAGAGTCAACGACCCGACGCCGTCGTCGCTCGCGTTCTGCACGTACACGCGCGCCTTGGCGCGCGGACCGAGCAGGCCCTCCAGCGGCACGTAGAAGCGCGCCGTGGCGCGGCCGTCCTTGATGGGCAGATCGCCGTGGAACACGCTGCCCGGATTATAGGTGTAGGGGTAGATGGATCCGCCGCGCGCGATCTCGAAGGTGTCGACGGGCGCCGAGTCCGTGACCCACACGCTGGCCGTGCCCTGGTAGCTGGTCGCCACCAGCGAGCTCGTCGTGTCGTGCGAGGTGTGCACCTCGGCTTCCACGCGCACGCGACGCCCGCGCGGCAAAGAGTCGACGAGCGCCTGCCCATTCTCGTCGTCGAACAGCGCCAGGCGCACGTCGAGGTGCGGGATCGCCAGCCGCGTGCCGGGATCGCCCTGCAGCGTGTACTTGCGGTCGTTCTCGGTGGCGTCGATGCGGCGCTTGATGTTGTAGCACGCCTGCCCGAGCGTGTTGTCGTAGCCATCGGGCGTGAGCACGAAGAGCTGGCGGAACAGCTCCTGGTTGAGCGACGAGTTCTGGCTCGAGTAGGCGAGATCGGACGCCGACAGGGTCGCGATCGCGCCGCCCGAGGCCGACTTCACCAGGGCCTCGCCCAATCCCACGATCACCGGATCGTCGAACTTGCCCACGTCGCACGAGGCGGCGATCACGAAGGTGAGCTTGTCCGAGTTGGTGAGTGTCGGCACGTCCGAGATGATGAAGGCGTTCTCGTCGGCCATCTTGAACGGGTTCCCGTGGCCCACGAAGTTCCACAGGACGCTGCCCTCGTTGAGCCGCTTCTTGATCTCGGTGCTCACCGCCGGCTTCTCGGTTCCCGAGCCGAACGGGTAGCGGCTCATGTAGACCTTCTGGCGGTCGATCACCGGCGGCAGCACGGCGTCGAGCAGCTCGCTCTGGTACTGGTGCGTGCCGTACAGCCCGTCGGGAACTGGATTCCCGGCGGGGTCGAAGCCCTGGTAGAAGTCGTCGGCCACGAGCAGCGCGCGGTTGCGCCATTCGCCGAAGGTGGGCTTGGTGTCGTAGGGGATGATCTTGCCGTCGACCAGCTCATCGGCCTCGGCCGCGGTGCCCGCGGGAAGCCGCCCGATGATGAAGTCGGGGATGTCGTCGGGCGAGAACGTCTGCCCCGGCAGCGGCGGATCGATGGGGCCCAGATCGATGTCGGCGAGCCAATCGTCGGTCATGTACTGGCCGGCGATGTAGCCGTGCACGTAGGACGGCACGAGGGCCGGCGGATGGCCCGGCGTGGCCAGGTTCAGGGTGTTCTTGAAGTCATACGAGGCGTCGCCGAAGAAGCACACGTACTGCGGCACCGGATCCCAGCGCTTGGACGCGTCATAGAGGAAGTTGCGGACCGCCGTCGGATCCATGCGCCCGCCCGCATACCAATCGAGGATGTCCGAGATGCGCACCACCTTGGTGCGCGCGTTCGGGATGCCGGTCAGGATGTGCGAGCGCAGGTCGGCCAGGCGCTGGGCCTCGGGCTCGAATTCGTCGTAGACGATCACCAGATAGTCGGCGCCACTCGGGGCTCCCAGATCGCGCACGTCCGCGTTCTCGAGCGTGGGGCGGCGAAAGTGAGAGAGCGAAGCGCCGTAGTAGAAGCGCGGGCCGCTCAAGACGTCATCGAGATAGACGGCCTTCCCTCCCGTCGTGTCGCGCGTCGTCCAGCCAGTCAGCTCGACCGGGCTCACCGGATCGCTCACGTCGAGCAGGCGAAGCCCGGCGGCGGCGTTGGGCGTGAAGGCGGCCACGCCGTACTGCACGCTGCCCGTAGTGTCGGGGCTCGCGAAATCGATGACGTCGTTCACCGCCTGGAAGCGGCGGCGGAAGTGCAGCTCCCAGAAGAGAAACGCCTGCGTGTCGCGTCGGTTCGGATTGGGCGGATCGACCCGGAACGGCGCCTGGAAGACGAAGCGGTTGCCGAGCTCCTTCATCCACACCGCGGTGGTGTCGATGTCCATGCGGAACTTTCCGCTCCAGCTCTTCTCGGCGATGGGCACGCCGTTGAAGCTCGTGTCCAGATAGTGATCCTGCAGAGTCCTCGGCGGAGTCGTGGCGGGCTCCGCGGAAGTCCCCCAGAAGCGCGCATAGAGCCGCGCCGGCTGAGCGGTCTGCGCGCCTGGTGTGTCGACGAAGAAGTTCTGCGCTCCCGATTTGTCGTAGAACTCGATCCAGGCCCACTGATCCCAAGGACGCGTGGGATTGAAGTCGTACATGTTGGGCCGGTACTGGAAGTCCTGCTCGAGATGGACGCGCGCGGCGTAGTCGGGCGCCGGCCACGCCGTGGGATCCGTGGGCGCCACGCCCCGCGTCGCCCAGCGCCGGGCCGGCGAGGCCAGATTGGCCTGCCAGGTCAGCCAGTAGAAGTTCTTGGTCTCGTAGGGATGATCGAGCCAATAATTCGGCGTCGTCCCCGGACCCTTGAAATCGTCGAGCCAGTCGGAGGGCGGAAGACCGTAGAAGAGAAGGTAGTCGCCCGGATCGAAGCGGCCATCTCCTCCGTCCACGACGCCGATCGCGACCTCGTTGAGGCCACAGGTGTCGCAGTAGCTGTCCTCGTCGAGGATCGGCGGGCCGCCGCGCGTGAATACGCGCAAGGACGAGCTCGAGATTCCGGAGAGCGAGATGCCGATCGACTGCAAGTCCTCATAGGAAACGCGCTGGATGCCCTTGCCGTCGACCGCGAGCTTGACCCAGCGAGGCGAGACGTCGAAGCCCACTGCCGTCTGTGCATTGGGCGACCACGAACGCACGGCCCCCATGGCGCGCGCGCGCTCGCGGGCGTCGGTGCGCACGCGCTCGCCGAACGAGCGCCGGAACGAGCGCGCGCTCTCGTAGTTGAGGAGGGAGCTCTTGTAGATGGGCTCGAACGCGCCCTCGACCGGCGGTCGCGAGCCGAACGTCGACCCGCCGGAGAAACGCACCGTCACCGTGAGCTTGGAATAGACGGAGAGCCGCCCGCTCGCCGGATCGTAGATCGCGGGGCGCAGACGGATGGCCGCCACCCGCTGCGAACGGAGTCCGGTGATGCCGGCCAGCTCGGCGACGGGATAGTCCTTTGGCGCCTCGCGGTACGCCTTGCTCTCGAGGAAGGGCGCCACCCGGTCCGGGTAGGCGCCGTGGATCTTCGAGGGATCGGGTGTGGCGCCCGCGCGCTCGAGATCGATCGTGGCCAGGCGCGGTGCCAGCCGCACGGTGCCGTACTCGACGGGATCGAGACCGGCTCCGTCCACCGCCACGCGCGCACCGTCGGGAATCCCGATCCACACCACGCGCACCGGCAAGCCGGGCGCTCCGCTCTCGCCACCGAGCTGGAAGTTCGGAATCCCCATCTCGACGATGTGCTCGTCGGGCTGTCCGACGACCGAGAAGATGGCCGGGGAGACATCGACTTCGAACGCCACGCCGGCGGCATCCTCGCGCACGACGTGGAATCCCTCCGCCTCGTAGGGCGAGTCGTCGGCCGGGGCCTGGGCCGCGCAAGCGACGGCAAAGACGCAGGCGACTCCGAAGGGCGCAAGGAGCCCCCGGACCCCCGGGCGGCGCCTTGCGCCGTCCGTGGCGAGCAAGCGAGCCAGCACTCGCGGACTCAGAAACGTTCGGCCTGGTCCACCAGCATCACCGGGATGTCATCCACCACCCGGTAGCGCAGACGGCAGGCCTGGCAGGTCAGCATCGAAGCGTTGGAATCGTATTCGAGATCCCCGCGGCAGACGGGGCAGATGAGAATGGAGAGCAAATCCGCGCTCAGCGCCATGATCGGCGTTCCTCTACTCGTTCAGGTCGTGGCAAATGCCCTGCGAGGGCCTTCGGGCGATGGTCCGTGATGCGGCAGGTAACCAGAACGGTTGAAGCCTCCTACAGGGCGCAGGATGGGCAGGCTCGAGTCGCAATCAGGATAGGATTCGCGGGGGGATTCCGTCAAGTCGGAAGCACTCTTCTGGCGCGGCTCGACGCCTAAGCACCGCCCGTATAGACCCCCATCGACCGATATTTCTTGCGCCGTGCCGCCAGGATCTCTCCCGGTGCCATCGCGGACAGCCGCTCGAGATGACGCAGCACCGCCTGTTTCACGGTGGCGGCGACCGCCTCGGGATCGCGATGCGCGCCGCCCATGGGCTCGGGCAGCACTTCGTCCACCACGCGCAGGCGAAGCAGATCGTCGGCCGCCAGGCGAAGCGCGTCGGCGGCCTGCACGTTGCGCGAGCGATCGCGCCACAGAATCGAGGCGCAGCCCTCGGGCGAGATCACCGAATAGATCGAGTTCTCGAGCATGAGGACGACGTCGCCCATGGCCACGGCGAGCGCGCCGCCGGAGCCGCCTTCTCCGGTCACCACCGTCACCATGGGCACCGGCAAGGAGGCCATCTCGCGCAGGTTCCTCGCGATGGCCTCGGCCTGCCCGCGCTCCTCCGCGCCGATTCCCGGATAGGCCCCCGCCGTGTCCACGAGGGTGAGGATGGGCACGCCGAAGCGGCCCGCGGTCTCCATCAAGCGAAGCGCCTTACGGTAACCCTCGGGATTGGCCATGCCGAAGCGGCGGGAAAGATTCTCCTTGGTGTCGCGCCCCTTCTGGTTTCCGACCACGAGCAGCGGGTGGCCGTCGATCCAGGCGAAGCCGCCGACCAGCGCCCTGTCATCGGCGAAGCCACGATCGCCGAAGAGCTCGAGCCAGCCCGTGGTCATGAGTCGCACGTAGTCGAGCGTGTAGGGACGGCGCGGATGGCGCGCCAGCTGCACGCGCTGGTAACGCGTGAGCGAAGAGAAGATCTGGCGGCGCATCTCCTCGGCCCGCCGCTCGAGCGAGGCGACCTCGCGGTGGACGTTCAGGTCGGCGGCGTCGGCCGATTGCTTGAGCTCCTCGATCTTCTGCTCGAGCTCGAGCAGCGGCTTCTCGAAGTCGAGATGGACTCCGGCCACGCCCTCTCCTTTCTTGCCTGCCGTCTTGCGCGCTCGCGCCATGCCCGCCTTTCCGTTAGAGCCGCGGCGCCCAGCGCGCCGAGCCGGGGCCGAGAAGCGCGCTCAGGTTGGCCGTGAGGTCGTCGCCCGCGGCAACCCGGTACTTGCGGGAACGTAGCACGGTGCGCTTGCCGCCCTCCTCCACCACGTGGAGATAGACCGGAACCTCGCCCGCGTGCGAGGCCAGGATCTCGTCCAGGCGCGGGGCCAGTCCCTTGCCGAAGAGGTCGGCCTGCACCTCGACGTGGAGGGCGAACGCCTTGGCGCGCGCCTCCGCCCAGGAGCGGATCTCCCCGGCCACGAGCTTGGCCGTGTCGCCGTCGCGGCGCGAGACCCGGCCCTTCACCCACAAGACGCGGTCGAGCTCGAGCACCGGGCGCTTCTCGGCGTAGAGATCGGCGAAGGCGAGGCACTCGACGCGTCCCGTGTCGTCCTCGAGCGTGAGGAAGGCCATGGTGTTGCCTTTGCGATCGGCCACCGTCTTCACCCCCGCGAGGATGCCGGCGGCCCGCACCTCGGTGCCTTCCGGGCGGCCGACCACGTGCGCGAGGCGCCCGCTCGTGAGATGGCGCAGCTCGTGCTCGAGAGCGGCCAGCGGATGCTCGCTGAAATAGAAGCCCAGGATCTCCTTCTCGCGCGCCGCCGTCTCCGACGCCGTCCACGGCGCGAGCGAAGGCAGTCGGAGAGTGTCGATCATGGGCTCGCGCGTGGCCCCCTCGAAGAGCATGGCCTGGCCGCTCTCCGCCAGGCGCGCCATCTGCTGGGCGCGCTCGAGCGCCAAGGGCACCGCGGCGAAGAGGGCGGAGCGCGGTCCGCCGAGCGAATCGCACGCACCCGCCTGGACCAGCGATTCGAGCGCGCGGCGGTTCCAGGTCGACGTTCCCGTGCGCGCGCACAGATCGACGAGCGAGCTGAAGGCCCCGCCTGTCTCGCGCGCCGCCTCGAGGGCCGCGATCGCTCCCTTGCCCACATTCTTCACCGCGCCGAGCCCGTAGCGGATGGCCCCGCCTTCGACGCGGAAGCGCCAGTCGGAGGCGTTCACGTCCGCCGGGCGCACCGGGATGGCGAGCCGGCGGCACTCTTCGATCAAGGCCACCACACGATCCGAGTCGTTCATCTCCGAAGACAGGGTGGCGGCCAGGAACTCGGCGGGATGGTGGCGTTTGAGCCACGCCGTGCGGTAGGCGAGCATGGCGTAGGCCGCGGTGTGCGACTTGTTGAAGCCGTAGCCCGCGAAGAACGCCACCTGCTCGAAGAGCTTGCGCGCCTTGGCTTCCGAGAGACCGCGCTCCTTGGCGCCGCGCACGAAGTCGTTGCCCTGCGCCTTCATCACCTCCGGATCTTTCTTGCCCATGGCGCGGCGCATGAGATCGGCGCGCCCGAGCGTGAAGCCCGCGATGGTGTGCGCGATCGCCATCACCTGCTCCTGGTAGACGATCACGCCATAGGTGTCGCGCAGGATGGGCTCGAGCTCGGGGACCAGATACTCGGTCTTCTTGCGGCCGTGGCGGCGGTCGATGAAGTCGGGAATCATGTCCGAGCCCAAGGGACCCGGCCGGTACAGGGCCACCACGGCCGAGATGTCCTCGAAGCCCTGCGGCTTGAGGCGCGCCAGCAGATCGCGCATGCCGCTCGACTCGAGCTGGAACACGCCCACGGTCTCGGCCCGTCCCAGCATCTCGAAGGTCGGCGCATCGTCCAGGCTCAGGCTGTCGAGATCGATGCGCACGCCCTTCTCGCGCGCGATCAAGCGCACCGCCTCGTCGAGCACGGTGATCGTGCGCAGGCCGAGGAAGTCCATCTTGAGGAGGCCGATCTTCTCGACCGAGCGCATGTCGTACTGGGTGGTGATTTCGCCCTTGTTCGTGCGGTAGAGCGGCACGTAGTCGAGCAGCGGCCCGGGCGCGATGAGCACCCCGGCCGCGTGCACCGAGGCGTGGCGCGCCACGCCCTCCAGGCGGCGCGCGCAGCGCAGGAGCTTGGCGTAAGGCTCGCCCTTCTCGGCGAGGCCCTTCAAGTCGGGCGATTGCTCGAGCGCCTTGTCGAGCGTGACCCCGAGCCCGTCGGGCACCATCTTGGCGATGCGGTCGGTGTCGGCAAACGAGATCCCGAGCGTGCGCGCCGCGTCGCGCAGCGCCGCCTTGGCGCCCAGGGTTCCGAAGGTGATGATCTGGCTGACCGACTCCTTGCCATACTTCTGCACCACGTACTCGATGACCTCGCCGCGGCGCAGGTCCTCGAAGTCGAGGTCGATGTCGGGCAGGCTCACGCGCTCCGGATTGAGAAAGCGCTCGAAGAGGAGCCCGAAGCGGATGGGGTCGATGTCGGTGATGCGCAGCGCATAGGCCACGAGCGAGCCGGCGGCCGAGCCGCGCCCGGGCCCCACGCCGATGCCGCGCGAGCGCGCGAAGCGGATGAAGTCCCACACAATGAGGAAGTACGAGGCGAAGCCCAGCTTGGTGATGATCTCGAGCTCGGTCTGCTCGCGCGCCAGGATCTCGGGCGTGAGCGTGCCGTAGCGGCTCTCGAGCCCCTGGCGCGTGACGTGGCGCAGATAGACGTCGTCGCGCTCGAAGCCCTCGGGCAGCGGGAAGCGCGGCAGCTGCGGATCCATGGCGATCTGGATCTGCGAGCGCTCGGCGATGGCCCGGGTTTGCAGGAGCGCGCGCTCGAGCCCGGTGAAGCGCGCCTGCATCTCCTCGGCCGACGTGAAGTGGAAGCAGTTGGCGTCGAACTTGAGACGCCCCGGATCGTCGAGGCGCTTGCCCGTGCCCACGGCGAGCAAGAGGTCGTGGGCCTCGGCGTCGTCGGCGTCGAGATAGTGGAAGTCCTGCGTGGCCACGAGCGGGATACCGGTCTCGCCCGACAGGCGCACCGCCTCGGCGAGCGCTCGCTCCTCGTCGGGCAAGCCGTGGCTCTGGATCTCGAGGAAATAGTTCCCGGGGCCGAAGACCTCGCGGTACCAGAGCGCGGTCTCCTTGGCCACGTCGGGTCGCCCGTCGAGATGAAAGCGCGCCACCTCGCCCGAGAGACATCCGGAGAGCGCCACGAGCCCCTCATGATGGCGCTCGAGCAGCTCGCGATCGACGCGCGGCTTGTAATAGAAGCCTTCGAGATAGGCGAGCGAGGAGAGCTTCACCAGATTGCGGTAGCCCTGGTCGCTGGTGGCCAGGAGCACGAGATGGTACGTCGCGTCGTCGCGGCCGCGGTCGCTGCGGCTGCCGCGCGTGACGTAGGTCTCCATACCGAGGATGGGGTTCACGCCCTTCTTCTTGCAGGCGTCGTAGAACTCGACCGCGCCGAAGAGGCTTCCGTGGTCGGTAATGGCGAGACCCGGCATGCCGAGGCGGGCGGCGCGCTCGACCATGCTGTCGATGCGTGTCGCTCCATCCAGAAGGCTGTAGTCGGAGTGGACGTGGAGGTGGACGAAATCCGCGTTGGGATTCGTCTTCGCTCCTGCCGTCGTCGGGGTCATCGCGTCCTCATGGCAGGCGGAAGCGTCCCTTCTTCGTCGTCGTGTTGTCGAGGCGGTCGGTCACCTGGAGCTCGTAGGTGTGCCAGCCCGGCTCGGCGCCGTGCGGGCGCCACGACAGCCGTCCGCCCTCGGGATCGTACTCGGCCGGCTCGAGCTTGCCGTCGATCACGAGATGAAAGCCCGAGGGATCGAGACCCGAGCGGGCATCGACCGCGGTCCATCGCACCTCGGGCGAGGGCAGCCTCGTGCCCGGCGCGGGCGGGCGGCGGGGGGCAAATACGCGCGCCTCCCCCACCCGGGGGCCGATCGTATCCCGTTCGACGGTGAAGGTCCCGAGATTCCTCGTCGCGCCCAGAAGAAATCTCGAATCGCTGGTGTCGACGCCGCCGACGAAATGCATCTCTCGGCCCGACAAGCGGAAGATGCCGGTGTGGCGCGCGGGCCAGCCCTCGGGCACCCGCAGGCGCACGCTCGCCGCATCGCCGAGCGGCATCCAGTCGGGCTCGACGTGATAGGCGGCCCCCGCTCCCGCGCCCCAGGTCTCGAGCGTCACCGTCTGACGGTCGAAGGCGCTGCCGTTGTCGAAGCGCAGAGCGAACTGGCCGTCGGCCGAGTGGAGCGTCTGGCTCCATCCCGGGGCCGCCTCGGCGACCACGAGGTGGCGCTGGGACGCGCCGGACGAGAGGTCGACCGTGCCCAAGAAGCTCGAATCGATGCCGAACACGCGCTCGCCCGTGGTGCTCGAGGGCGGAAGCGGCTCGGGAAGCGCGGGCGAGACGTCGACCCTAGCCCCGCTCGTCGAGCGCACGGCGAGCCCCTCGCGAAGCTCGTCCAGCTCGATGCCGCCGCCCCGCCCGCCGCGCCGAGACGGGCTCGCGCTCGCCGAGTCGGACCACACCAGGTTGATGCGGGTGCTCGTGCGATTGCCGGAAGCGTCCTCGCACGCGAGATCGAGCGTGTGCGCGCCGCTCGGGGCCGACCATGAAGGGCTCGAACGCTTGAGCGAGAGACACGCCAGGCGAGGCGGCGGCGTGAGCGCGTAGGCCGAGGTGTGACCGAGGTCGCGGGCCATCGGATCGAACACCACTTCGGCTTCCGTGGCGAAGAGCCACGACACCGAGTCGAAGCGCGCCTCGTACACCGGCGCTCCGTCGAGCGCGGCGCTCAGGAGGTAGATGCCGAGCTGGTTGGGGCGGGCCTGGGTGCGATCCCAGGCTTCCACGGCCGCGCGCACCGGACCGCGCACCACGATCGGACGCTCGAGCACCGCCCCCGCCGCCGTCTGGCGGAATGCATAGCGGCGCGCGCGGGCCTCGCCCTCGACTCGGCCCGCGGCCGTCGCGGGATAGAGCCAGATGGCCGCCAGCGTCGGCGCCACGACGTCCGGCGGCGCGAGACCGAATCGCCAGGGATTGAGGCCCGTGTCTCCTTCGCGAAGCTCGACGTGGAGATGCGGTGGCCCCGCTCCGCTTCCGCCCGACCAGGCCACGACGTCGCCGCGTCCGAAGTGAAAGCGCCTAGCCGGCGGGGTGAGATCCTGCTCGTACTTTCCGGTGGCCTGCTGCACGGAATCCACCCATGCCTGGAGCGGCGGCGCGAAGCCGTCGAGATGGCCGAAGACCGCCGTGCGCCCGTCAACCATATGGAAGTAGAGCGCGCGGCCGTAGCCCGAGCCCGAGGCGCGCACGCGCACGGCTTCGCCCTCGGCCGGGGCGTGTACGGGATATCCGATGGTTTCCTTTGTGGAGAGGTCGAGACCGCCGTGGAAGTGGCGGCTCCTGTACTCGCCGAAGGTGGAGGTCGGCGCCACCGGAACGTCGAGTGGCCAGACGTACGTGGCGCCCACCGTCACCGTCAGGACGAGCTGCACGAAGCCTACGCTCAACACGGCACGTCCCGCTCTCCCGGACGGACTACGGGCACGGAACGCAAACTAGCAATCGAGGGTGCGAAGGTCAACGAGCGGTCAGGGGACCAGCACGATCTTCTGCGACACGCTCTCGCCCGCGGAGCGCGCGGCGAGGAAATAAACGCCGGCTTCGAGCGCGCGGGCGCCGGGGCGCGGACTCCACGACGCGCTGCCCTGGGAGCCGAAGGTAAGCGCCGCGCTCGCGACGCGGCGGCCGGCCGGATCGAAGAGGCCGATCTCCAAGGCCGCGCCGGGTTTGCCGCGTGCCGTGAAGCGGAGGGCGCCGCCGAGGCGAATCGGATTGGTGGAGGCGGCGAGCGCGAGATGGCGCGCGCCCGGCCGCGGCTCGACACCGATGGCGGGCAAGGTCACGTTGCCCTGCCGCAAGAAGGATCGCTTGGCCGTGAACCAGGCAAGGTGTGCGGCATCGTAGGTGTTGGGGCCAAGGTCCCAGCACGAGAAGCGATTGCTCCCGGCCAGGTACTCGGCGCGACCGTCGTGGTCGGGATCGCCGATGGTCGGGCCGCCGAGGATCGGACCGGGCGCCGTCCGGGGCCAGCCCGGCACCTCGGTGCCGTCGGCGCGCAGCAGGTGAGCCGAGCCGGAGGCATCGGTCGCCGCCACCTCGAGACTTCCGTCACCGGTCAGGGCGCCGATGACCGGCGAGCCTTCGACCTCGCCGCCCACGCTCACCGGCCAGCCGCTGAGCGCGGCACCGTTTCCGTGCCACGCGTACAACTTGGCGCTCGAAGATCCGATCACGATGTCGAGCTTGCCGTCGCCATCCAGATCGGCGAGAGCCGGCGCGCAGTGCACGGCCGCACCCGCGCTCACCGGGAAGCCGGGGATCATCCCGCCGCCGAGGGTGAGCGCGTAAACCAATCCGTCGCTCGCGCCAACCACGATGTCGGGCTGCCCGTCGCCGTCAACGTCGCCCACGGCCGGTGCGGTGCTCGGCTGGCCGCCGAGCTTCACCGGCCAACCCGGGAAGACCGATCCGTCGCCGCGGTACACGGTCAACGCGGAATCGGTCGAGCCAATCACGATCTCGGCCAGGCCGTCGTGATCGAGATCGGCGAGCGCGGGGGCGGTGGTCACGCGCTTGGCGATCGGCCAGCCGGGCAGCTCGACGCCGCCACGGCTCACCACGTGGAGCTGCTGCGGCGCGGTCGTCGCGAAGACGAGCTCGAACTCGGGCGTTTGGGCGACGTTGCCGATGGCCGGCCCTGTCTTGATCGAGCCGCCGAACGACTTGGGCCATCCCGGCACTTCGCTGCCGTTCGACTTGAGCGCGTGCAGCATGCCGTCGCCCGTGCCCACGATGACCTCCGGCGCCCCGTCGAAGTCGAGGTCCCAGACCGCGGGGTCGGTGGTCACTGCAGCGCCCAGGAGTACCGGCCAGCCGGCGCGTGGCGCGCCCGACGCCCCGTCGACCGCGCTCACGAGTCCGTCCTGATCGCCGAACACGAGGGTCTCGGCCGAGCCGCCCCAGTCGACGAAGACGGGCGAGACGGCGATCGACGCGGCGTCGGCGACGAAGAAGGACGTGGGCGGGTCGGTGATCATGCGCCGCGCGTTCACCCGTCCCCCGCCGAGCTTCCCGGCGTAGAGAGGATTCACGCCGTCCACCGGATCGGCGGTGTCGTGCAAGCGCCAGCGCACCGTGTCGGGTGGCGCGAGCGCGAGCCCGTGCCCCTTTCGCCACGATTGATAGAGACCGACGATCCCGGTCACGAGAGGTGCGGCGAACGAGGTGCCGCCGGGCTGCGTGTAGATGGGCGCGTAGTGATCCGAGCCCGTGGTCATGATGAGCGAGCCCGCCGCGCTCACGTCTACCCACGAGCCGAAGTTGGACACGGTCGTGCGCAGGTCGTTGGCGTCCAAGGCCGCGACGTCGACGCAGTCGCCGCGCTGCCCGAGATCGTTGAGCGGCGGCGTGTCGGTGCCCTCGTTGCCGGCCGCCACCACGACCGTGACCCCGTGCGCGAGCGCGTACGTGACCGCGGCGCCGAGACCGGATTGATCCGCATTCTGCCACGAGCAGTTGATGACCGTGGCGCCATTGTCCACCGCGTACACGATGGCCTGCGCGCAGAACGACATGTCGACGACGCTGCCGGTCGAGGTCTCCCAGCCGGTGCGCAGCGGCATGAGGCGGCAGTGATATCCCGCGCCCGCCACGCCGCTCAGGTTGTTGACCACGGCGCCCGCGATCCCGGCCACCGACGTTCCGTGGCCCGCGTAGTCGGCCGGATCGTTGTCGGGCGTGCTCACGTCCTCGCCGAAGGAGCCGACGACGCCGGTGACGAAGTCCCAGCCGCGCACGTCGTCGACGTAACCGTTGTGGTCGTCGTCGATGCCGTTGCCGGGAATCTCGCCGGGGTTGCGCCAGATGTTGGCGGCCAGGTCGGGATGCGACCATAGAACGCCCGTGTCCACGATGGCGAGCACGATCGAGCTGTCGCCTTGGGTCAGGTCCCACGCCTCCGGCAGGTCGCTGTCCAAGTCGCTCGGCTGGTCGAACCCATATTGATATTGGAAGAGAGAGTCGTTGGGCACGGCGGCCACCGGCAGGATGGCGATCGGATCGGCGGCTTCCACGCCGGGCTCGGCGCGGAAGGCACCCAGCGCTGCGGCCAGCGAGATGCCAGCCGGCAGGTGCGCGACATAATAAGAGGAGAGATCCGGATCGTGCGCGGTCGGGAACTCGGGCTCGAGCCGGGTGACCTGATAGCGCGTGAGCAGCGCGTCGATCCCGGCCTGTCCTGTGCGCGCCGTGGTGGCGATCCTCGTCCGGTCGACGAGCCCTGCCCCACCGAGCTTCACCTCGAACTTGGTCGCGGCATAGGCGGGGCCCGACGAGGAGCCATCGTAGAGAGGAAGCGCGAGACGCACCGGAGCCTGAGCCCCCGACGGCATGGCCCAGCCCAATGCGAGCACGGCGATTCCGGGGGCGAGGCGGGGCAAGAGGCGCGGACGCAGGTGCAAAGGCGATCTCCACGAAGTGGGCTCGGGCACTCCCCGGAAGGCCCGAATCCGCCATCGAGCGTAACAACCGGCTCGCCGCGCGGTCAACGCGACGAGCGCGCTTGACAGCGCCCCAGGGAGCCGCGAACGTGCCCGCCATGGAACCGCGCGATCCCTCCGCCGAGCGCTCCCGCCTGCTCGCCATCCTGATCGAGCGCTCTCTGCGCTTCGGCAAGTTCAAGCTCGCCTCGGGCGCTGAAAGCGATTTCTACGTCGATGTTCGCAAGACCAACCTCGACCCCGAAGGCGTGCGCCTCGTGGCCCGCTTGCTCGCTGACCTGTCCGGGCTCGGTGCTCCCCATGGTCCGAACGCGGTCGGCGGACCGACGCTTGGCGCCGATCCCATGGTCACGGCCCTCGGGCTCGAAGCTCTGGCGCGCGGGGCCGCCGTCGACTGCTTCCTCGTGCGCAAGGAAGCCAAGGGCCACGGCACGGGGAGCCGCATCGAGGGCAATTTGTCTTCGGGAGCGCGCGTCCTCTTGGTGGACGACGTTCTCACCCAGGGCGGCTCGCTCGAATCCGCGGCCGCCGCCGTGCGCGAATCGGGAGCGCAGGTCTCGGCCTTCGGCTGCGTGGTGGACCGCGAAGCCGGAGGCCGCGCTCGTCTCGGGCAGAGCACCATCCCCGTGCACGCGCTCTACACCCTCGCCGAGCTCCTCAAAGCCGCCGGCCGACCGCTTCCCTCCTAGGCGTCCGATCGCCCAAGTTGGGCGGCTTTCGCGCCGATCTACGGTGGGGTAGGCTCATAGGGGTAACGCGTCTCCCAGAGGAGTTTGCATGTTCGAAGCCCATTTTGGGCTGCGGGAAAATCCGTTCTCCACGAGTCACGATCCCCGCTTCGTCTACCCCAGCCCCGAGCATCTCGAAGCCGTCGCGCACTTCCGCTACGGCGTTCAGAACCGCGAAGCGTTCGTCCTGGTGACCGGCGAAGTCGGCACCGGCAAGACGACCGCCGTGCGCGATTTGACGGGCCGTCTTCCGCAGCAGGCGCACGTCGCCCTGCTGCAGAACACGGCCCTCTCGCGCCGCGAGCTGCTCGAAGAGGTGTGCCATCGCTTTGGCGTGCCCTGGGACGAGTCGCTCAGCAAGCCGGCTTTGATCGAGCGGCTCGAGAGGACCCTGGGTGAGCGCCTGGATCGCGGCGACACCTGTCTCCTCATCGTCGACGAGGCGCAGAATCTTTCGCCCGAATTGCTCGAGGAGGTGCGTCTCCTTTCCAACCTCGAGTGGCGTGGCGGCCATCTCGTCCACATCTGTCTCGCCGGCCAGCCCGAGCTCGAGGATCGCCTGGCGAGCCCCGAGCTTCGTCCCTTGCGCCAGCGCATCAGCGTGAAGTACCGCATCAAGCCGCTCGATCGTCAGGAGACCGAGCGCTACATCCAGCACCGTGTGCGCGTGGCCGGCGGCGACGCCGCGCGCGTGTTTCCGTTGGAAGCCTGCGCTGCCGTATACGCGATCACCAACGGCATCCCGCGCGAGATCAACATCGTGTCGGCGCAAGCGCTGCTCAACGCGTACGTCGACGGCGCGCCTTGCGTGCGGCCTGAGCACGTGAAGCAGGTGGTGGACGAATTCGGATTCCGCAGCGTGCTCGCGGTCACCAAACCGGCCGAAGCTCCCGTGACTCCCATCACTCCGCAACCGCCCGCTCCCCCACCGCCGCCCCCGCCTCCAGCGCCCGTGACGACACGCGAGCCGGTGGCCGTGGTTCCGGTGGCGCAGCGTCCCGCGGTCGCCCCCTCGCCGCAGCCGACGAACCCGCCTCTGCCGCGCCCGGCCGCCCCTCCGCCGCCCCCCGTTCCGGCGTCTCCGCCCGCGCCCGTAGCGGTGGCAGCGCCTCCGGTTTCGCGCTCGATCGACAACTGGCGTGACCGCCCGATGACGGCCACACCGACCGCAGCGGCCGTCGCGACCGCACCCGCCATCCACCGCAAGGAGCGCGAGGAGTCGCGTCCCTTCTGGCGCGCGATTCCATCCTGGGTGGTCGGCGTGGTGATTTTCCTCGCCGCGATCGCCGTACTCGTCGCGACCGGTTTGCCTTCTTCGCTTTGGCGCGCGTTTTCGACGGGAGCGATGAAGGTGGAGGACTCCACGGCGCAGCCCGAGACGCCTCCGGCACCGGCGCCGACACCGGTCCGCAAATCCACGGCCGCTCCGCATCCTGCGTCCGCTCACGTCTCGGGCGCGATCATGCGATTTGGAATTCAGGTGGCTTCGTTCCACAGGCAGGAGCGTGCGCAGCAGGCGCTCGCCGATTTGGAGAAGTCGAGCGGATTGACCGGACATGTCGACGCCGTGGCCCACGACCAAGGACCCTGGTATCGCGTCGTGCTCGGCGATTATGAGAATCCGGAAGACGCCCGCGCCGAGGCGGAGCGCTTGGAAAAGAGCGGCCTCGTGCCCTCGGACCGCATGGTCGTGGCCCTCGAGAACGCCACGCCGCCAACCCATCCCTAGTCGTCGCGCGCGGGCGATTTGACGCCCGCGAACCGCCGCACCTATACTGCCGCTCGCTCCGCTACGCGCCCCATTTGCAGCGTCCCCATCGTCTAGCCGGCCTAGGACCCCGCCCTTTCAAGGCGGAAACACGGGTTCGAATCCCGTTGGGGACATACCCTTCCATCTGTCTGCAAACCACTCGGAGCGAGTTCAAACCCAACGCTGAGAAGCGGATTGCTCGTAAGGCAGGCGAGGCGGAAGATCTCCTCCCGTGGGATCAGGAGCGATGCAGCTCGCCTGTACGGGAGGAGAGGGAATGTCGTTGTTGCGCGAGGTGATCGCCGCACATGCACTGCGGTTCGAGCGGCCGATGCGCTCGACCTACGATCCCGCGGTTGGCTCGCGCTTGCTGGTGGCTTTTGTGCTGGTAGGTCTGGCGTTGCAGCCTGCCCTCAGTTTTCTCGCGCGAGCCATAGGTCTCGCTCGGGAGCCTTGGGTGGGTTTGGCGATCGCAATCACACTCCTTACCGCTGTCGTCCTGGTGCTCCACCGGTTCGTTCGTGTAAGCGGCGGAGCCATCGGTTTGCACTCCTGGCGGGCTTGGACGCTGCGCGAGCGCATCTACATTTGGACAGTGGTCCCTCTAGCCGCTGTCATGTTCGGCATCCTATTTCGGGACCACTTTGCACGTCTGGCGGCAGTCCATGGCTGGATCGGCCTACTCGTGTTGACGGTGCCGACGGGGCTCCTCTGGGGCATGGTGCAGGAGTTCATCTATCGCGGCTTCCTGCAGACCGAACTCGTGCGACGTCTCGGTGGACTTTCGGGGATTCTGGTCGCCAATCTGGCGTACACCTTTGGGCCGCTACACTTCAGCTACCTCGGACTCGGTACGAACGCCGGAGCGCGGTGGGACATGTTCGCCGCGATCTTCGGCATCGGCTTATTCTTCGGCGTACTCTACAGGCGTTCGGGCAACCTCTGGATCCCTGCGGTGCTGCATGGGATGTGGCCACTCAACATGTCTTGAGAGCGCATCTTCCCGGGCTGCCGGCGACGCTCTCGAGAGGTTAGCGGTCGAGTTGAAACGCACCCGGATGGACCTTGGCGCTTGGAAGTGGGCGATCGTCCTTGCTCACAACGCGACACAGAACGTTCTGGCCGATGCGGCTGGGTTCGATTGCCGCAAAGACACCAAGGAGATCGGCCGGGCCCTTAGCCAAGCTCGATTGGCCGTGAGCGAGGAGAGACACGGAGACTTTGCAGATGCGACTAACACCTACACCGAGGAGCTCCGGCGAGCGATCGGAAACGACGAGCCCACGGGAAGGTTGCTAGACTTTGTGGCCCTCTGGCAAACAGTCAAGACCGTGAGCGCATTGAAACGACCGTCGACGAAGACTCGCTGATCGAAAAGCTCAACCGTGAGCGGAACAAGTTTATCCATTTCGGAGCGGAACCGCTAACGATCGACCTTCGCAACTATCCGAGTCTCGTGCTCAATGCCCTTCAGTTGATCCAGTTCCTTGTCTTTGAAAAGCGAATGTCCTTGTGGCTCGGTAGGGATGACGAGGCAACCAGGGCCGCCCTTGACGACTGTATCCGAACCACGTCTGAACTAATCGCCGAGTACGGCTCCCGTTGAGGAGGCCCCCGCTCGCAAAGTCTCGCAGTTAGCGGACCAGGACCGCCTTTGCTGTTGTTCCGCTTCCTGTAGCCCGCAGAAAATAGATGCCGTTCGCGAGTCGGCGTCCTGCGCCGTCCCGTCCATCCCAAACAAATGAATTGCCACTGCCGAAGGGCGCGTCGAACCGGGCGAGCAGCTTCCCTGCAACATCAAAGACCTGAAGGCGAGCTTTTTCGGGATGGTCACCGGCGTAATGAATCCTCCAGCCACCGGCGACCTCCTCACAGCGGAGCGAGTTCATCTCTGGATTCCGCACGGCGGCGCTGCCAGCAGTCTTGAGCTTTGCCAAGAAGTTCACCGGCCGTCCCTGCACGCGCCCCGTGAGCACGAGATGTCCGCTGGCAAGCGCCTGCTCTTCTTCTGCACCCGGGGCGCGGAACCGAACATGCCAGCGCCCGCGACCGATACGCTTGATCTCCTCGGCGACCTGCAGGTCCTTCGCCGTGGCGCAGTTCATCATGCGCACAGAACCCGGTTGGATCTCGCCGTCGTCATCGAGTGTGACCGAGCCCCAGTGCCAGGGAGCGTTGCGCTGACCGGGCGCCGCGCCGTCCCATGCGAAGTCCGCTGGCTGCTCGATGCGCAGGAAGTACGCGTCCGAGCATGCGCCAATGGGAGCCCCACCAAAGGCGGTGCTCTCCGCGCCCGTCGTCACGAACATCTCGCCCGTACACGGGCAGTAGGCCCCGGCGGCGTCGTATCGGGCTCGCGATCGTTCTGGCCCGGCCAGAAGAAGGTCCCAGGTCTGCGAGGCAACGTCGAAAGCCCAGAGAGAATCGCTTGCCACCCCTCCCAGGCCATCCCGCCCCCCATACTGCAGGAAGATCCCCGAGACCGGGTCGTAATCGGACAAGGGCCAGGCCTGCCGCGCCGGACTTCCTGCGATCGCTCCCAACCCTTGCCACGCTCCGTTTCGAGGGTCGAAAGCCCAGAGGGAATGGGGGGAGAGAGCCGCAGACTCCAGAAGGGTGGTAGAGAGCTCTGGAACCAAGTTTGGTGAGTCAAAGCAGCCTCGCGGGGGCGCTCCACCTCGAAGCAGAATCACTCCTCGCTGCGGGTCGAAGGGGGCGGCTGCCGATGTTGAACCGCCCGGAAGATCACGCGGCGCCGCCGCCCCCCTCCACCGCAACTGCTCCTGATCGAAATGCGCGAAATACCAGTTGCAGGTGTTCGTTCCACACGCACCGAAGAACACCCAGGGATCGCCCGATCCCGTGTCGACGCTCATTCCGGAAAAGACTCCGGATGGAGCTCCGGGAGGTCCTGACGCGACGTGCTTCCATTGCTGTAATGACGCATCAAATCTCCACGGCCCGTCTGCGCATGTGTAATCCGGCTCCTTCCCCGGGACGTCGCCTCCGTACAGGTAGAAACCGTCCCCGCTTGCGTCAGCTGCCATACAGTGGGCAAGGCGTGGACCGGGCCAGGGATCGGATTTCGAAACTGACTCCCAACGCCCCGAAACGAGATCGTAGGACCAAAGGTCCTCGGTGGCACGCAGGTCAGGGTCAGCGCTGGCGCCGGCGTAAAGAAGGATCTCCTGCCTCTTAGGGATCAGCACGGCACGCGCCACCACCCGCGGGCCACCGGGAAACGGCGCGGCTTCACGAAGGGTCTGGCCGAGCGCGATGACGGGAAAGAGGAGCGCGACGAGCGAGAGGAGAAGGTACCAGGGGATTCGCGCCATGTCGGCCTCCTGACGCGACGGATGGATCTAAAGCTTATATCGCTTTCTTGCTTTGAACAAGACAGAATCCGAGAGCAGGCGCTCTGCTTCGGCACCCAGCAGGGAAGCGCCTTTAGAAAGGACACGTGGATTTTGGTCCCGGCGGTGAACGAGGGTTACTAGCGTCGTGCTCTTTCCTATGGCCCCCATCCACCCATACCGAGCGCCCGACCATTGGGCCTGATCCCACCGCGCTGGTGAAATACAAGCACTCGAAGATGAGCACGTAACTGATCCACCCTCTACTCCCCGGTTGCGAGCTTTACACTACTAAAGTAGTGTTTAACCGATCACTCCTCTGCTTCGCGAATCCAATAGCTTACGAAGGCGAAGGAGGGTTCCCATGAGCCCCAAAGGTAAAACTGAAGACGGTCAGGAGATCCGCTGGCTCTCCCAGGACCAGGTGCGCCGTTTCCTAAACGCCATTCCGCAGGATGCGGTGCGGGACCGGCTGCTGTTCGCATTTCTGTACCGGTTCGGCATGCGCGTGAGCGAAGCTTGTCTGCTCCCCGTTGAGGCTGTAGCCCGGAAACGCTGGGAGGTGACGATCCAGGGCCTCAAAGGTGGCCTCAGACGGACGTACACCGTGCCCCGAGACCTTCGGCCCTTGATCAAGTCGTGGAGGCCGTCAGGCGACACCTTCTTCGCCGGGAGGCAGGGTGGCTTGAGCCGGGTTCGGGTGTGGCAGCTCTTTCGCCAGTGCGCCGCCGAGGCGGGCATCCCGAAGGAATTCAATGTCCACAGCCTTCGACACTCGGCGGCCGTCCATGCGCTCGACGCTGGCCTGGCCACGGAAGACGTCCGCGACCTCCTTCGGCATCGTCGGCTCTCGACGACGGACGTCTACGCCAACCTGTCAACGCGAAGGCGCAATGACTACTTGGGGCGGCTGGAGCGGAGCGAGTCGATAGTCAAGATGCGCATGTGAAAGACGAACGACGGAAGCAGCCCAAGACCGGCGGCCTGCGCGGTTTGAGCGGCTGCAGGGCGAGCAGGAACTCCAGGCACCCGAAAACGGTAGAAGATTGGCAACCCGACACCTCGTGGGTGCCCTGGCCCCACCTACTCTTGATTGTGTCTCTAAACATCCGCCAGGGCAGCCCAGCCGCCATTCGCTTGGGATCGAAGAGAATGACACTTGGGCCGCTTCTTCTCATTGCCGTGACTTGCGGAGCAGCCAACGCCTGCGCCAACGAGGCGCGCTCTACCGTCTCGTTGAGAATGGGGTATAGCTCGTCCTATGAGTTCAGCAACGATTGGAACCTCCCGAGTGAGGGCTCGAGCGAGTTCGTATACGAACATCCCTTGTCGAAACACGTCGTTCTCATGCCCTCGCTCGGGTATGCCCGGTATTCCGGCTCTCTTGGCAATAACATCGGCGACAGTTGGAATGTCGCCGTGGACGTCGTGCCCGTGGGTCTCGGGCTAGCAGCCAGGACAGATCCGAGCCGCCCACTGGTATGGCGGGCTCGGGAGTCGTTGCTCTTGATCGGGTACCGCTGGAACTCCGAGCATTTCGGCATGTTTAGCGGCGACGTTTTCCCGCAGTTTGAGCATCGCGAAGAGTTGCTCCTAGGGCTGAAAATTGGTGGCGGGGTGGATCATTCAATTGGTTCGCATGGTGTCATTGGCGCTGGAATCGACTACCTTCTCAGCGAAGACATGGACGAAGGTCCAAGTTTCGGGCTTTCTGGCTTTGCCCATAAGGGATTGCGTCAATTCCAACCGTATTTGAGCTTGGGCTGGAGATGGTGATGACCTGGGGCGTCTGGGCCGGAGCCACGCAAGTCAAAATGCGCAGGAGAGAGACAAGCACGTAAGCAATAGGCACACTGCCCTCATCTGACGGGTTTCCTCTGTGTCTTCTCTCTGCCCCTCTCCCTGTCCACCAATGCCGGGTATCTCCCCACTCAGCCCTGCGCGCGCAAGACAAGCATCGCTTCGCCGTCGACGCCGTTGGAAGACAACCTCCACATCCAGGACAGTGCCGAAGGCGGTTTGCAGCCTGCCGCTTATGATGCGCAACCATCAGCTCCATCAGCTTCCTGGTGTCGGGCGTGCGACGTCGGGATGGCCTCACGTATCGGACGTGCTTCCACATTCCTTCATCCCTCCCTGACTCGAGGATGCGACTCGGAGCATTCTGAGGATTGTGCGATTAGTGAGAGGCAGTCTCCGGCCCAACGCCGACCGTTGCGGGAATTGCTCGGTTCGAAGACCTGAGCTAGATTTTCTGCCGCACCTCGCCCACCGAAGTTGACATGTTCGGTCAAGCTAGACGAGTCGGTTTCTTCATCCTCATCCAGTTGAAGCAAACTTGCGAGGGTGCCGTGACAGGACTTCTGTTTTGCTTCGTACTCTCCATCACGTCCGCCTCCGGTACCCCCGTCACCAAACTGGATCTTCCAGCAACCATCGCCTTCGACGAGCGCACGCATCACCTCTTCATGTACGGTCACGAGATCCACAGCCCAGTGACGCTCGCCTACGACAAGGGCGACCTGGTCGCCAACGGGTTTCGTCCAAACCCTATCGTCGAAGACACGGCGAGAGCCGAATCGGTCGCAGCCCGCGTGTACAATGATGTGCCCTTCATTCAGGGGTTGCACGCGCAAGGCAAGAGCTACCGTGCGGCCGGACGTGAATACGAAACCGCATGGACGAAGACGGTTTATCGAGCCATGGGAGAGTTTCGTTCGGCTTGGATTGCCGGCGACTCGGCGAACGCTGAGCAACGGGCGAAAGCGGTCCTGGACACGAGCTTGATCGACGTTGAGAGGACTCTCATCGGTGATCTCGGCTCGGCAGTAGTCCTGAAGGGTTTGGGGGACTCGCCGATCTATTGCTCAGCTCCTGATCGGACACCGACGCCGCCCCCGATGACCCCGGAAGAGCAGGAAGCGGACCGCCGCACCGGAGCCATGGACCAAGCCTGGGAGATCCAGTCCTTTCTCGTGACAGCCGATCAGGGTTTGATGGTGCTCGGGGGTCCGAAGGGTGGCGTTGGCATCGTCCAGCGCGGTGTCGGGGCATATGACGCGCTCGATGAGATCAAACGGTCAATCAAGTACGGGGTGCCTGATGGCAGCGTAGTGCCTGAGGCGCTACTCAGGGAAATCATCGCCGCTCAGGCCCACCATTGAGCGGTGTGCGGGAATTGTGCGGGAACGATCCGGAGGAATAGGTACGAACGGCGCTCGAGGGGTACGTCGCACCGCCGTAAGTGGCTGATTACTCTGCATCGTCGCGTTTGTTATCCGACAGTTCCTTGCGGTCGGCCGATTCGAATCCCGTTGGGGACATTCAGTAAACGCCAAAGATTCGCTTCCTCGGTCCGTTCCGGAAGCGCGCGGTGGCAAACGTGCCACCGTACTTCTTATAGGCGGGCTCCCCCTCGATTCGCAGCGAAACAAACTTGATCGGCGGCGACTGCGCAGCGTTGAGTATCACGCACCGCGCTGTCGCTGCCACGATCATGTCGTAGGTAAAGTCATCCAGATCTCTTGGCGGCTTCGTGGCGCGGAGAGTGACGCGCAGCGTGTCGCCGAAGAGTGGCGGTTCCCGATTCGAGTTGGACGTCACCTCGACCCGAAGCCCCACGTCGAAAGCCGCGTTGCGTTGTTGCGGTCCGTACTGGGTGCTTACAAGGCTCGAGTCACATGTAGCGAGCACCGCTAAGATGCCGACATCGTCGGAGTTGTACGTTAGTACCGTGACGCGGCTAAGCGAGAGGTCACTGAAGGACCAGATGGGTTGAAACGCCTCGAAGGACCACTCCTCGGAACATAGCCCGCGGGATGATCCCACTGTCGTCAACGCCATCGCTAAGAGAAGCGCACCGGTTAATCTCATCCCAGGCCCGCCCCAGGTGTCACGCAGCCATGATCCGGTCTCCATAGGTGTCGGCCCATGGCCGAAGGCACTTCACCGTGCAGAGGTGGTCCGAGAGGCTAAGTACACCGTGAGACAGCCCGTCTGGCTACGCCCCCCAGAAACGGTTCCACTCGCCTATGGGAGGGTCCGGACCTAGCCGCCGCAAGGACATTCGAGCCCAACCCAGGCCGGGTTCAGGCGACTCTTAGGCTATTCCGGAGGACTTGCAGGCTTCTGAGCCACGCCTCCAGCTGGTTCCAACTCGCGATAGTTGGGGACACCAAATTAGTGCCAGCCACGGCCTGCAATTTGTTCCACACCAGGCTGCCGGAGAGGGAGATTTCCCTCTCGGGCACACTTCCGTCTACGAAGCTCTGCGGCGGGCCCGGGCTCGCTGCTTTTTTTATTGACCGGCGCGATGAGCGGGCTTTGAATTCGGGCGCATGGTCCCACCTGGTGCTGCCGGGCTTAGTTCCTCGAGAGCCTCCTCTCCTCTGACACCCGGCGGAGAAGACTTGGTTCCCGCATCCGTGGTTCCTTTGGCGCGGGCCTGAGGTCTCGCTTCTCCCCGTGGTGTAGCCAATGCCTGCGCCGGTCAGACGATAGCGTCACGTCTTCGTGGCTTTGGCACAACGCAATCACGCTGGCACAGCTCATGTCGTCCTTGGCCGTCATTTCCGAGCGTCCTCGAACGTGACCATCCGGTCGCGCGGCGCGAGAGCCGGATGACGGTGGCGCCGATCGCCGGAAACGAGGAGCTGCCACGACCCGCTGGGCTGCGGGCCTATTCCGGACGTCATCAAGCGTCCATTCTGAGTCACTCCAATGGAGACCCCCTATGTTGCGCCGCCCCCAAGTCGCACTCGCCCTCGCGCTGTGTCTAGCGTTCCCCACATTCGCTCACGGGCAATCGCCCACGCCCGGGCCGGCGCCCGCGCCCGCAGACAAGGACACTCGACGCACCACGCCCGGCGGGAGCTCGTTCATCCTCCCCGCAGGGTGGACGATGACGACGAAAGACGCCCTCACCATCCTCATGCCCCCCGAGGACGACACGCACATTGCGATCGTCGACGTGAAGGCCAAGGACGCTGACGCCGCGGTCGCGGCAGGGTGGGCGGCGTACCAACCAGGCTTCAGCCGCCCCCTCAAGATCACCGTGCCTGAAGCGCCAACCGAGGGCTGGGAGGAGCGCAAGGACTACCAGTACGAGACGTCGCCGAACGAAGGAGTGTTCGTGGAGGCGGTGGCGTGGCGAGCGGGCGACACGTGGACGGTGTCGATCCTTGACGGCACCAAGTCTACGATCGAGAAGCGCGGGGGGCCCATTACGATCGTGGCCCAGAGCCTGCAGCCGAAGGGCTACACGCGCGAGTCGTTCGCCGGCAGGAAGGCGCATCCGCTCGATGCCGAGCGGCTCAAGGTGCTCAAGGAGTTCGTCGCCAGCGGGATGAAGCAGCTCGAAATTCCGGGCGCGGGGATCGCGTTCATCGACGGCGGTAGGACGGTTCTTGCAGGCGGCCTGGGCGTGAAGCAGATGGGCAAGCCAGATCCGATCGATGCCAACACGCTGTTCATCGCCGCGTCGAACACCAAGGCGTTAACGACGCTGTTGCTCGCCATACTCGCCGACGAGAAGAAGCTGCGCTGGGATGAACCGGTCACGGAGTTATACCCCAGCTTCAAGCTCGGTGACGCAGTCACAACGAGAGAGGTGCTCGTGAAGCATCTCGTGTGCGCCTGCACCGGCATGCCGCGGCAAGACCTCGAGTTGGATATCGAGTACGAACACGAGACACCGGCCTCCGCGCTTCGGCTGCTCGGCACGATGCAACCGACGAGCAAGTTCGGTGAGGTGTTCCAGTACAGCAACCTCATGGCGGCCGCGGCCGGCTACATCGGCGGCGCCACCGCGCTGCCGGGGAAGGAGTTGGGCGCCGCCTATGACGAGGCAATGCGCACCAAGGTATTCGCGCCGCTCGGCATGACGACGTCGACGTTCGACTTCGCCAAGGCTATGCGAGGCGACCACGCCTCGTCGCACGGAGACGACGTGGACGGGAAGCAGGCGCTCGCGCGGATGGACCGCGCCTACTCCGTGTACCCATTTCGCCCCGCCGGTGGGCTGTGGACGAGCGCGAACGAGCTGGCCAAGTACGTCGAGATGGAACTCGCGAAGGGCATGCTGCCCAACGGCAAGCGGTTGGTGTCGGAGGAGAACCTACTCGCGCGCTATATACCGCAGGTCGCCGTGAGCGATGGCGTGAACTACGGCATGGCGCTGATCGTCGACACGAAGTACGGCATCCAGGTGGTGCACCATGGCGGCGACTTCGTGGGATACCACAGCGACATGATCTGGTTGCCCGAGTACGGCGTCGGCGCGGTGATTCTCACCAACTCCGAATCGGGCTTTCTCATTCTCGAACCGCTGCGGCGGAAGGTGCTCGAGGTGCTGTTTGACGGCAAGCCCGAGGCTGACGCTGCGCTCGCCACTGCGGCGAAACAGCGAAAGGAGGCGTTCGCGAAGGACCGCGAACGCCTCGTCGTCCCGGCCGACGCGGCCGCGGTCGCGAAGCTGGCAACGCGCTACGTGAACGCGTCGCTAGGCGCAGTAGCGGTGGAGAAGCAGGGCGCCAGAACCCTGTTCGACGTGGGAGGGTGGAAGAGTGCCGTCGCGTCGCGCAAGAACGAGGACGGAACGATTTCGTTCATAACGATCGACCCCACGGTCTCGGGCTTCGAGTTTGTGGTCGCGGATTCCGTTGGTGCCCGTCGCCTCATCATGCGCGACGCGCAACACCAATACGTGTTCGCGGAGGCGAAGGCGCCGAAGCGACCCTAGGTGTGCGGGAACTGTGCGGGAACTACCTACCGGCAAGTGAAACTATCAGTCGCCATCTGCGTCGCCCGGTGGGTGCAAGTCGTTGGATGAACTCGATTGGCCACGATTGGTGTCCGTTGGTTCCCGCGATGTTGCCGATTCGAATCCCGTTGGGGACATTCCTCCACGGGGAACAGTTACTCCGAGCTGCTTGAATGCCTCGGAGGAACCCAATCGACTCCCGTCGGCCGCGCCCGCCCCACGCCCTCGCGCACGCTCGTCGCCGAGCATCGCGTATCGCTGAGTCATGGCGATGGACACATTGGGTGCGGTGGTGCTTCTCGACGCTTCGACTCACTTCGCTTCGAACTGCCTGCCGCGCGCAAGCACAGCGACGTCGATGTTCTGAAACTTGAACGGTAGTCCCTGATCGACGAAGAGCCGTGGGCCCGACTGAAGCTGATAGTGCAGGTGTGGCCCGAATGCGTTTCCCGAGTTCCCCAGCTTTCCGATCACCTGGCCGGCGGCGACTCGATCCCCGACCTTGACCATGACGGACCCTTCTTGCATGTGCATCATGACGCTGAACTCCGAATTGCCGTGGTCGATGATGACGCAGTTGCCAGCCCACGCCATCACCGGGTCGTGCAGCGCCGCGTACAACGTATCGTCCCTTCCGGGATGTGGATTGTCGGGCACGTCATTGCGCGCGTAGGTCACGGTTCCAGCCGCGGGCGCCAGGATCTCGCGGCCCCAACCGGCGGCGGATGCGTTTTCTTGGGCTTGGCTTTTCTGCTCTGCCCCGTTCTCGCCGAGGCCGCGCAGGTCGATCGCGAAGTCGGCCCCCCAGTTGCCACCGCCGCCATGGCCTCCGTTCGTGATCCAGTCCTGCCCGACCACGCCGTTGCCGCGAAAAGGCACGATGAGCGACGTCTTCTGCTGATAGTACTGAACCGGGATCATCAAGGTCCGTTCCGCCATCCGACCCTTCGCGTCCGCGACCTTCACCCGCACTTCTGCCGACCCGATCCTCAGCGCCTGCGGGCAGCGGAAATAGAAGTGGAGGTCGAAGGCTTCGGGCAACGTGAGCATGCGCCGGGGCGACGACAACGGAGTATCCGACTCGATCCGATAGTGCTCCCCTTTCATCTTCGCCAACGGCTCGGTCGGCCACTCCTGCCGCTCGACGATCGAATGGCCATCCGAGAGCTGCACGCTCGCAGAAATCGGCGTGAGCACGGAATCGGTGGAGCAAATCACCGCGACGTCGAACACGAACGTCGACGTTTCGGTGTTCCCCGGGTCGTCCACCTTGTAGACGATCGCCGGAACGACCTGCAGACGAAAATCCGGTTGAGCGGCCCCAGCGGACCGAGCGACAACCAGGGATGCAAGCAGAAAGAGCAGCGGCAGGACTCGACTCATGGTGCGCACCTCCGGCGTATCCGACAAGGCGAGTGCCCGGAAGGTTGGAACACCCTTCACCGGCAAATCGGTCGAGAGGGGCAGCGCGCCCTCCAAGCAATCGAGTGGCATCGAGGGCCCATCTGGCGCGCGAATCTGAGTGAGCCCTGAGCCGATTCCCCCATCTAAACGGGGTATCCTCTGCGCGTATGAGCCCCGAAGAAGCATGCGGTTCCATTCGCGCCTGGGAGCGCACCAACATCGGCGGCTCGCCTGAAATCGGGCACTTGGCCCAGGGACATCTACGCGACTCTGAGGTTCTCTCGCAGCGCCTGTAGGCTCCTCAGCCAGCCTAGCAGTTGGTTCCAACTCGAGGTGGTAGGGGACAATCCGCTAATGACTCTGCGGTCCCGCGGCAACACACAGAGCCAGCCACTTAGTCATTGTCCTTCTCTCGCTCCGGTGGGGTACGTGGAGAGTTCGATGCCCATGCCGAGAGCCCCAGCAGCCTTGATGAGTTCGGGTGGCAGATAATCGAACTGCGCGACGACGTTCTCACCGATCCGAAGCTCAATCGGGAAATCAAGGCGCATGTCTTCGACGGTCGACAACGCGGCAAGAGCGCGCAGTTCACCCGCGTGGCGTTCGAGGAAGGCGCACGCATCGGAGACCTGTCCGGGAAGGTTCGACCAAGCTGCATGGCTTACCTCGACGCGGAAGCCGGAAGTAGAATACACAGATCCGTCAGATCTAAACGGAGCCCGAGGGTCACCAGCCTTGTAGGCCATGTAGGGGTGCAGACCTGATGTTCGGAGAAACTCCTCGACATCGAAATTCGAACCCGTCACGCGCAGCACGCACATGGTTGATCCTTTCGCCTCACGGGCCAGAAGCTCTTTCTGCTGGAAGCTTCATCGTAACTTCTGGCCGCGTTCATGGTGCGCTTCGGCACCCGTCCAAGCTCCTGAGCCACACTTCAAGCTGATTCCAACTCGGCATAAAGGGACATCCTTACCCCCACTTGCCGCACAACGCGAGCGAATCAGAGTCGGCCTCCTCGAGCCCAAGTTTTCTCAATGGTTGGCTGTTGCATTTCTCGCTTCGCGAGGGATAGGCTCATTTTCGGCCCGGGACAGATGGCCCGCAGGTGCCTTCGGCGCAGCGGAGCAGCGAGCCTTTCTCGCAGCATCCCACGACACGTCGCGCGCGGAGGCCGAAATGAAGTTCTTCCAGCGCGTAGTTTACACATCACTATTTCCTCTTCTCTTCGCTCTTTTCTGTCCCACCGAGTCCCATGCCTGGGCTCGCGACGGAACTCCGGTTGCCATTGGTCCGCAAAGCCAGGTTCAACCGAAAGTCGTCGGCGCCGACGACGGCGGCGCCTTCGTTGTTTGGACCGATCAAGGCACGCACCCAGGATCCGGCTCAGACTACGTCGTCCTGGCCCAGAAGCTGGGACCCGGGGGAGCAAGCGAGTGGGAGGAGTCGGGAGTGCGGGTCGGTTTCACCGCAGGGGCGCAGAGCCTGGCGCAGCTCGCCTCGGACGATCAGGGCGGCGTCATCGTTGCGTGGAGCCAGTTTGATGCAAGCGGTTCCAATGCGGCGGTCTATGCGCAGAGATTCACCGCCAAAGGCCAGCGGTTGTGGGGAGATCAGGGCGTGCGCCTTGCCCCACTCGAGGCGAGCACAGACTTCGCCCTGGTGGGCGATGGCGCGGGAGGCGCTTTCACCGTTGGCGACACCCTTGTCCGCGACGACTCCCTTTCTGGCTATGACCGTCGCCTTCTGCTTCAGCATGCCGGCGACCGGGGTCAACTCCTGTGGCCGGCAGGCGCCTTGCGCGTGAGCGAAGGTCGAGGCTCACAATTTGAGCCAAAGGCGGTTCCCGACGGCCACGGCGGCGTCATCGTCGCCTGGATCGATGGGCGCGACCTGTTCCCCGGTGGGTTCAATGCCGACGTATACGCTCAACGCTTCACGGGTGACGGAAGCAGGCTATGGCTCTCGACGGGCGCACCGGTTTGCCTGAACAAGGCGCCGCAATGGTCACTGGCGGTCATTGCCAGGCCGTCAGGCGGTATCGACCTGGCTTGGGCGGACACGCGCAAATATCCTCTCTTCCAATATCAAGTCTATGCCCAAGCATTGGATGAGAACGGCGAGCCGCGCTGGACTCAGGACGGCGTTCTCGTCAGCCCCTACGGCGAGCAGGGGGCGGCTGCACTGGCCGACGACGGAGCCGACGGCATCATCGTCGCCTGGAACGAGTTTCAGGCGCCCAGCTACGCCATACACATCTTCGCTCAACATCTGGATGCATCAGGCTCCGCCCTCTGGCAGGTGGGTGGGATTACTCTCTCGCAGCCTCGCGGCGGGTCCTCCATTGTCTCGGACGGCGAAGGAGGGGCCATCGTCCTGCTGTCCGGGGAACAGGCAGTCATCCAACACGTGTCGGGTGAAGGCGCCTTGCTGCAGTCGGAGGTTCTCTCGCCCAGCGCGGACGGATACGGCGCTCTGACCTCGACTAAGAACCAGTTCATCGCCGTCTGGGGTGACGTGCGCAACGGTCCGGACGACATCGATGTCTATGCGGCGCGGTTCAAGCCGTCTCCGAGCCACGTGCCACCGTCGCTCACCATTCGCGAGAGCGAAACTCCGCAAACCAGAACGGGGGATCTCTCTCTCACTGTCTCCCCTAATCCGGCAAGCGGCCGATTCACGGTGTCCGCCGCCACCACAGGTGGACTTCCGGCTCGTCTCTCGGTTTTCGATATCCACGGTCGCTTGGTGATGGGTCGTGATCTGAGCGCGGGCGCCATGTCGATGACCGCGGGAGCTCGGGAGCGTCTCGAGCCTGGTATCTATCTTGTGGTGGTAGAGCAAGGAAAGACGAAGGCCGTGCAGCGAATTTGTCTCTTGCCCTGAAGCGAAGTCTCGGGGGTGAGTGCCGGACCGTCGCCCGGCACCTCCGAGCCGTCTGTCCTTCGAGCTCGCCGGCTCTGTGCGGTACCCGCAGATGCCTTTCGACTACACGCCACTTCAGACTCTTCTGAACCTGGAGGAACCATGGATCAATGTTCAACCGATCAAATCTACGCCCGACCTGGTCCGGCGCAGGAACTACCGGAGCCCAGATAAGAGGACACCGCCGCAGTTCCTTTTCTAACGCAGGAGAACCAACCGCCCATCCAGTCGCTGTTCTGCCCCGCCCGCCTGGGATCGCAGAATCGCTCGGTACAGATAAATCCCCGATCCCAGCCAACGTCCCCCGCGATCCCTGCCGTCCCAGTCCACCTGCACGTGCCCGGCGCCCAGTCCACTCAAGTGCCGAACGAGACGCCCGGAGAGATCGTAAACCAACACATCGGCCACGGTTTGTTTCGGAAACCCCGAGAACAAGAGATGCGTGCCTGAGCTGCTTCTAAATGGGTTGGGTAGAGCGAACCCCGCCACCGCGGTAGTGTCGGCCAGCCTCGCCACCTGGAAGGACACCGTCGCACGACTGCGGTAGGCGTCGGGCCAGGCTTCGCGAGCCAAGTTGTTCGAGGCTGACACCGTCACGCTGTGGTGACCGTCGATCAGGTGCGGAAGTGAGTAGGTAAGCATCCCTCGAGCAGAGGATCCCGCGTCATAGGCAAAGCGATCTGTGACTTCGGTGGGCGAGCCCTGGTCGACGGCGATTTCGATCCCGAGAGCCGTTGAGTCTGCGAGCGTGAAGATGCCGTTCGGATCCTCAAGCGTTACGATCAGATCCTCGTTTGGGCCCACGAGGGTGCCCCCACTCTTCGAACGAACCTGGATCGTCGGCCCCTTCCCTGTCGAATCGGAGACGACGGTGTCCTGCGCCACTTGCACGAAATGCGACCCGCTCGCGTCAAACGCGTTATTGCTCGCATAGACTTCGACGCGTGCTCGAGCCCCAGGTCTAGCCTCCGCGGGAAGGACGACATCGGCCACCATGCGCCCACCATGCACCGGGAATTCGCCCTGAAACGCCGTGCGCGGATTTGCCTCGTAGTCCTGGATCGGGGGCTCCCCGGGATAAAGAGCGAAGGAATTGAGTTTCGGCGCATCGGTGACGCGGACGACTGCCGTGCCCTCGAAGGAATTGAGCAAGGCCGAGCTCGCCGGGTCGCGCTCTCCATGTACTTCGGCCTCGATTCGGACTCGACGGCCACAGAGTAGCGAATCGTCGAGAGCCGCGCCCGTCTCCCCGTCGCGCAGCTGTATAAGCACATCGGCGCGAGGCACAGCGATCGCGAGCCCGGGGTCACCCAGGAGGTGGTAGGTGATGTCATTCATCGAGACCGAGGCCCTATGCTTCGCGACGAAGGCAGCCTCGCCGAGTGTCCTCGCTCCACCTAATTCTGGCGGCGAGAAGAGGGCACCGTACATCGCTTTGCCGAGATCGTAATTCTGGTACGAATAGGTAAGCACGGGGCTCGCAAAGCTGGCGATCGTGCCACCTCCTGGATGCTTGACCAAGGCCTCGGCCAGTGGAGTGATGTAAGGATTGTCGAATGGTCCCACTTCGCAGCCCGCGGCTAGGAACACAGGAAGTCGCGGGCCATTGGCCATCGTTGGCACATCCGTGATCGTGAAGGCATTCTCGTCTGCCAGCTTGAATGGGTTGCCGTGACCGATGTAGTGCCAGAACACGGCACCTCGATTGAGTTGACGCAAGATCTCGTC
>DATFWU010000243.1:0-3321 GCA_035259005.1 Candidatus Eiseniibacteriota bacterium
CCGCTCGCCGTGGGCGCGGCGCGCGATCGTGAAACGGAGGCCGAGCGTGTCGGCTGAGCCGCGCGTCACCGTCATGCCGGGCGCCAAAGGCGATGTCTGGAGCGGCCGGCTTCCGGGCGGTCTCGATCCACGCGCGCGGGCCTTGAACGACTCGCTGCCCGTCGACCGGCGCCTGTGGCCGGAAGAGATCGCGCTGACGCGCGCCTACGGCCCCTCTCTCGTCGAAAGCGGCGTGCTCGACGCGAACGGCTTGCGCTCGTTGCTCGCGGCCTGCGACGCGCTCGAAGCCGATCTCTCCGGCGCCCGCGTCACTCTCGAGGGGGAAGACGTTCACTCGGCGGTCGAAGCGGAGCTCATCCGTCGTTCCGGCGATCCGGCCCGGCGCCTCCACACGGGGCGCAGCCGGAACGACCAGGTGAGCACGCTCGTCCGCCTGCGCGTCATGCGCCTCGCCGAGGAAGCGCTCGAGCACGTGCGCGAGCTGGAACGCGCTTGCGTGACGCAGGCGCGGGCCGCGGGTTCCTTGATGGCCGCGGCGTACACGCACATGCAGCCCGCGCAGCCCATTCTGCTCGCGCACGCGTGGCTCGCGCACGTCGCCGCCTTCGAGCGCGACGAGGAGCGCTTCCTGAGCGTGCGCCAGGCGGCGGACTGCTTGCCACTCGGTGCTTCGGCCATCGCCGGCACGCCGTTGCGCTACGACCGGCTCGCCTTGGCGGCGCGTCTCGGCATGAGCCGCGTGGCCGAGAACAGCTTGGACGCGGTCGGCGATCGCGACTTCGTGCTCGAGTACTTGCAGGCGGCGGCCCTGCTCGGCATTCACCTCTCGCGCTTGGCCGAGGACGTCGTCCTGTGGTGCTCGCCCGGATTCGGCTGGTACGGCGCGCCCGACGGCTTCTCGACCGGATCGAGCCTCTTGCCGCAGAAGCGCAATCCGGACGTGTTCGAGCTGGCGCGGGCCAAGAGCGGGCGCCTGGTGGCGAACGCCGAGCGCCTGGCCATCATTCTCAAAGGCTTGCCGTCCGGCTATCAGAAGGATCTGCAGGAAGACAAGGAAGCGCTCTTCGACACGGCCGACACGCTCGACTCGCTGCTTTCGGCGTTGGCGCCGGCGGTGGCCGCGCTGCGCTTGATGCCCGAGCGCGTGCAGGCGAGCCTCACGCCCGATCTCTTGGCCGTCGAGCTCGCGGATTCGCTGGTCGCCGAGGGCGTGCCCTTCCGCGAGGCGCATTCGCTGGTGGGCCGTCTGTGGTCCGAGGCCGAGCGTCTCGGCACCACGCCTTCCGCCCTGCCCGAAGCGATGCGCGTGGCCATCTCACCGCTCTTCACCATCGACCGCCTCGAAGCGCTCGACTATCAGAAGGCGCTCGATCGTCGAAATCACTCGCCGGGCACCGGCCCCCGCGCCGTGGCCGAGCAGCTGGGCCGTGCCGAAGCGCGTCTTGGCATCGGCGCGGGCGACGGGCTGCCTCGCGCCGGGTTCACCAAGCTCGCCGAGGGCGACGATCCGGCGCCCCGGCTTTCGGCAGCGCCTCCGGCTCCTTCACCCAACGGCCACGTGCTTCGCCGCGCCGAGATCTCGGACGTCCCATCCATCGCGCGCCTCATGGCCGACTTCGTCGCGCAGGGTGTCCTTCTCCCCCGCCCCGTGGGCGAGCTGTACCAATGCATCCGCGAGTTCCACGTGGCCACGATCGCCGGCGAGGTGGTGGCCTGCGGCGCGCTCAGGCTCTTGTGGGGCGATCTCGGGGAGGTACGCTCCCTCGCCGTGCGCCCGGATCAGCGTGGCAAGGGCATGGGCGCTGCCATCGTGGACGCGGTCGTGGCCGACGCGCGCTCGCTCGGCCTGCCGCGCGTCATCGCGCTCACACGCGAGGTGCCCTTCTTCGAGAGCTGCGGCTTCACGCAGGCCGAGCGCGACTCCCTGCCGCGCAAGGTATGGACCGATTGCGTCCAGTGCCCGCGCCGCCACGCCTGCGATGAGGTGGCCATGGTGCTCGATCTATGAGCCAGAAGCCGACTCATCTCGTCGATCTGCTCGGACTCGAGCCGCCATGGGTCATCGATCTCTTCCGGCTCGCCGACGAATTGCGCGCGGGGCGCGGTCGCCCCGACGGACCCAAGCCGCTGGCCGGCAAGACGGCGGCTCTCGTCTTCCACAAGCCGTCGCTGCGCACGCGCGTGTCCTTCACCGTGGGCATGCACGAGCTGGGCGGCGATGTCGTCGATCTCACCAAAGCCGAGGTCGCCGAGCACGGACGCGAGAGCATCCCCGACGTGGCCCACGTGCTCTCCGGCATGTGCGATCTCATCGTGGCGCGTACCTTCAGTCATCGGCTCGTGAGCGATCTGGCGAAGAGCGCCAGCGTGCCGGTGATCAACGCGCTCACCGACTACTCGCATCCCTGCCAGATCCTCGCAGACATGTACACGCTGTGGCGGATGAAGCGAGACTTGAACGCGATCACGGTGGCGTGGGTGGGCGACGGCAACAACGTGCTGCACTCGTGGCTCGAGGCGGCGACCATTTTCGATTTCGAGCTACGCCTCGCCGTACCCGACGGCTTCGAGCCCGACGCGACGCTCTTCCTCGAGGCCGAGCGGCGCTCGAAGGGCGGCGTGCGCCGCTTCCGCGAGCCCCAGGAAGCCACGCAGAACGCCGACGTGGTCTACACCGACACGTGGACGAGCATGGGCCAGGAGGCGGAGGCCGAGTGGCGCCGCGTGTGCTTCAGCGGCTATCGCGTCGACGACGAATTGATGGCCTACGCCAAGAAGGACGCGGTCTTCATGCACTGCCTCCCCGCCCACCGCGGCGAAGAGGTGACCGACCAGGTGCTGGACGGAGAGCAGAGCGTGGTCGTCCCGCAGGCCGAGAACCGTCTCCACCTGCAGAAGGCCTTGATGGTGCGGCTGGTCGAAGCGCGCGGCCGCGCCCTCAAAGAAAAATCCCGGGCCGCCAGCGGCGCCCGGGTTCATGTCGCGGAATGAATGGCGGGGTTGACGGGACTCGAACCCGCGACCTCCTGCGTGACAGGCAGGCGTTCTAACCAAACTGAACTACAACCCCGCTCGAAGCGCGTAACGTAGCAATCGCTTCCGTTGAGTGTCAACCGGCGGGCATGGGCACAGCCGCCCTATCCTCGCGACTCCGAGGCCGGCTTGACCTCGATCCCCGCAAAGTAGTGCCCGAGGATCTTGCGGAAGTCGTTTCCGCGCCGCGCCATCTCGAGAGCGCCCCACTGGCAGAGCCCGACGCCGTGGCCGTAGCCGGCGCCGGTGGCGACAACGGCAATGGGCACACCGTCGCGGCCGCGCACC
>DATFWU010000244.1:0-6844 GCA_035259005.1 Candidatus Eiseniibacteriota bacterium
AGCACGCGGGGCTGAATTCGCCAATCCCGCGCCTGGCATCCGTATCCAAGGGGAATGGCGGAGAGGAGAGGATTCGAACCTCCGGACCGGTTTTACCCAGTCAACCGCTTAGCAGGCGGCTGCCTTCAGCCAGCTCGGCCACCTCTCCGCGCGATCGATTGCGTTTTCCTGGGGACGAGCGAGGGAAACCATCCGCACCGGACCTGGGAGAACGTCGACTCGCCGGCATGCTAGCGGGCGGGCCCGTGGGTGTAAAGCCGCGCCGCGGGCCATCTGGACCGGCACGCGGGCTGCGCGATACCATCCAAGTTCACCGTGAAGGAGTTGCGCCATGCGCCTGCCTCGACTTGCTCTCCGTCGGATGTCCTGGACCCGGCTTCTGTTCCTGGGCGCGGGTGTTTGCGCCCTCTTGGCCTTCGTTCTCGTCGTCCGTCCGGCGATCCCTCGTGCCGCTCCCGCTCATGACCACATGGACATGAGCCCTCAGGCCATGCAGGCCGCGATCGACGCCTGGCTCTCCAAGCATCCGGAGAGCGCAAGCGCGCAGCCACTCGCCGATCCTGTCGATACCTTCCTGGTCAACAATTTCTTCTTCGACAACAACGGAGACGGAATCGGACCCGACACTGCGTTCATCCAGCCCGGCGACGCCGTGATGTGGAAGTGGGTCTCCGGCACGCACACGACCACGAACGGCGTCGATACGAGCGACCCCAACGCGGGAACCATCTGGAATCACAACATCAACTCGGCATCGCAAACCTTCACCCAAGTGTTTCCGAACGAAGGGACGTTCCCCTTCTTCTGCGTCCCCCACTTCTCTTTGGGGATGAAGGGAGCCGTCGTGGTGCAGCAGGCGGTGGCGGTGCGGCCGCTCGGCGATCCGGTGGCGCGCATCGGCTTCCTGAGCTCTCCCGAGCCCAATCCCACATCGGGCCGCGTGCTCTTCCGCTTCGGCCTGCGCCAGGCGGGCCTCGCCCGCGCCGAGATCCTCGACGCCCGCGGGCGCCTCATCGCGGTGCCCGTGAACGACCACCTCGAGCCAGGATCCTTCAGCGGCGTTTGGAACGGGCTCACCAGCGGTGGCGCGCACGTGTCTCCCGGCGTCTACTACGTGAGGCTCACGGTGCCGGGCAGCCAGGAATCGCGGACCATCGTGCTCACGCCCTAGGCGGGGTGGCAAAGAAAGAAGGGGCGGTCCCGAAGGACCGCCCCTCTTTTTTGTTGCGACGTTCGCTTACTGACCGGAGGTCAGCGTGAGCGTCAGAGCCGCGGACTTGCCGTAGCCCTTGATGTTGTACGAGAGCGTGTCCGTCCAGTAGGACGTCAGGCCGCTCTTGTTCGTCGGGGCGCCGGCCGAGCTGCCGCGCGACTCCCAGGCGTTGCCCGTGCCGACCGACTGGTCGAACGGGTTCTTGAAGTTCGCCGGAAGGTTGCCGGCCACGGTGGTGGCGTCGGCATACTTGCCGTCGTTCTGCACACCCTGGTCCTCAGCCGCCAGCTGGAACGTGTGCATGTTCGCCTTGGTCGAGCCTTCCTTGGCCCGGCTCTGCATGGCGATGAAGTTCGGGATGGCGATCGCCGCCAGGATGCCGATGATCACGACCACGATCATCAGCTCGATCAGGGTGAAGCCCTTCTTGCCACGAAGCATGGGATGGTCTCCTCCATGTTTAGACCGCTTGCCGGACGACCCGTATGCCGGGTTCACCCCGGACAAAGCAGGCCCCATGCCATCCAGCCGGGAAGGAATTTCACTCCGACAAGGCTTTGAGAAACCGGGATTTAATGTGGGCGAGCGCCGGTCCGGCGCCGGGGCGGCCGACGAGACCGGGTTCGTCTCCTTGCGGTTTGCGGATGAGATCTGGGCGGTCCATGCAGTCCGCATGGCCGCCCGATCCCCACGGCAGACGGGCTAGCGCACGAGCTTGCGATAACGGATGCGGTGCGGCTGGTCGGCATCCACGCCGAGGCGGCGCTTCCGGTTGGCCTCGTAATCCTGATAGTTGCCCTCGAACCACACCGCCTGGCTGTCGCCCTCGAAGGCCAGAATGTGCGTGGCGATGCGGTCGAGGAACCAGCGATCGTGCGAGATCACGACCGCGCAGCCGGCGAACTGCACGAGTGCCTCCTCGAGCGAGCGCAGCGTGTCCACGTCGAGATCGTTCGTGGGCTCGTCGAGCAAGAGCAGGTTGCCGCCGCTCTTCAGCATTTTGGCGAGGTGGACGCGGTTCCTTTCGCCGCCCGAGAGCGCCTTCACCTTCTTCTGCTGGTCGGCGCCCTTGAAGTTGAAGGCGGCGACGTAGGAGCGCGAGTTCACCTGGCGGCCACCGACGTCGATCAGGTCCTGACCGCCCGCGATCTCCTCCCACACCGACTTCTCGCCGTGGAGCGAGTCGCGTGATTGGTCCACGTAGGACAGGACCACGCTGTCGCCGATCTTGAGCGAGCCCTGGTCCGCCTTCTCGCCGCCCGTGATCATGCGGAAGAGAGTCGTCTTGCCGGCGCCGTTGGGTCCGATCACGCCCACGATGCCGCCGGGCGGCAGCTTGAACGACAGATCCTCGAACAGGAGCTTGTCGCCGAACGCCTTGCCGAGCCCCTCCGCCTCGACCACCGTCGTGCCCAGCCGCGGTCCGGGCGGAATGCGAATCTCGTTGGGGTCGCCGCGCTTCTCGGTCTCCTCGGCGAGCAGTTTCTCGTACGCCGTGTAGCGCGCCTTGCCCTTGGCTTGGCGCGCCCGGGGCGACATGCGAATCCACTCCAGCTCGTGCTCGAGCGTGCGCCGGCGCGCGCTCTCGGCCTTTTCCTCCTGCTCGAGGCGCTTGTCCTTCTGCTCGAGCCACGAGGAGTAGTTACCTTCCCAGGGAATCCCCTGCCCGCGATCCAGCTCGAGGATCCAGCCCGCGACGTTGTCGAGGAAGTAGCGGTCGTGCGTCACCGCCACGACGGTGCCGGGATATTCCTGGAGATGGCGCTCGAGCCAGGCCACGGACTCGGCGTCCAAATGGTTCGTCGGCTCGTCGAGGAGGAGCAGATCGGGTTGCTGCAGGAGCAGCCGGCACAGCGCCACGCGGCGCCGTTCTCCGCCCGAGAGCACCTGGACCGGCGTATCGGGCGGCGGGCAGCGCAGCGCGTCCATCGCGATCTCGAGGTGGCGGTCCAGCTCCCAGGCGTTGGCGGCTTCGATCTGGTCCTGCACCTTCGCCTGGTCGGCCAGCACCTTTTCCATCTCGTCGGCGTCCAGCGGCTCGGCGAAGCGCGCCGTGATCTCCTCGAAGCGCTTGAGCAGCGCGCGCGTCTTGGCCACGCCTTCTTCGACGATCTCGAGCACGGTCTTGGTCGCATCGAGCTCGGGCTCCTGCGGCAGGAAGCCCACGGTGCGGCCGGCCTGCATGTGCACCTCGCCCTGATAGCCGTCGTCGAGCCCGGCCATGATGCGAAGCAACGAGCTCTTGCCCGCGCCGTTCAAGCCGAGCACGCCGATCTTGGCGCCGTAGAAGAAAGAGAGCCAAATCCCCTTGAGGACCTCGCGGTTCGGCGGATGGACGCGACGGAGGTCCTTCATGGTGAAGATGATTTCGGGCATTCGGTTCTCCTGATGGATTGGGTGCGGCCGGGGCCGTCTGATATGTTGTCGCGGTACCCACAACATATCACGAAGACGGAGGAAGGCGGCATGGCCTCGACCCGCATCACCGTGCGCCCCCACGGGCCGCTCCTGATCGAAGGCGATTTCGAGATCGTGGATCCCGAGGGACGCGCCTTCGAGCTGGCCGGACGTACGAGCGTCAAGCTCTGCCGTTGCGGCCAGTCGAACGACAAGCCCTTCTGCGACGGCAAGCACAAGGAGTGCGCCTTCGAGTCGATCGTCGTGGCGCGCGAGCTGCCGCCGCCCAAGCCCAAGGTGTAGCGAGGCGAAATCCTCCCCTCTTGCATCTCCCCCCGCCCGGGGGCATTCTGTGTCCGTCCGCGCACGCGGACGCGTCGTTAGGGGTGGTCGGCGGAATACGGCCGGCCTGAGAGCACACCCTTCGAACCTGAACTGGGTCATACCAGCGTAGGGAAACGGCGAAGCAAGCGAGCTCTCCGATTGCCTCGACGCCGTCCCTTTTGGGCGGCTTTTTCATGTTCAGTCACAGCCCCATCGATTGGGCGCTGCTGGTTCTGTATTTCGCCGTGCTCGGCTACGTGTGGCTGCGCGCGCGCCGCGCCTCGACGCGTGCCGTGGACTACCTCGTGGCCGGCCGCGCCGTCACGCTGCCTGCCTTCGTGGCCACCCTCGTGGCCTCGTGGTACGGCGGCATCCTCGGCGTGGGCGAGTACTCGTATCGCTATGGCGTGAGTAACTGGCTCGTGTTCGGCGTGCCCTATTACGCCGGCGCGCTCTTGTTCGCCATCTTCTTCGCGCGCCGCGCCCGCCGCGCGGCCCTGTACACCGTGCCCGAGCTGTTGCAGGACCACTACGGGCGCGGGCCCGGGCTCGTGGGCGCGCTCGCCGTGTTCGCCTTCGCCGCGCCCTCGGCCTACGTGCTCATGCTGGGCACGCTGTTCGCCTCCATGTTCCAGCTGCCGCTCGTGCCCTGCGTGATCGCGGCCGCCGTGTTCTCGATCTTCTATATCCAGAACGGTGGCATGCGCAGCGTGGTGTTCTCCGATCAGATCCAGTTCGTGCTCATGTATGCCGGCTTTTTCCTCATGTTCGGCTTTCTGGTCGCGAAGCACGGCGGGCTGGGGTACTTGCAATCGCACCTGCCGCCGGCGCACTTCACCTGGAACGGCGGCAATCCGCCTGCCGCCGTGCTCGTCTGGTACTTCATCGCGCTCTCGACGCTCATCGATCCCGGCTTCTGGCAGCGGGCCTACGCGGCCGAGAACCCACGCACCGCCCAGCGCGGGGTTCTGACCTCGATCGGGTTCTGGATCCTCTTCGACTTCCTGACCACGAGCGCCGGCATGTACGCGCGCGCCGTGCTCCCGCATCTCGACAAGCCGGTGTTCGCCTTTCCCGAGCTGGCCCGCGCGACCCTGCCCGCGGGCGCGCTCGGGCTTTTCTATCTCGCCATGATCGCCACTGTGATGAGCACGATCGACGCCTACGGCTTCATCGCCGCCACCACGCTGGGGCGCGATGTCGTGGGCGCGCTGACTCCCGCCTACGCGGAGAACCACACGACACGAAACACCAAGATCGCGCTGTGGATCTCGGCCGCGTTCGCCTGCGCGGTGGCCCTCGCCGAGCCGAGCGTGGTCGAGATCTGGAAGCTCATGGGCTCGATCGTGACCCCGGCGCTGCTCTTGCCCGTGGCCACGGCGATCTTGGGGCGCGGGCGTCTCTCTCCCCCGGTCACGCTGTGGGCCATGGTGGTTCCGCTCGCGCTCACTCTCGTCTGGGTGCTGCTCGGATCCTTGCCTCTCTTCGGAAGGACACCGGGTTATCCCGGCGCCATCGAGCCCATCTACATCGGGCTCGCCGCTTCGCTTCTGTTCTACGGAACCGGTTGGCTCATGCCTTCGCGGGCGCGCCTCGCGCCCCAGGAGATCCCGTCATGAAGTGGTGCTTGCTGCTTCTCGCCCTTCTGCCCGCCCCATCGGCCTTCGCGCAGTCCGCGCCGTCCGACACCCTCTCCCACGTGGTGCCTTTGCCGGGCATCGAGGTGAGCACGGCGCGGGCGGGCGCCGAGTCGCCCATTGCGCGCTCGGTGCTGAAACGCCCCGATCTGCAGAAGATCAACTGGGGCCAGGACACGCCGATGGCTCTCTCTCTCTTGCCCGGCGCTTACGCCTACTCCGATGCGGGGAATGGAATCGGCTATTCGTATCTGTCCCTTCGGGGATTCCCGCAGCAGCGGATTAGCGTCCTGCTCGACGGCGTCCCGCTCAACGATCCCGAGTCGCACGAGGTCTACTGGATCGACCATCCCGACCTTCTCGCCTCGACCGATGAGGCTCAGGTGCAGCGTGGCGTGGGCTCGGCCCTCTACGGCGCGGCTTCGGTGGGCGGCAGCGTCAACCTCGAGACGGGACCGTTCCGCGACGCGCCCGGCGCCACGGCTCTCTACTCCTACGGCTCCTACGAGACGTCGCGCATCATGGCCGAGGCGAACTCGGGCAAGCTCACGGGCGACTGGCAGCTCTACGGGCGCTACTCGCGCATCCGCACCGAGGGCTATCGCGACGGCGCCTACTCTCGCTTGTGGTCCTATTACTTCGGGGCGCAGAAGGTTGTCGCCAAGCATTCGGTGCGCGCGCTTCTCTTCGGTGGACCCGAGGAGACGAAGCTCTCCTATCTCGGCATTCCGCAGTCCATTCTGGACGGCGGGCTGACCGGCGATCCGGATCGTGACCGCCGCTTCAATCCCATCACCTATCCCAACGAGCGCGACCACTTCTTCGAGCCGCACTACGAGCTGATCCACACCTGGGCGCCCAAGGAGAAGCTCACCTTCACCCAGACGCTCTTCTATTTCGACGGCAGCGGCTACTACGACGAGCAGCGCTTCGGGCAGAACCTGACCGATTACCGCCTGGCGCCCTGGCAGACGACCGATTCCACTCTCTTCACGCGCGACCACTACGCGCAGAACCCCGACGGCAGCCTGACCCAGGACGCGCAGGGACACTTCACGGTCGAGAAGTTCGATGTCGTCCGCCGGCGCTTCATCGCCGACCGCCACTACGGCTGGGTGCCGCGCGTGCGGCTCGATCACGCCCACGGCGCGCTCACGCTGGGCGGCGAGATTCGTCGCCACGACGGCCATCACACCGGCGACGTTCTGAGCGGCGACGGTCTGCCGCCCAACACCCCGGCCGACGCGCCCTATTACGACTACCATCCGTGGAC
>DATFWU010000245.1:0-9866 GCA_035259005.1 Candidatus Eiseniibacteriota bacterium
CGGTGCGCCAGTTGGCCACGCCGATCGAGTCGTCGGTGCGCTCGTGATTGCCGGCCACCGGGAAGTAGGGAACGCGCGAGGACAAAGGCTCGACGATGCGCAGGAAGCGCTCCCAGTGCTTGGCCCGTCTCCCGTCCTTCACCAGGTCGCCCGTGTTGATCGCAGCCGCCACGCTCTGATCGTGCGCCTGGAGCGAGTCGACACGCGCCAGGATCGCCTGCAGCACCTGGTGCTCGCGGCCCCACTTCGGGTTCTTGGTCACCAGCGCCGGCGTGTCGCGCACGAGCTTGAGATCGGGGATGAAGGCCTTGAAGAGGAACACGGGAATGTTGACGAGCCCGACAGCGATCTTCTTCGGATGGAGCGACAGGATGCCGCGCATCTTGTCGATCTCGGGCGAGAGCACGGTGGTGCGATAGCCCGGGCGATTGTCGCCATAGAGGATGAGATTGAGCGTGTCGGCGGTGTAGCCACCGCGCAGCCGTCCGAGATAGCGCTTCGAGGAATCGGCGGTCCCCGGAATGAACCCGATCACGGTGTCGCCGGCGGTGAACAGAGGTCCCAGCGGAACCACTGGCTCCTCTCCTTGGCCTGCTTTGGTCGGGCTGCCCGGCGTGAGGCGCGGCTCGACCGGAGCCAGAGTCTGCTGTGGGGGAATCTTGAGAAGAGCCACTTTGGCGCAGCCGCCGAGGACGAGCGCCAGCGAGGCCAGGAGAAGCGCGAGACGGCGGGCCCAGCGGGACGGAGGTGGGAGGAGGAAAGAAGGGCGGCTCGACCGGGTACCCATTCCGAATCCTCTCTAGGCTTTCTCCGCCCCGCTCTCAAAGACCGATGACGGTGCGGGAGAAAATTTCGGGGCACCCAATCACTTCTCACTCCTCAGAATACACAATCCGGCGCGTGGCGCTACCCGGCCCGGGCCCCAGGCGGGAGCCGCCATTGTGCGGCTTGCGAACCTCGGCTAGCGTCCCTTGTGACGACGCCCCCGTCGCTCAAACCCATGCCTGCCTCGACGCTGAACGGCGTGCTGCGAAAGCTGGGGCTCGACGCGCGGGACCGGCGCCTCCTGCTTCTCATGGGGGCGCTGATCGCCGTCCTTCTGTGCGCCTACACCATCGCCAAGGTCCTGCGGGACGCTCTCTTCCTGAGCGAATACGGGGCCCTGGCCTTGCCCTACGCCTACGTCGGCGTGGCTCTCGCGTCGGTTCTCTCCGTCTGGATGGAGACGCGCGTAGCACGCCGGCTGAGCCGCGCCCACGCCACGCGTTTCACCCAGCTCGTGGCCATCGTCTTCAGCGTGGCCGCCGCCCTCGTGTTCCCGTTGGCCAAGCACGTCACCGCGCTCGTCTTCTATCTGTGGACGGGAAGCCAGGCCATGATGCTGCTGCCGCATTTCTGGGTGATCGCGCTCGACGCCTGGGATCCGCGCCGTGCCCGCCGCGTGTTTCCGCTGCTGAGCGGATGCGGGCTCTTGGGCGGTGTGGTGGGCGGCGGCATCGCGGGCTGGCTCACGCCGCTCGTGCAGCGCGCGGGACTCTTGTGGACCCTCGTCGCGCTCCTCGTAGTCGCGTACTTCCTCACGGGCCGGGCCGAGTCTCTGGTCGAGCATCGCAGGCCCTTGCCGCACACGAGCGCTCCCTCGGCCTCGCCCTGGAAGATCGTGCTCGGCTCGCGCTACATCCAGCTTCTCGCCGTGGGGCTCGCGCTCTCAGTGGCGGTGGGAACCTTGGTCGATTTCCAGTTCAAGTACTTCATCCTGCGGATGTTTCCCGATCCGCACGCGCTGACCCAGTTCCTCGGCAAGTTCTATGTCGGCCTCAATGCGCTGGCGCTGGTCTTCCAGTTCGGCGCGGCCGCGTGGCTGCTGCAGCGCATGGGGCTCGCCGCGTCCACCGGGCTCCAGCCCACGAGCGTGCTGCTCTTCGCCTCCTGGATCACGGTGAGCGCCGGCCCCTGGGCCGTGATCGCGATGCGCTGGGTGCAGGGCGTGGTGTTCCAGACGCTCGGCAAGTCGTCGTCGGAGATCTACTACTCGGCCATCCACCCGCGCGATCGCCGCAACGTGAAACCGGCCATCGATACGCTGGTCGACCGCTGGGCCGATGCCCTCGTGGGCGTTTTCCTCATCATCGTGCTGCGCTTTCTGCGCGTGCCCATGGAGACGATCGCCCTGGCGACGGCGTTTCTGGCCGGCCTGTGGCTCGTCGTGCTCCTGGGACTCAACCGAAGCTACGGGCGGGCGTTTCGCGAGGCGTTGAGCGCGCGCTGGCTCGAGCGCGACATCCTGCCCGAGATGCGCCAGCTGCCCGAGACGCGGAGCGCCATCGCCCAGGCGATCCAGGGCAGCGACGAGAGGCGCATTCTGGCGGCTCTCGAGTGGTGCGCGCACGCTCCCGACAGCAGCCTGCGCGGGGTCGTGTACGAGCGGCTCCGGCATCCTTCGGTCGCCGTGCGAGCCGCCGCGGTGGAAGCATTGCATGCCATGCGAGGGCGCGATCCCGAGGGCCTGATCGAGTCCTTTCTGGCCGAATCGCATGAAGGTCTGCGGCGGGCCGCGGTCGCCTACCTCGTGGCTCGCGCCCCGAACGCCGATCTGCTGGCCAAGCGCTGGCTCGAGGGCGAGGACCGAACCCTCCGCTCCTACGCGCTCGCCGCGCTTCAGGATCAGCCCGAGCGCGCGCGCCGGTGTCTGACCCCGAGCTGGATCGACGAGCGCATGCGCGCGGGCACGGTCGCCGACCGCCTGGAGGCCGCGCTCGCCCTGGGCTCGGTCGAAAGCTCGGTGGCGACGCCGCGGCTCCGCGCCTTGCTCACCGATAGCGATCTCGACGTGCGCCGTGCGGCCCTTCAAGCGGCGGCTCGCCGCCCCTCCCGGGCGTTCCTCGACCTTCTCGTGCCCGCCCTCTTCGCGTCCGAGACGAGCCACGAGGCGCACGGGGCGATGGTGGCGATCGGAGCGTCGGCCGTGGCCGCGCTCGAGACTTATCTCGATGGCTCACGCGGGCGGCGCGAACAGACCCTGGCGGCGAATGTGCTGGCCGACATCGGCTCGGGCCGCGCCCGCTCACGGCTCATCGCTCTGGCGCGCGCCGGCGATCCCCGGCTTCGCCATCTGGGACTGACTCGGCTCGCGCGCATGCGGCTTCGCAGCGGGCGCGAGGTCGTGTCGCGCGGCCAGGCGCATCGCTTCTTCCTGCGCGAGCTGCACGAGTTTCGCCAATGGAGCGAGCCGGCCGAGCGTCTCAGCACCCATCCCGCGCCCGAAGTCCGCCTTCTTGATCGCACCCTCCAGGAGTCGGCCGACATGGCGCTCGCCCGCGCCCTCCAGGCTCTCGCCTGCTGGTACGATCCCGCTCCCATGATCGGAGCCTTCGACCGCTTGCGCTCGCGCGCCCCGGCGGCCGCCGCCCTGGCGCTTGAATACCTGGCGCACGTGCTGCCGAGAAAGGTGTTCCACAGGGTGGAGGAGATTTTCGAAGACGGGGACCGGGATCCCGAAGCACCGCTCGCTCTCCCGAGCGAGGGCGATCTCACGCACGCCATCGAGCTGGCCTGGCACCATGGCGATGGATGGCTGCGCGCCTGCGCGGTGCGGGCCGCGCGCGGCGCCCCTTGGATCGATCCCGGTGCCCTGTTCGTGAGCGGGCCGGAGGATGAGATCGTGCGCGCCGAGCTGGACGCGCTCGGGGCCGCCTCGTGACTCCGGTCGAGCGCGTGCTCATCCTACAAGGGGTCGACCTCTTGAAGGACGCCGGACCGCGCCATCTGCTGGCCCTGGCCGAGGTGGCGCGTGAGGTGGAGATCCTGGCCGGCGACGCGATCTATCGCGAAGAGGATGCCGCCGACGCGCTCTACATCGTGGTCGAGGGGCGCGTGCGCCTCTCGGTCCAGGGACGCATGCTGTCCGAGGTGGGGGCCGGCGAGGCCTTCGGCTCGTGGGCGCTGATCGACGATTCCTCGCGTGCGCAAAGTGCCGAATGCATCGAGAGCGGGATGGCGCTGGCGCTCGACCGCGTGGAGTTCTACGAGGTCGCCTCGTCCGACCCGAGCCTCCTGCAGCAGATCCTTCGCATCCTGGCCAAGCGCCTGCGCGCCCTGGTCCAGGCCCAGCCCGAGGAGGCGCGCGTCGAAGGGGAAGGGGTGGAGAAGCCCGAGGCGGTACAGGAGATCGAGCAAGCCCAGGCGGCGGTCGAGGAAGCCAACACGCCGGCGACCCAAGGGGAATCTCTCGAAGCCGCCGTCCTCGGAAAGCCCAAGCCGGAGAGCGAAGCGCCGCAGACTCCCGAAACTCCGATTCCCACCGCCGAACCCACCGGAGTGCCGCGGCCCGCCGAGTGATCGGCGCGCCGGCTACATGTCGGCGTGCCGGACCTCGAGGATGTTCCAGCTGTCGCCGGTCTTTCGCAGGGTGAGGAAGGTCGGCTCGGACTCGCCGCTCGCCACGCGGAAAACGAGCTTCACGTCGCCGGTCGCCTTCCCGAGCTGCGAGAGCGCGAGCTTGGTGTCGGCGAGGTCGATCGTGCGCGTGGCGCTCTTGGCCGACTTCACCTCGACCTTGTAGTGCCGCGCATCGGCCAGACGGCGGTCCACGGCCAGATCACGGAAGCGAAGCGTGCCCCCGTCCACTTGGAAGTAGTCCACCGGGGTCACGCGGCTGAACCAGTAGCGGCCGACCTTGTCGCGCCGCTCGATCAGCATCTTGGTCAGGAATTCGGTGGCCTTGGGGTCGTCGTAGTGCGCGCCCTCGACCGCGGCACGGATCTGCGCGTCGGAGAAGGAACACACGACCTTGGCCCCCCAATAGCAATCGCCCAGCGTGCGCTCGCGGAAAGCCGGCTGCGGCTGCAGGGTGCGGAAGGCATGCGGGTCGTAGATCTCGGACTCGATGTGACCCGCCGAGGGAATCCCCGTCTCCTCGTTCGTCTTGCGCCAGGGCTCGGTGATGAAGCCCAAAGTCAGCACGCGCTTCATGGCCCAGCCCCAGTCGATCGTGTACTCGAAGCCGCGAATCGGCGGCTTGGGCTCGCCGCCGGCCGCGCCGAGCGCGGCGTCCACATCGACGATCGTGTGGCTCACGTGTCCGACCGAGTCGGAGCCGATGAAGGCGTCCAGATTCTGAGGATCCTTGGTGTCCCAGCTGTTGAGCCAGGACATGAGGACGAAGAGCCCGCGCAGCTCGCGCCGGTTCCGGTGCTTGTAGATGTCGTTGGGGTCGTCGTCGCGATCACCGCGCATGTTGATCGGCCCGAGCACGTCGCCCTTGATGAACAAGCTCGCCTCGGCCGAGGAGGAGCCGTCGGGATAACGGAAGGAATGGGCGAGCAGGTAGTCGAGATAGGACTGATAGAAGGGTTTCTCGCCCGGCTTTTTCCCGGCCGCGAGATCAGGATCGATGGTCAGGTCCTCGGGCTTGATGCGGAAGCTCACGATGCGCGCCTGGTTGTAGCCCGCGGCCGAGATCAGCCGAGAGGCCACCGCGCCCGCGCCCGAGATGAGCTGCGGGCACGCAGGGGGATCGAGCTTCACCACCCATTTCTTGCCCGCCGCATCCTTGATCTGGAAGCCCGGATTGTTGCCGCCCACCTTGCCGTGCGTGATGACATAGGGCGGCGTGGGCTCGATGTCGCCGGCCGGTCCGGTCCGGATGTCGCCTAGCGAAACCGGCCGCACGTGGTTGCGATTGGTGAACCAAGTCGAGTTCGAGACCTCGTCGTAGCGGTTCACGTTGCTGGCGCGATGCTTGTAACCCGCGCCCACCGCCCACAGGATCTTGTCGGGAATATCGAAGGCGTGGCCGAGCGGTGCGGTGATGCCTTCGTGGAACTCGTGAGCCCAGAGAGCCTTTTCGTGCTTCTGGGGCTTGGCAATGGGGCGGCCATCGTGATCCACCCAGCTCGAGGAGTCGACCGCGGCCGGTTTGGCGGTGGCGAAGGCGGCGGAGGCATGGAACACCGCCAGGGCGGCGAGGACGAGGGACGCGGTGCGCGCGCGCATCAGAAGCCCGTCCCGATGTCGACGCCGATGTTGAAGCCCTCGGCGCCGTGCACGACCTGGCCGCGCACCCAGCCGCCGTTGGGGCCGAAGTAGCGCAGGCCACCGCCGTAGGACTCGTGGATGTCGTCCATCCGCATGAGCCGCTGGCTCGGGGCCACCTCGCCGATCTGCGCCAGGGCGTACATCTGGACGGTGGGGGGAAACACGAGCCATCGATACTCGATTTGCCCCACCCCGACCTGCTGATCGCGGAATTGCGAGCCGTGATAGGCCAGGAAGCGATAGTCGTCCACGGAAGCGGGCAAACGGTCGAAGGGAATGGGGTTGGAGCCCGCGTCGGGATTCGCCGCCTCGTAGACGGCGCGCAGAGCCAGGACGCGACGTTGCGCGCCGACGGGAATGTAGCCGCGCACTTCACCGTCCCATTGCACGTATTGAACGTCGATGCCGTTCAGCGAGCGGTAGCGCTGGATCTCGCCCCGCACATAGACGCCGGCGTAGGGATCGGGACCACGGTTGAGCTTCGCCCACTCGCCGTTGGCGCCGAACACGACCATGCGCGAGTCGTGCCCGTAGCCTTCGATCGTGCTCGGCGCGAAGTTCTGCTCGAGGGGCGGCGTGCCGTTGTACGAATGGCGGCTGGCGTAGCTGTTGATGCCGCCGATGAGCCGGACGGTGGCATGCTTCGTGAGATGCTTGGCCATGAAGGCGTTGATCTCGCCCTTTTCCGCCAGATAGTAAGAGCGATTGTCGCCGTGCGTGAAGTTGCCCACGCCGTAGAAGCGCGTCGTGGGCGTGTAGCGGTAGCGAGCGAAGAGGCCGCCGTTCCAGTGCAGAGAGTCGGATCCCACCCGGAGCCGAAACGAAGCGCGGCGCTGGTCCTTGAACGACCAGCTGCCATGAATCGTGATGTCGGGAATGTCCTCGCGATACGCCGCGCGGTGGATGGAGAACCCAGGCTCGAAGCCGGTCTGCGCGGTGTAGTCGAATGTGGGGGAGATGGTGGCGTAGGGGAGGTGAACCCCGACCCGCACGTGCGGCTCGAAGACGTGCGGAGCGCCCACCCCGGCCAACCACTCGAAGCCCGCGAAGAGAGCCCGGAACGGGAGCCCGATGATGCGAAACGGTGTGCGCAGGATGGTCTCGCCGACCGGCTCACCCTTGGGCTCGCTCACGCGGGGGCCGGGAGCGGTCGGATCGCCGGTGGAGTCGGCGACCGGATAGGGGGCGACCCAGGTGGAGTCGCCGTAGCGCGGCTCATCGGCGTGCGCGGCCAGCGGGGCAGCGGCAAGGAGCAGGAGCGCGAGGGGAACCCCAATGCGGCCGGAACGCCCGTTTCGAGGATGCAAGGGGTGATGCCCTTTCCTTGACAGCGGGTTTCTCCAGCGAATCGGGGTAGCTCAGTCGTACCGAATCGGGACAGATTTGTCACCAGGGGGTTTCCAAGGGCCGTCTAATGGTCACGCACCCGGCGCCACAGCTCGTCGGCGAAGTCCTTTCCTTTGACCATTTTGGTGACGTAGATGATCTGCCCTACGTGGCCGTTGAAATGGGTGGTCACCGACACCGCGAGGCGCGCGAGCTCCACGCTCTCCTCGCCCAGCTCGGCGGTCTCGAGCATGGTCTCGGGAGTCATGCGCTCGAAGGCCTTCCTCGCCCAGCCCAGTGCCTCCTCGAAGCGGCGCAAGAGCTCCTGGCGGGGAATCGGTCCCTGCTCCGAGAACTCCTTCGGTCGCTCGCGACGGTAGCCGGAGGCGACCACGCCACGTCCCAGGTAGTGGTTCAGGTTGCCGGTCAGATGGAGAACCATGTTGCCCACCGACATCGACGCCTCGTTGGGGCGCCACCAGATGCGCTCGTCATCGAGTGACGCCAGACACTCCCGGATCTCGTCCGGATACATGCGCAGCAGGCGGTCAGACAGCTCCTCGAGCATGAGCACGATGGGCTTGCGAAGATCGGAATCGGACATCCGTCTCTCTCCTTTACGAATTGACGTGAGGGCGCAGCTTGGTAGCATAGCCGCCGTTGCCGCCCGGGCGAAGGGTCGCCTGCCGGGCATCGGCTCCTAAAGGAGGATCGACGCATGCGGCGCGCGCTCGCTCTGCCCATTCTCGTTCTTGCCCTCACGCTCGCCCCCGGGGCGGCCCACGCCTTCGGCATCGGCATCGGAGCTTTCGGCGGCGGCAGCTTTCCCATCAGCCAGGAGGACGTGAAGTCGGGCGCCACGTTCGGAGTCCGAATTCCCATCTCCACCATTCCGCTCGTCTCAGCCGAGCCTTACTTCGCGAAATCCACCCTGGGCGACGGGGAGACCACGAGCGGTGGCACGACCACGACGGTCGACGGCTTCGACAACACGTCGTTCGGCGTGAACGCCTTCCTCGGCTCGCTCGCTGCCGCGCCGGGGATCAAGTTCTTTCCCTACGTGGGCATCGCCTCGACCAAGCTCACGCGGAACGGCTTCTCCGATATCAAGAAAGCTTCGTACAACTTCGGCCTCGGCGCCGGGCTCGGGCTCGTCAAGTCGCTCAGTGTCGACGGCCGCGCCGAGATGAACGTGATCGACACCGGGGACAAGACGCGAAAGTTCGGCAACGTCACGATCGGTCTCAGCTACCAGCTCTTCCACAAGCTGTGAGGGCCGCGCCCCGAGTCCGCGCCCTCGTCCTGGCTCTCCTTCTGCCCCTCGTCCCCGCGACCGCCCATGCCGTCGACATCGGCATCGCCGGCTTCGGCGGCACCAGCATCCCGATCGTCCAGGAGGACGTGAAGACGGGCGGCACGTACGGGGTGCGGGTTCCTGTCTCCATCATTCCCCTGGTCTCGGTGGAGCCGTTCTTCGCCTCGTCGAACCTGAGTGACGGCGAGGAGACCCTGGGCGGCGTCACCTACACGCGCGACGGCTTCCAGAATTCCACCTTCGGGGTGAACGCCATGCTGGGCTCGCTCGCCAACGCGCCGGGGATCAAGTTCTACCCGTACCTCGGCATCGCCTCGACCAAGCTGACGCGTAGCGGCAGCGACGACATCAAGGAGGTTTCGTACAACTTCGGTCTGGGAGCCGGGCTCGGATTCAAGCGCGTCGCGTTGCACGGGCGCGCCGAGCTCAACATGGTGAAGACCGACCTGACCTCGCGCAAATTCGCCAACCTGACGCTCGGGCTGTCCTACGACTTGTTCAAGAAGCTCTAGGAGGGCGGGATGAAGATGCGTTCGCTTCTCGCCGCGCTCGCCCTCGCTGTGATGGCCTCCGGCTGCATCCTGACCTCGGGCCAGTTCCTGGTGAGCTTCGAGCTCGGCGACGTACGCGTGCCGGGGCCCACGACGCTGGTGAGCCAGGTGGTCGACCTGAACACGATCAGCGAGTACCGCGACCACAAGAGCAACCTCAAGACGCTGGCCGATCTCGCGCTCCTGGGCACGATCACGAACAACACCTCGAATCCGGTCGACGTCGAGGTGTGGATGACGAAGGACCAGACTTCTTATTTGCTCGAGCAAGACCTCAAGGCGAACGGCGTGCGCATCTGGGGCCCGTTCCACCTGGCCGGAAACGAGACCAAGCAAGTCGACTGGGACACCTCGGCCAGCTTGTTCGACGCCACAGGAAAGGCGGCCCTGATCGGCGAGATCAAGGGCGACGGCGTGTTCACCCTCTACGCCATCGGTACAACAGGCCTCTACGACTTCAGCATTCACGACGGCCAGTTCGTCGCCGTGCTGGACGCGGCTCTCTAAGCGCCCGTACGGCTTGACCAAAGGAAGTCGGCCCGTATAATCCCGCTCGAACGCGTGGCGCTATCGTCTAGGGGTTAGGACGGGTGGTTCTCAGCCATCAAACCGGGGTTCGAATCCCCGTAGCGCTACCA
>DATFWU010000246.1:0-2921 GCA_035259005.1 Candidatus Eiseniibacteriota bacterium
GAATCCGTCGGAGCGAAAGAGCACGCCGAGACGCTCGATCAACGAGTCGGTATGAACGCGGTCGCTCAAGTAGGCGTTGGGCGTGCGATCGCGAAAGCCGTCGAGCGTGACACCGGTGACGTGGCCGCCGGCTTGGCGAACCCCCAAGCTCACCGCGGCCATGGCGCCGCCGTAGCCGCCGTTCGCCACCTCGGCGCCGGCGCGAGCCAACGCGCTACCCGTGGCCACGGCGAGCCGCCAGCCCTCCGTCCCCTCGGCCAGCGTCGAGGAGCCGAACACGGACACGCGCCAGCCTTGCAGAGGCGTGGCGCTCACGGCGCTAGACGGTGAACGATTCGCCGCACGAGCAGGAGCGTTTGGCGTTGGGGTTTCGGAAGCGGAAGCCGCTCGAGAGAATGCCGTCTTCCCAATCGACCTCGGTGCCGATCAAGAAGAGCTGGCTCTTGATGTCGAGATAGACGCGCAGGCCGTCGAAGTCGAGCAGCAGGTCGCCCTTTTTCTCCGTGTTCTCCGGCGCCACGAAATAGTTGAGGCCCGAGCAGCCGCCGCCGCGCACGCCAAGGCGAAGCCCGTAGGAGGCCTTGTCCTCGCGGCGCAAGAGGTCTTTGGCGCGCTCGACCGCGCGCGGCGTGAAAGTGACGAGCGGGGGCGCGTTGAGGGGCGCGCTCACTGGACCGTCCTGCGCACGGGCGCGGCCGCTGGCATGGCGCGAAGCTGCTTCACTTTCTCCTCCACCAGATCGATCACGTAGTCCACCTCGGCCTCCGTGTTGCCGCGGCCCAGTCCGAAGCGAAGCGAGGCGTGCGCCAGCTCGCGCGACACGCCGAGTGCCAGGATGACGTGCGAGGGCTCGGGACTCGCCGAAGCGCAGGCCGAGCCCGAGGACACGGCCACGTCGCGCAGCGCCATGAGGAGCGCTTCGCCATCCACGCCCTCGAACGAGAGATTGAGATTGCCGGGCAGGCGGTGCGCCAGGCTCCCGTTCACTTGGACGCCTTCCACACGGGAAAGGATTCCCTGCCGCAGCCGCTCGCGCAAGCCAAGAACGCGCTTGCTCTCGGCCGCCATCTCGGCCGCGGCGATCTCGCAGGCGACGCCGAAGCCCACGATCCCCGGCACGTTGAGTGTTCCGGAGCGAAAGCCGCGCTCGTGTCCGCCGCCATCCATCTGCGCTTCGAGACGGATGCGCGGCGCCCCCGAGCGCACGTAGAGCGCACCCACGCCCTTGGGTCCGTAGAGCTTGTGCGATGACACGGCGAGAAGGTCGACGCCGGCCTCGCGCACGTCGGTCGGCAGCTTGCCGAGCGCCTGCGCGGCGTCGACGGCGAAGAGCACGCCGCGCTCGCGGCACACGCGCCCCAGGGCCGCGATGGGCTGAACCACGCCGATCTCGTTGTTGGCCCACATCACGGAGACGAGGATGGTGTCCGACCCGATCGCGCGCTCGACGTCGGCGGGGGCGAGGAGGCCGTCTTTGCCTACTGGCAGGCGCGTGACCCGAAAGCCATGCGCCTCGAGGACGGCCACGGTATCGAGCACGGCCGGGTGCTCGGTGACCACGGTGACGATGTGATTCCCGCGCTCGGAGAGCCGCGCCGCCGCTCCCTTGAGCATGAGGTTGTCGCTTTCGGTCGCCCCGCTCGTGAACACGATCTCTTTGGGCTGGGCGCCCACGAGGGCCGCGACCTGGGCCCGGGCCGTCTCCACCGCCTCCTCGGCCCGCCAGCCGAACACGTGATTCTTGGAAGCCGGGTTGCCAAAGGTCTCGGAGAAGAACGGGCCCATGGCCTCGACCACCCGGGGATCGGTGGGGGTCGTGGCGTGATGGTCCATGTAGATCGGAAGCCGGACCGGGCCGCTGTGACGGGGCGCAGGTTCCATTGTGGCCACATCTTAGCCCCGATGCGCCGGGGCTGGTTGCGCTCCTGGAGGGTGGGGGGTATGGTCGCTCTTGCCCTCGCATCCCGCCCCCGCCGGGAAGAATCTTCCGAATCCAGACAGACTTCATTGGGAGGACGGATCCACATGATCTCGACTCTTCGTTCGGGATGGATTGCGGTTGCCCTGTCGGTCGCGGCGGGACTCTTCGCGACCGCGGCGCACGCGGGGCCACCTTCGTATTCGTTCTATGCGGGGTACGGAAAGATGATGGAAGACGGGGCCCCGAACGGGTCTTTCGCCTTCCGCGCCAACGCCTTCATGATGCCGGACCCCGTGATCGGGGTGGGCGCCGAGGGCGGCTACACCTGGCTGGGCAAGGTTCCCTCGGGCAGCGCGACGGTCGGTGACATCGACCAGAACGTCTATCACTTCACGGCCAACGTGCGGGCGCGCGGCGTGCAAGGGAGCTTCCGGCCCTACGCCATCGGTGGCCTCGGGCTCTACGGCCTGCACGCGTCGGACAACATCAGCTCCGACACCAGGACCAAGTTCGGCTTCAACATCGGGGGCGGCATCTCGCACAAGTTCCCGGATAGCGGTACCGGCCTCGGTCTCGAGGCGCGCTGGCACATGGTGCCCAACGGCGCCATCGACACCTCGACGTTGGAGGAGTCGACGCTGGACGTGCTGACCGTCACCGCGGGCGTGGACTTCAACTAGACGAAGGCTTCGTCGAACCCCCGCTAGGCCAGGACAAGACGAAGGGCCCCGGACGGATCCGGGGCCCCCGTGTTTTCATGGATCGCGCGCGCTACGTCGGGAAATTCCAGCCCACGATCACCTTGGCGTCAGGGTAGGGATCGCCGATGCCGAGGCGCAGCTCGGTGAAGAGATGGGACCCGTTCTTCTGCCGGAAGCGCAGGCCGCCGAGCAGGTTCACGCCCAGCTCGGTATCCGACCCGTCGTTGTCGTAGTCGAAGAAAGCGATGCCGATGCCGCCGCCCACGTACGGGTTCCAGTTCGGGCCCGCGTTCGCGAAG
>DATFWU010000247.1:0-7882 GCA_035259005.1 Candidatus Eiseniibacteriota bacterium
CGTGCAACAAGGAGCGAAACAGTGGGGGATGAACGTCGGACGCGGTGGCCGCGATCGTGCCTTGCAGGGGCAAAGATGCGATGCGAATCGCAACCCCCTCGTCGAGCCACAGACTTTCGCCTCCCAGATCACACAGCCGGAGCACCAAAGCGGCCGCGACAATGGCCATCAGAAGGACGAGCGGCCTCAAGCAAGGGCTCCCTGTGTAGTAGGAGTCAACAAGTCATCCAAATATCCGTAGGACCACGTGTCTTGCCTTGACCTCATAAAGGCTCAAGTGTTAAAGTTTTTTCACGCAACTGGGATCCACCTCCGTTGCTTGCTGGGACGAAGAAGTCCGGCTAAGAAGCAAATCCACGGAAGGCGCATCAGGTTACGCGGCGCTACACGGACACACACCGTCAGAGTTGTATCACGAGGAGCAACGCAGCGTTCGTGTCTGGAGCGAGGCGCCACCGAAAGGTGGTTGCCTGAGTCCCCCCGTTCTAGAGGCTCGAAAGCCGAGGCTCGCCCGGATGCCACGCGCAACGTGCATCCGAGGTGGAGCGGGTGAGGGCTCTCCCTGTCGACCATAAGTGCGTCGCCTCCCGAGGCGGCGAACGGGCGAACAGAGACCTGCATCTTTGCGACTGATGGAGCCCCGATTTGAGCCCCCAGCCCGGTAGTCGGACGGAAGCACAACCCCAAGCCCCTGCCCGGGGGGCGGAGTCGATGCCCGAAGCCAACGAGCTGAACACGGCCCTTTCCGTTGTCCTCACCGATCCGCCTCACGAGCTTGCCGAAGGCGAGCTCGATCCCACTCGGATCGAAAGCGAACACAACGGAAAAGGCAACGGAAGTGGCGACGGCGCCTATCCGCACACCAACGGCAACGGCAACGGGAAGCTCACGAACGGTCACGTCGCGTACGCCAATGGCGCCACCATCACCGTCAATGGCAACGGCAACGGCAGCGCCGTCCACACGCACGTCAACGGCAACGCCAACGGACACGCGCGAACGACCCTGGGTCGCACGGGCTATCCGGGCGTGCTCGAGCGCAACGGCAATCATACGGCGGCGGCCGCCGGCAACGGCGCCTACGCGCGCCTGGCCGTGCTCGACGCCCCGGGCGATCTTCCGGTGGCTTTGCCTTGGCTCGGCGCCGGCGAGGCCAACCCCTCGAGCACCTATCTGCGCTATGGCAAGCGCGCGCTCGACATTCTGGTCTCTTCGCTCGGACTCGCGCTCCTCTCGCCCTTCTTTTTGCTCCTCGCTCTCCTCATCAAGATCGACTCGCGCGGCCCGGTCTTCTACAAGTCGAAGCGCCTGGGCAGAAACGGCCGCCCCTTCACGTTCTACAAGTTCCGCTCGATGTATGTGGGCGCCCACGAAGATCGCCACAAGGTCGAGCACCTGAACGAGAAGACCGACGGCCCGGTGTTCAAGATCTCGAGCGATCCGCGCACCACGCGCATGGGGCGCTTCATCCGCCAGACGTCGCTCGACGAGCTGCCACAGCTCGCCAACGTCCTGTGCGGCCAGATGACCCTGGTCGGGCCGCGCCCGCCGCTGCCAGAAGAGGTGGCCCAGTACCAGAGCTGGCACCGGCGCCGTCTCGAGGTGAAGCCCGGCATCACCTGCCTGTGGCAGATCTCGGGGCGCAGCCGCCTGGGCTTCAACGAGTGGATGCGGCTGGACCTCGAGTACATCAAGCGCCAGTCGTTGGCCACCGACCTGAAGATTCTCCTGAGGACGCTGCCGGCGGTGGTTTCTCGCGAGGGGGCCTATTAATTAGAGTAGGGTCGTCCGTCGCCGCCCGGCGCCGGACGGTATGGTCCCGGTTCGTGGAGGAGCCCTGAAGTCCCCCTCCGCCGTTCATTCGTTGTCGTCGCCCTCGCGCCTCGGTTTCGATCCTCCCGCACCCTCGCTCGCCACCCAGGCCTTCCCGGCCGCGTCGGTGGGGCTGGCGACCGCGGTGGCCCTGGCCCTGCGCGTCTTCCTGCTGGGGCATCAAAGCCTCTGGGTGGACGAATATCTCACCTGGCACACGGCCTTCGTGGGAACCCCCATGACCTGGGCCGACGTCCTGCACAACGACCACGGGCCGCTCCTCCAGGTCATCCTCCACCTGTGGACGGGACTCGTGGGCGATTCCGAGTTCTCGCTCCGGCTGCCCTCGGCCATCGCCACCACCGCCTTGGTTCCGGTCTTCGCCGCGCTCGCGGCGCGCGTCCTCGGCGTCGGCATGGCGGGACCGGCGGCGTGGATGGCGGCGCTCTCGCCGTTTCTCGTGTGGTACGGACAGGAAGCGCGCAATTACGCGCTCGCCATGCTCTTCGCCACTTTGGCCGCGCTCGCGGCGTGGGACTGGCACGAGCGCGGCGAGGCGCGCCAGGGCGTGTGGTTCGTTCTCTGGGCGTGGCTCGGGCTGCTTTCCAACCTGAACGTCGCGATCGTGCTTCCGCTTCTCCTCGCCTGGGTGGCGCTGCCGCACAGCGGACGGCGCGGGCTGTGGAAGGGCGCGGTCCTCGCCGTGGCCGCCATCGCGCTCCTCGAAGCGCCATGGGCGATCACCTACGCCAGGGGCGTCATCCTCTATTCGCGGCTCGCGCCGCTTTCGCCCGTGCAGCCGGCCAACACGACCATCCGCGAGGGCACGATCTTCTCGTGGGGCGCTTTCCCATTCACCTTCTCGGCCTTCTCGGTCGGCTACTCGTTCGGGCCGAGCCTGCTCGAGCTGCATGAGAAGTCGCCGCTGGCGGTGGCGCTTCGCTACCTGCCCGAGCTCTTGCCGGCGGCGATCGTGTTCGCGGTGCTCGCCGTGGCCGGCGTGCGCGCGCTGGCGCGCGATCGGGCACGCCTCTTCTTCTGTGGCGGGCTCGTGCTCCTGCCGCTTCTCTTCGTCACCTATTTCTCGCTGCGCAATTTCAAGGTCTTCAACCCGCGCTACATCTCGTCGGGGATCGCGGGCTACTACCTGGTCCTGCTCGCCGGATGGGGTTCCTTTTCGCCCGCGATGCGTCGGGTGCTCGCCGTCATCGTGCTCGTCCTGTGGACCTGGTCCCTGGGCAATCACTACTTCGCCCCGAGTCACGCCAAGGAGGATTACCGCGGCGCCACCGCCTGGCTGGCGCCGCGCGTCCAGGCCAAGGACCAGCTCATCGGGGCGGGAAGTCCCGCGATGCTCGAGTACTACTGGCGCGGGCACGCCCCGGCGCACGACTCGTTCTGGCTCGGCCTGGCCGCCGATTCGGCCCACATGGTGGCCGAGTTCGACTCGCTGCGCGATGAACAGAAGACGTCCTACGTGCTCGTGTCGCGTCCCTATGCCTTCGATCCCCGCGGCCGCTTCGAGTCGTTCCTGTCGCGGACGCCGGGGGTGGAGAGGACGGGTTTCCACGGCGTGACTGTCTATCGCCTGCCGGCGGGGGTGCGCGCGGGCGGGACGCCATGAGCGGCTCGAAGCTCGCCTGGCGCTGGGCGCGACTGCGCGCCATGACGCCTTCGGAGGTCGCTTGGCGCATCTCGGAGGACTGGCGCACGCGCTGGGAATCGGTGGCCGCGGGGCGCGAGCGCTATCGCCCCTGGCGCTCGCCCACGGGTGCGGCTCTCGCCACCGCACTGCGTGCCTCGCTCACGCCCCTCGTCCCGGCCGCGGAGTGGCGCGGCGCGTTGCGCGCCGAATTCCCGGGTCACTTCGAGCGGCTCGGCAAGCGCGCGCGCGCCGTGCGCGAGGGCAAGGTGATGCTGTTCGCGCGCGAGTATGCCGTCGGAGTGCCACCGGACTGGCACTTCGATCCCGGCTCGCGGGCGCACGCGCCGCGCGTGGCCGCGGCCAAGCTCGACTATCGCGACCTCGGCCGCGTGGGCAGCGCGCGCCGCATCTGGGAGCTGAACCGCCACCATCATCTCGCCGAGGTGGCGCAGTGGGCGTGGGCCGCCGAAGATCGGGATGCGGCGCGGTTCGTGACCGAAGAGTGGCGCGACTGGTGCGCGGCCAATCCGCCGCTCGTGGGCATCAATTGGACCTCGGGACTCGAGCTGGCCATTCGCACGCTCGCGTGGGCGCAGTCGCTGGCGCTCCTTCTCGATCTCGGCGAGGGCTGGGTAGATGAGGGGACGCTGGCGCTCGTGACCGGCGCCTGGGCGCGCCAGATCGAGCACGTGCGCGCCCACGACTCACGCTACTCGTCGGCCAACAATCACCGGATCGGCGAGGCGGCGGCGGTGGCGGTGGCCGGCCACGCGCTCCGCTTCCATCCGCGCGCCGCCGAGTGGTGGGCGTGGGGCAAGCAGACGCTCGAGACCGAGATCGATCTGCAGATCGCACCCGACGGCGTGGGACGCGAGCAGGCATTCGCCTATCAGCGCTTCGTCATCGATTTCGCGCTGCTCGTGGCGGTGTTCGCGCGCGCCCGCGGTGAGTCGCTCTCCGACTCGTGCGTCGAGCGCCTCGCGGAAGCCTGCGATTTTCTGGCTGCGGTGAGCGGGCCCGAGGGGCGCCCGTTCGCGGTGGGGGACGACGACGAGGGACGCGTGCTGGCGCTGGGTGAGGAGTTCGAGGAGCGAACCAGCGCCACCCTCGAGAGCGCGGGCTGGTGGCTCGACGAGCCCAGCTGGCGGACCACGCGCCATCCGCGCGCACGCTGGCTCGGCTTGGCGCCGCCAGCCAACGCTCCGTCCACCCCGGCGCCCGGCCGCCAAGGCAGCCCTCACCTCGACGTGCGCACGTTTCCCGAGGGAGGCTACGCCGTGGTCGAAGGCGAGGCGGGGAACGCGCCGCTTCGCGCTCTCTTCGACGCCGGGCCTCTGGGCTACGGCGTCCTCGCCGCGCACGGCCATGCCGACGCGCTCTCGCTCTTGGTTCGACTCGGCGACGATCTCCTCATCGATCCGGGCACCGGCTCCTACCACGGCGATCCCGACTGGCGCGAGGAGCTCGTCGGCACGCACGCGCACAACACGGTCGAGATCGATGGCCAGAACCAGTCCGAGCGCCGGGGGCTGTTCCTGTGGGGGCGCAAGGCCGAAGCTCGCCTCGTGGCCGCCGGCGGTCGCAAGCGCTGGTTCACGCTCGCCGGCCGCCACGACGGCTACGCGCCTCTGGGCATCTCCGAGACCCGGCGCCTGGTCCTCGGTTACGCCGGCGAAACGGGGCTCTTGCTCCTCGTCGTGGACGAAGCGCTGGGCAAGGGCGACCACACGGCGGTGACCCGCTGGCAGCTCGGCGAGGGCATCCCGGTGCCGGCCGAGCCGGGGCCCCGGCCGGGCTTTCGCGTGCGCTATCCGGGCGGGGTGGAGCTCATGCTGCGGGCCGCGAGCCTGGTGGCCGATGGCCATGAGGAGCCCGAGATCCGCTCCGAGTGCCGCTTCGGGGGAGACGGCGAGGAGCGCGCCGAGTACTCTCCGCGCTTCGAGGAGAGGGCGCCGGCCGGACGCGTTTCGCTGCGCCTCAAGGGCCTGGCTCCGCTGGCTTCCGCCTGGCTCCTGAGCGCCCGTCCGGCGGAGGCTCGCCGCCTCGAGCCGACTCCCCTCACGCCGGGTACGGAAGTGGCGTCGTGCGAAGGCGGCCTACTGTGGACTCGCCGGCTCGACGCCAAGCGCGTGTTCAAGGCGCTGGTGGTCGCTCCCGGCCGCACCAGCGCGCGCGCCGGGGCCCTGCGCCTCGAGGGCCGGGCGGCGGCCTGGGTGGAAGGGGGAACGCCGGCAGAGGGCGAGCCGTTCGGCGTGGTCGCCGGGGCGGTCTCGCTCGAAGCGGGTGCTCTGCGCTGGGGACCGTCGGCCGCAGCCATCACCGGGGTGCTCTCGCTTTCGGAAGTCCGTCCGGGCGATGGCCAAGCCCGCACCGTGGAGGAACGCGTTCCGTGAACATCGCCGTCTTCGGACTCGGCTACGTCGGCTCGGTGACTTCGGCCTGCCTCGCTTCGCTGGGACATCGCGTGACCGGGGTGGACATCTCCGAGCACAAGGTGGCCGACATCAAGGCCGGGCGCTCGCCCATCGTCGAGCGCGACCTGTCCGGCCTCATCGAGGAGAACGTGGCGGCGCGTCGCTTGACGGCGACGACGGACGCGACCGCGGGCGTGAAGGACGCCGATCTCATTCTCGTGTGCGTGGGCACGCCGAGCCGCGACGACGGCTCGCTCGATCTCGCGCACGCCGTGCACGCGGCCGCGCAGGTGGGCAAGGCGCTGGCCGCCCATCCGCATCCCGCGGTGGTGGTCTTCCGCAGCACCATGCTGCCGGGCAGCGTGGAGTCGGTGCTCGTGCCCGCCATCGAAGCGGCGAGCCGGCTCACGTGGGGCAAGGATTTCGGCGTCTGCTACAACCCGGAATTTCTGCGCGAAGGGACCGCGGTGGCCGATTTCTTCGAGGCCCCGTACACCATCCTGGGCGTGCGCGAGGAGCGCGAGGCCGAGCCGGTGGCGGCCTTGTACAAGAAGTTACCCGGCGATCTCCATACCGTCGATCTGCGCACGGCCGAGATGCTCAAGTACGTGAACAACTGTTTTCATGCGCTCAAGGTCGCCTTCGCCAACGAGGTCGGCCGTCTGTGCCAGCGCGAGTCCATCGACTCGCACGAGGTGATGCGCCTCATGTGCATGGACACCAAGCTCAATCTCTCTCCTTATTATTTGCGGCCGGGGTTCGCCTTCGGCGGCTCGTGCCTGCCCAAGGACCTGCGCGCCATCACGCACCGCGCGCGCGAGCGCAACCTCGATTTGCCGGTGTTCAATGCCGTGCTGCGCTCGAACGACATCCACGTCCAGGCGGCGGTGGCCGCCGTCGAGCGCCAGAGGCGCAAGAAGGTGGGCGTGCTCGGACTCTCCTTCAAGGCCGAGACCGACGACCTGCGCGAGAGCCCCATCGTGCGCGTGGTGGGCACGCTCGTGGGCAAGGGCTACGAGCTGTTGCTGCATGACAACCACGTGAACGTGGCTCGCCTGGTGGGCGCCAACCGCGACTTCCTGGAGCGCGAGATCCCGTACCTCGAGCGCTTGTTCCGCACCGACGCCCGCGAGGTCGTGCGCTCTTCCGAGGTGATCGTGATCGCCAACTCGCACCCCACCTATCGCGAGGTGCCGGGCTGGCTGAACGGGGACCAGGTGGTGGTCGACTTCGTGCGCCTGCTCGAGCCCAAGCAAGTCCCGGGTGGACACTACGTGGGACTCGCCTGGTGAGTCAGGCCGGGCTGCCCGTTCCCGCTCCGCGCAGCCCTCGCGCGGGGCCCGTCGGCCGGGTGCTCATCCTGGTCGAGAACCTGACCGTGCCCTTCGACCGGCGCGTGTGGCTCGAGTCGCGCGCCCTCACCGAAGCGGGCTATCACGTCTCGGTGATCTGCCCCACGGGGCCGCCACACACCGCGCCCTACGAGTGCTTGGAAGGCGTGCACATCTATCGCTATCCGGCGCCGCCCTTGACGCGCTCGCGCCTCGACTACGTGCGCGAGTTCACCTACTGCTGGGTGCGCACCGCGTGGCTCACGCTGCGCGTCTCGCGCGAGCAGGGCTTCGACGTCATCCACGCCTGCAATCCGCCGGACACGTTCTGGCTGCTCGGGCTCTTCTACAAGGTCTTCGGTGGCAAGCGCTTCTTGTTCGACCAGCATGATCTCTGTCCCGAAGTGTTTCTGGCGCGCTTCTCGGCTCAGGCGAGCGGATTCGTTCACGGAGCGCTCCTGTGGCTCGAGCGCTGCACGTACCGCACGGCGGATCTCGTGGTGTCGACCAACGCCTCGTATCGCGACGTGGCCACGAGCCGCGGCCACATGAAGCCCGAGAGCGTGGTCATCGTGCGCTCGGGGCCGGAGCGCGGCCGCTTCACCGGCGTGGCGCCGGATCCGGCCCGGCGCCGCGGCAAGCGCTCGCTCGTCGCCTATCTCGGGGTCATGGGGCCGCAG
>DATFWU010000248.1:0-10496 GCA_035259005.1 Candidatus Eiseniibacteriota bacterium
CCGCCACTCGACGAGCCGCTTGAGATCAGGAAACGCCTCCGCTTTCGGACGTGCTTGCCATCGACACGGGTCTCGCCCGACAATGGAAGTGCCTCGAGAGACGACACCCCGGGAGATCGATGCCATGGCTCGCTGCCAATCCCACTCCGCTTTGTTTGTTCTTGGCGCGCTCGCCGGCGCGGCCGCCACGCTATTGATCCTCCCCTCAACGCGCCGCACGCTGATCGAAGGCGTGCGATCGACGGTCGACGAGCTGCGGTACAGAAACAGCCTCGATCGCGAGAGCATTACCCAGGAAGCCGGCGCGGTCGAAGGCGGCCTCGCGGGCACGCGGCGCTGGAGCGAGTCCTACAGCAACTCGTAACCGCACCGATCCGGGGCAGGACGCCCCGCCTGAGACGCACTCCTCGAGAGGAGAGACCATCGCGTGAGAGCGCGAGGCGTGCGCACGGGCGGGGCGCTCGTTGGCTGGCTGGTACGGCTGTTTGCTCCGACCCTCGATCCAGGGAAGGTCCCCACCAAGTCCCGATCTCGGAAGGAGCGTGGGTGACGCGGCTCGCGGAGCCCTTCGGTCCGCGCAAGCTGGCGGGGGAGGCTCCCCGAGACCGCTCACCGGCCCCCGATAGCGGTGGGGCCTCGTAGGAGGTCCCGGCCGCCTCACGAGCCGGACCGAAGAGTCCGGAGCCGCGTCGCAGGCTCGCTAGAGCAACGGACATGCCCGCCCCTTGCTCGGCCGCGCTGTGCCGCGGAAATCATCTTCAAGAATAGAGTTAATCAGATTTGGCGCTGGCTCCTGCCTGGCACAAACACAAGGCAACTGTCGCCGCCAACGTCAGCGAGTGTCGGCCATACGACGGTCCACCCTGTCGAAACAGGCGAAGCGACACTCCCCATGCTGTCGGAGAAACGGCGCCCAGCCGGTATCGAAAAATCCATCACTCGAACAACCCTTGACTCCCTGCACGCATGTGCAGTAGGGTGTTTCCCGGACGCCAGGTCCTGGCTGCATCTCCGCGGCACAGGGAGGTCGGGGCATGCTCAATCCCAAAGCGCGACAAGTATTCGAGTACATCTATCGCTTCGGTAAGGAGCACGGCTATCCGCCCACCGTTCGAGAGATCTGCGATGAGTTCGGTATCGCCTCCACGAACGGAGCGCGTTACTACCTCGCGATCCTGGAGCGGGACGGATACATCAAGCGCAATCCCCGCATTTCCAGAGGAACCGAGATCACCGAATCGGGGCTCCGCCGCTATTCCAGGCTCTACGGCTTCGACGGAGGCGACACCGAGACCGGCATTCCCATCCTCGGCCGTGTGGCCGCGGGCGCGCCGCTCCTTGCGCAGGAGAATCGCGAGGGCAATCTCGACTTGGACGTGGCGTTCCCCAGCCGGGACCCGCGCTTCGCCCTGCGCGTGCGCGGCGAAAGCATGAAGGACGCCGGGATCCTCGACGGCGACCTGGTCGTTGTCCGCAAGGTGGACCAGGCGGAGAGCGGCGAGATCGTGGTGGCGCTGCTCGGCGAAGAGGCCACGGTCAAGCGTTTGGAGAAGCGCTCCGACCGAGTCGTTCTCCATCCCGCGAACACCGCGATGCGCTCGATTCCCGTGGGTCCGCAGGACGAGTTCCGCATTCTCGGCGTGGTGATCGGGGTGGTGCGTCCGTCGGTGGCCGGAGGACGCATGGCGCGGCGCTGACAGGCGGCGGCATGCGGGAAAAGGCGCGTCCCGGCGCCTTTTTTCGAATTCTGTCCCTGCACGCCTGTTCACTGCAGAGGTCGATCACGCCCCCGCGTGTTCGGGACAGAAGTGGGAAAGGAGAATCGATCGTCATGAGTGCCGCTCCGTCGTTCGCCGATACGCTCGCTCCGCACTGGGCTCCTCTTTGTGTCTCGAGGCTCCACTACCACGTCACGTGGCCGACGCGCGGCCGCAAGTCCGTCCTCACCGGGCGGCGGGTGGAGCAGGTGCGCTCGGCCCTTCAAATCCTGGCGCGCGAGCGCGGCGTCAAGCTCGAGACCGTCGCCGTGCTCTCTGATCGCGTCCATCTGATCCTGAGCCTCCGGCCCACCGATTGCGCCGCTTCGGTCGTCCGCGAGCTGCGCGGCCGTAGCGCTTTGGCACTCCTTTCGGAGCTCCCCGAGCTGCGCGTCGCGCTGGGGGGAAACCTGCTGTGGGGCGAGACCTACGGCATCAGCACCGTGAGCCCGGGCAAGCTCGGGCAAAGACTTTCCCGGTTGGCGCGGCTCGAGTCGGGAGAGCCCGGAGAATCCCTGACTCCGGCGGCATGCTCGAGGCGCTGAACCAACCGGTCGAGGTGCTGAGCCTGTTCGCGGAAGGAAAGATGAAGCCTCTCCGGTTTCGCTGGCGCGGACGTGTCGTGCGCGTGCGCCGGGTGACCGGAGAGTGGGTGCGTCAGGAGGGCATCGGACGCGTCCATTATTTCTCTCTCGTTTCCGAGGGCTCGGATTACTTCGAGCTGGCCTACGACATCGACCAGACCAACTGGCGCATCTGCCGCGTGTGGCTCGAAGGGTGAGAGGAGCGCACCGTGATCCTCCATGTGGACATGGACGCCTTCTTCGCCTCGGTCGAGCAGCGCTCGGATCCGCGTCTTCTGGGCAGGCCGGTCCTGGTGTGCGGAGATCCGGATGGCCGCAGCGTGGTCGCGGCCGCCTCCTACGAGGCGCGCCCGTTCGGCGTGAAGGCTGGCATGCCGGTAGACACGGCCCGGCGGCTCTGCCCGCACGCCGAGCTGGTCCCGGGTGATCCGTCCAAGTACGTCGCGCTCTCGCATCGCATTCTCGAGGTGCTGAAAGAGTTCTCTCCCCTGGTCGAGCCCATGAGCATCGACGAGGCCTTCCTCGACCTGCAGGGCACCTCGCACGACGGCGATCGCGCTCCCCGCGCGGCGCTCGAGCTACAGCGGCGCGTCGAGAGCCGCTTCTCCCTCACCTGCTCGATCGGCCTGGGGCCCAACAAGCTCATCGCCAAGATGGGGTCCTCGATCCGCAAGCCGCGCGGCTTCACCTCGCTCACCGTCGAATCGTATCGAAAGCATTTCTGGCCGCAGCCGGTCTCGGCCCTGTGGGGCATCGGCGAGCAGACGGAGCATGCGCTCAAGAGCATCGGGATCGTCACCTTAAGCGATCTCGCCCACGCGCCCGAAGCGCTTCTCTCCGCCACCTTCGGGGTGAACGGACCACGCCTTCGCTTCGCCGCGCGCGGCGAGGACGAATCGGCAGTGGTTCCCTATTTTCAGGGGATCGCGAACAAATCGATGGGGCACGAGCACACGCTCGATCGCGACGAGGATCATCGCGAAGCGCTCGAAGCGCTCCTGGTCACGCTCTCCGATCAGGTGACGCGCCGGATGCGCAAGGAGTGCTATCTCGGGAGAACCGTGGTCCTCAAGATCCGCACCTCCGATTTCAAGACGCGCACCCGCCAGCACGCGCTCGAGGAATACACGGACGAGCCGCGTGCGGTCGCGCACTGGGCGCGCCTGCTCTTGCGCGCGCACTGGAATGGAAAGCCGGTGCGGCTCCTCGGCGTCAGCATGGCCGAGCTCGTGCCCTGGAAGGGAGCCGCGCACCGTCCGCTGTTCGCCGAGGATCGCCGCTATCGTAAGATGGTGAAGGCCGTCGACCGGGCCAGAGACCGCTTCGGGGAATCCTCCCTCCTGCGCGCGGTCTCGCTCCGGATGGGAAACCGAACCGAGCCGGTCGATCGCTCTCTCAATCCCGCTCGCGACCCGCCACGGAACCTGGCATGAACGCTTTCGACCGCCAGCCCTCTCTTTGGGGAGAAGGCGGACCTCCCGGCACCGAGACCTTGCCGCTCCCGCTGCCCGCCCCCGGCCAGCGCGTGACCCAGGTGGCCGGACATCCGGTGCGGATCGGGACCTCGGGCTTCTCGTTTCCCGACTGGGATGGCGCGTTCTATCCGCGCGGGCTTCCCTCGTCGCGCCGGCTCTCCTTCTACGCCCGCTACTTTCCCACCGTGGAGATCAACTCCACTTATTACGGCATTCCCCAGGCGCGCACCTTCGCGCAGCTTCTCGAGAAGGCGCCCCCGGACTTCGATTTCGTAGTCAAGGCGCACCAGAGCATGACGCACGAGGAGGACACCCCACCGGCCGCCTACGACGACTTCCTGCGCGCCATCGAGCCGCTCCAGGAGGCGGGGCGCTTCGAGGGCATCCTGGCCCAGTTTCCCTGGCGTTTCCGGCGCACGCCGGAAGCCGAGCGGCATCTGGCCGACATGCGCCAGCGCTTCGCCGGCCTTCCGATCTTCGTCGAGTTCCGCCACGAGTCCTGGGTGAAGGACGAAGTCTTCGATTCGCTCGCCGGCCAGGGCATCGGCTATTGTTGCGTCGACGAGCCGTCTTTGGAGGGCTTGGTGCCTCCCGTGGCGCGGCTCACGACCGACGTGGCGTACGTTCGGTTCCACGGCCGCAACGCGAAGAACTGGTGGGGCAAGGAAGGCGACCGCTACGACTACGATTACCGTCCGGAGGAGCTGAAGGAGTGGCAGGAGAAGATCCGCGAGCTGGCCGAGAGAGCCAAGAAGACGTACGTGTTCTTCAACAATTGTCATGCAGGCCAGGCGGCGCGCAACGCCCGACTCATGATGGACATGATGCAAGGAGACCTGAGTTGATGCGTTCCGCGCCCCAGCAGTTCGCTCTTGCCACCGTACTCGCGCTCACGCTGTCCTTGGTCTTGGCACCGGGAGCCCGCGCGCAGTCTTCGAGCTTTCTGCCCAAGCCGTGGCATCCCGCCAACACCGACTCGGTCACCCAGTGGGCGATCGAAGGGCGAAATCTGCTCGCCGAATCGAACAGCCCCGAGCTGAGCGAGCGCGAAGTGGTCGCCTACCGCTGGGTCGACAAGGTCGCCAAAGCGTACTTCCACACGCTCGGCCCGCACGGCATGGCGGCGGCCGGAGGGCTCGAGGCCTTTCTCGATTCGCTCAAGCTCAAGGGAAGCGTGGTCTCGGACCGTGAGTATCCGGCGTTTTCTTTCGTTCTGTTCTCCAATCCGTCGCACGACGACTACGCGCAGCTCGGCTACCTCTATTGGTTCCGCGGCGACGAAGTGCGCTCGCAGCCCATCAACCTCAAGGGCGGACACGACCCTGCGCTTCGCGTATGGTGGACCGGCCGTCAGCAGACACCGTGGCAGGCGGGCATCCTCTACACCATGGGACGCGACTACGACCGCGCGCCCTTGTTCATCCTCCTGAGCATGATCCCGACCGGGGCCGGGTGGCAGCCCATACAAGCCGACGTCGACGTCGACTTCGGCGGCAAGGGCACGGCCACCTTCGTCGATCTCGACGGCGACGACATCCCCGAGATCATCTCGTGGGTGCGCGGCGCGCCCGACACCATGTTCGTTCCTTGCAATGAGGTCGGCTGTCCGGAGCTCCTGACCGAGCGGACGTTCACGCTGGAGCGCGGCTTCGAGCTCTACGACCAGCGCACGGTGGCCACGCCTTTCGCCACGCTCGTGCTCTTCGTCCGCTCCCTGGCCACGGGCAAGGAAGCGATCGCGCAGAGCCTGGTCACCCATCCGGCCGTGCTCGAGAAGTCGCGCGAGCTGGGATGGGTGCATCTCCACCGCAAAGGAGTGTTTCGCGCCATCGCGCCGCGCGGCGCGACGCGCTGGCCCGATCGATTGCGCTTTCAATATGGACCGCAGGGCAAGTACGACTCGGTGCTCGAGGTGCGCTTCGCGAGCAATCAAGGCCACTGGCTGATCGACGACATCGTGACCCTGTCCTCGGGCGGCGGCGAGCCGGACACGACACGCGCCGCGCAAGTCCCGCCGCACACGGCCCCGCGCGCGCACACGACGCCCCCGAAGGGCGCCAAGGCCGGTGGCCGCTAGAAGCGCGCGATTCTATTTCGTCGTGCGAGCGCTCGGGCTCGCGCTCGGCGCCGCCGTGGCGCTCGGCTCGGGCTCGTGCTCGCGCTCCTCGCAATCGGGCCACGTGCCCGGGCAAGCTCCTTCCGATTCGGCCGAGGCGCTGGCGCTCGTGGTCGAGCAGAAGTACGCCGCCGCCGCGGCGGACAGCACGAACCCGGGCGCGCTCGGCGCCGACGTGCAGGTCGCCGTCCAGCGTCTGCTCGCCGAGGTGCTGTCGCGCGAGCGTCCCGTGACGGGATGGCAAGTCGCCGATCTCGAGGGCGCTCTGCAACAGCGCGGCTTGATCGCCGAGGTGCGCGAGCTCCAGCCTGGCGAGACCCCGTGGCTCGTGCTCGCGTCCGGCCCCAAGCGCGACACCGCGGCGGACTTCGCGTGGCTCGTAAACGCGCGCAGCGGCGCTATGCGGCCGATCGATCCCGAGCCTTTCCGCAGCACGTTCCAGATGGCGGTGTGGCCGGATTCGGCGGGGCGGAGGCTCCTCATCACCGGGCGCCGGCGCAGTCCCGCCGGGCCGCAGCCCGCCGCCTGGCTCTTCCGCGTGCCAACCTCCGACTCGACCGCGGTGCTCGAGCCCGAGGGCAATTGGGGGCTTTCGGGCGTGGGCTCGCCCGACGTCGAGATCGTGCGCGTCCCCGGCAAACCGGCGCCGCGCGTCGCCGTGACCAGTGCCGTGCTTCCCAATCCGCTGTTCGACGAATGCGCGTCCTGCCCGCACTTGCAGGGCGACGTCATGTATCGCATCGACGGCGCCGCCTTGGTAGTCGAGGGCCGGCGCGCGCAGGATTCGCCCTACGCCGCGTTCGTGCACTTGATCGAAGCATTGGCCGCGGGGGACGAGCACGGCATGTTCGCCTATGCGGCGAACGCCGACGTCGTCAGTCAAGCTCGCGCGTTGGGGCTCGACCGCCGCGCTTCGTCGGGACGCTGGCGCATCGCGCCCGGCTCGGCCGCGTCGAGCCTCGATCAGATCTATCTACACGGCGAAGACGGCGCCTACCGCGTGCTCGCCGCCCCCGGCGATTCGGGCTTCGTCATCACTTCGATCTCGGCCACGACCTTCAAGCTCGACTGAGGATGGCGCGATGAAAGTGCTTCCGCTCTTCGAATCGGCTGCGCCATTCACTGCACAAACGAGCAAGTCGGCCCGCCCGGATTTCGACACGCTGCTGGCGCGGCTCGCGGCCGATCCCGAATCGGGCGGGTATCTGGCCCACGTCGAGCGCTTGCCGGCGCGCGCCGCGCGCTACGCCACACCGGCGCGTGCCCTTCCGCCCGAGCTCGCGCAGGCGCTGGCGGCGCTCGGTGTCGAGCGCTTGTACTCGCACCAGGCGGCCGCGGTCGACGGCGCGCGCTCCGGCCGCTCGACCTGCGTCGTGACCGGAACGGCGAGCGGCAAGTCGCTCTGCTATCACTTGCCGGTGCTCGAGCGGTTGCTGGGCGACGCCGAGGCCACCGCGCTCTATCTCTTTCCGACCAAGGCGCTCTCGCAGGATCAGATGCGCTCGCTTCTGCGCTTCGTCGAAGCCGGGCCGGAGCGCGGCGCGGGAGGGCGGCCGGGACTGCGCGAGTCCGTGCGCTTCGGCGTCTACGACGGCGACACGTCGCAGGCCGCACGCCGCAAGCTGCGCGAGAACGCCAATCTGTTGCTCACCAACCCCGACATGCTGCACCAGGGCATCCTGCCGTATCACGCCAAGTGGGCGCGCTTCTTCGGCGGGCTTCGCTACGTCGTGGTCGACGAGATGCACGTCTATCGCGGCGTGTTCGGGTCACACCTGGCACTCGTCTTGCGGCGGCTCTTGCGCGTGTGCCGCCACTACGGCGCCGATCCCGTCTTCCTCTTCTGCTCGGCCACGGTGCGCAATCCGAGTGAGCACGCAGAGCGGCTGCTCGGGCGCCGGGTGGACGTGGTCGACGAAGACGGCTCGCCCCGCGGCGCACGCACGGTGGCGTTCTGGAATCCGCGTGCCCTGGATCGCTCGGGCGTCGAGCGTCACTCGTCCAACGTGGAAGGCACGAAGCTGTTCGCTGCTTGTCTCGGCTCGGGCGCGCAAACCATCTTGTTCACCAAGGCCCGCGTGGTGGCCGAGCTCATCTATCGCTACGCGCGCGAGCGCCTGGTGGAGACCGCGCCCGCGCTCGCCGATCGCATCCGGCCCTATCGCGCCGGCTTTCTTCCGGAAGAGCGGCGCGCCATCGAGCGCGCGCTCTTCTCGGGCGAGCTGGCCGGCGTGATCTCGACCAACGCCCTCGAGCTGGGGATCGACGTGGGCTCGCTCGACGCTTCCGTGCTCGTTGGCTTTCCGCCCACCGTGGCCTCGACCTGGCAGCAAGTGGGACGCGCCGGACGCCAGGGCGATCCCGCGCTCGCTTTGATCGTGGCCTACGACGATCCCGTCGATCAGTACCTGATGCGCCATCCCGAGCACTTCTTCGGCCAATCGCCAGAAGCGGCGGTGATCGATCCCGGCAATCCCTACTTGCTGGCCTCGCACCTGGCGTGCGCGGCCTACGAGCTGCCGCTGGCACCCGCCGACCGCGATCTCTTCGGCCCGGGCACGACCGACGTGCACACGGCTCTCGAAGAAGATGGTCAGTTGCGCACGCTGGACGGGCGCGGCTACTGGGCGTCGTCGGAATTTCCGGCGGCGCGCGTGAGCTTGCGCACCTTGTCGGACGACACCTTCACCATCGTGGACACGACGCGTGAGAACGCCGTCGTGGGCACGGTGGACGCGATCTCGGCACCCGAGCTCGTATACCCGGGCGCCATCTACTTGCACGAGGGCGAGTCGTACTACGTGCGCCAGCTCGACCTCGAGCAGAAGACGGCCCTGGTCGAGCCGCGCGTGACCGACTACTACACGCAGCCGGTGCTCGACACGAATCTCCTGGTGCGCGGCGAGAGCGCGCACACGGAAGTGGCCGGCCAGCCGCTCACGCTCGGGCCAGTGACCGTGTCGTGGGCGACGGTGGGCATGAAGAAGATTCGCTTCTACACGCTCGACTCGATCGGCTACACGCCGCTCGACTTGCCCCGACTCAAGCTCGAGACCGTGTCGACGTGGCTCGCGCCCGCGCGCGAGATTCGAAGCCGCCTGAGTGCCGCGGGCTTCAAGCCGGTCGAAGCCCTGGCCGGCGTGCGCAATCTGGCGGTCACCGTGCTGCCACTTCTCGCCATGTGCGAGCCCGAGGACGTGGGTGGGGTCGTCGACCACAAGAATCTCGGGCAGGCGGCGATCTTCTTGTACGACCGCTACCCGGGCGGACTCGGGTTCTGCGAGCAGGCGTTCCATCGCTTCGATGAGTTGCTGCGCGCCTGCCGGGAGATCGTGACCGAGTGCCCGTGCGAGCGCGGCTGCCCCTCGTGCGTCGGGCTTCCCATCTTGCGGCCCGCGCAACAGCAGGATCCGGACTTGGGCAGCGGCTGGCCGATGCCCGACAAGGCGGCGGCGATCTTTCTGCTCGGCGAGCTCGTGCGGTGATTCGCAACGCCGAGCCGCGCTCCGGGTCGCTGCTTCGTCGCCTCGCCGAGATCACCCGGCGGCGGAACGAGGGGGTTGGGGCCGAGCCCTCTGTGGCGGCCGAGCCGGGGGCGCGAAGCCAGGTGCGGGTGGGGGTCGAGGAGATCCTTCCCGGCGGCGAGCTTACGAGCCCATTCGGCCGTGTGTTCCTGCATGAGCGCTTTCGCTCGGGCATCGAGCGCTCGCCGGGGCGCTGGGCCAAGCCCAAGCGCGGGCAGCGGACGAAGGTGCGACCGGGGCCGAACTGGATGTTGGAGGCCGATCCCGACCCTTGGCGCTGGGAGCTGAATCCCGAGACAGGCGAGGCGTTCGAGGAGGCCGAGACACTGACGCCCGAGGTGCTCCACGATGAGCTGGAGCGTTTGCTGCGGGTGCCATTCGAGCGCGTAGTCTATCTCGACTTGGAGACGGGCGGTCTCGGTAGCTCGTGCATCTTCCTCGCGGGAACCATGCGGTGGACGGGAGAGGATTACGTTCTCAAGCAGTACTTCGCCCGGCACTATGGAGAAGAGGCCGCGCTCATCGAGCGGCTGTCGGAGGACTTGAGCGCGGCGGACGCCGTGGTCACGTTCAACGGCAAGAGCTTCGACGTGCCCCTCTTGCGGGAGCGGGCGGCCCGGCATCTGGTGACGGTCGCCGTGCCGCCCATCCACGCTGATCTCCTGCACCACTCCCGCGCAGCTTGGAAGGGCAAGGTGCCCAACTGCCGATTGACCACCCTGGAGGCCTACATTTGCCAGAGGCGTCGCTCGGGGGACGTTCCCGGAGATGAGGTGCCCGGCCTCTATCATGCCTACGTTCGCAACGGCGGCGGGGATCGCCTCATTCCTGTGTTCCATCACAACTTGCTGGACGTGATCACGATGGATGAGCTACTGCGTCGATTAATTTGATAGACAACTGTGAGATTGCATGACAAAGCAAGTGAGAGGCCTCGAGGCTGCCTCCCGCCTGGTCGCGGCGGCCGCGACCCACGCTCTGTCTCGTCGCGGAGCGCCCATTCTCGTCGCCGTCGACGGCGCGAGCGGGGCGGGAAAGTC
>DATFWU010000249.1:0-3467 GCA_035259005.1 Candidatus Eiseniibacteriota bacterium
GAGCCACAAGAACGAGTACTCGGTGAATCTCGACGGCCAGAACCTCCTGGTTCCCGTCGAGGGCGTGGTCTACACGCGCCCCGACGGCCGCCAGAAGCTCTTCTTCTGGAACGTGGATCGCTTCACCGACATCGAGCTGGAAGGCGCGACCCCGCAGCCCGCCGCGACCGACACGAGCGGCCCGCCCAGCTGAGCGCGCGCTCCATCACCTACCGCCGGGCGCGCCCGGCCGACATGTTGAGCTGTGCGCGTGTCTTCGTGCGGTCCTCGCGAGATCTCGCGCGCCGGATGGGCAACACGCCGTCCCGACAGCGGCCTCGAGACATCGTGCCTGCGCTGGTCCACCTCCAACGCACCGACCCCAGGGGATTCCACGTGGCCGTGAAGGGCGGGCGCGTCGTCGCCTTCGCCACCACGATCGTGCGCGGCGACACGCACTTCCTCTCCATGTTCTGGACGCTGCCCGGACTGCAGAGTCAAGGCGTCGGCCGCCGCGTGCTGACGCGAGCCTTCGAGGGCCCCAAGCCCAAGGCGTCGGCGGTGCGCTGCGTGTACGCGTCTCTCGACACGCGCGCCCAGGTGCTCTATCTCAAGTTCGGCATGCGGCCGCGCGGCATGTTCTACATGCTCAAGGGAGAGCCCAAGCCGTCGCCACGTCCGAAGCTCCCCGTCGAGCTCTCGCAGGTCGGAATGCCGGGCAGGATCTCCCCCCGGATGCTCGCCATCGCCGCGCGCTTCGACCGCACGTTTCGCGGCGCTCGTCGGGATGCCGACATTCGTTACGTGATGAGCCTTCCGGGCGCCCGGTTCTTCCTCGCGCGGGCGAAGCGAAGGGCGATCGGCTACGCCATCGTCAACCCCAAGGGACGCGTGGGGCCCGCGGGGGTGGTGGATCCCCGCTGGAGCGCCGGACTCGCCTGGGCAGTCAAGGAAGCGGCGCGGGCGATGAAGGCGAAGGAGATGTTCGTCGTGGTCCCGGGCGTCAACGCCGGAGCGCTCGGCGCGCTTTTCGACGCGGGCCTCAAGACGGAGTTCTTCGGGGCCTGGATGTCGGCGAAACCGGTGGGGTCGTTCGAGGGTTACATGCTGGCCGGCGGGATGCTTCTCTGATCGAGCCCCATTATTCGGAAGGCACGCTGATTCGCCCCGCCACGATCTCGCGGCCCAGGCTGTCTACGGTCGCCTTCACGTTGGCCGGAATGAGATTCGCATTGCGTGCGTCATACACGTAGCCCACGCCGTTGTCCCTGAGGCCGTAGATCCGCGCCTGCCCGCCCGGGAACTGCCCGTCCATCGTCTGCTTGATGGTCTGGAAGACGGCCACGTCGACGCGCTTCACCATGGAGGTGAGCACGTGGCCCGGCATGGCGTCGTTCTGATCGGAGTCGACGCCGATGGCGAGCGCGTTCTTCTCCTTGGCCGCTTCGAAGAGCCCGAGCCCGGTCGAGCCCGAGGCGTGAAAGACGATGTCGGCGCCGTCACCGTACATGGCGAGACCCAGCTCCTTGCCCTTGGTCGGATCCTTGAACGCCTGGCCGGTGGCGCCCGCGTACTTCACCAGCACCTTGGTCCGCGGGGAGACCTTGGCCACGCCGGCCTTGTAGCCGGCCTCGAACTTCTTGATGAGCGGGATCTGCATGCCGCCGAGGAAGCCCACGGTGTGCGTCTTGGTGAGGAGTCCGGAGAGCGCGCCCACGAGATAGCTGCCTTCCTCTTCCTTGAACTTGAGCGCCACCACGTTGGGCGGCAGGGTTTCTCCCGGCGCCACGTTCATGTCGATGCAGGCGAATTTCTTGTTGGGGAAGTCCTTGGCCACCGTCTTCACGTCATCCGAAAAGAGAAATCCGACGCCGAAGATGATGCTGTCGCTGGTCGAGGCGAACTGGCGCAGGGCCGACTCGCGATCGCCGCCTTCGCCCGGCTCGTTGACCTCGAAGTCGATGCCGAGCGCCTGCTTCGCCGAATCGAGCCCCGCGTAGGCCGCGTCGTTGAAGCTCTTGTCCCCGCGTCCGCCGACGTCGAACACGAGGCCCACCTTGAACGAGGCAGGCTTGGCGGCCGGCTGCTCCGTCTTCTTGGCGCAACCGACGAGCACGATCGTGGCGGCGACCCACAGGGACACCAGGCGGCGCATGCGATTCCTCCCGATTTCCGACAGAGTTAGCGACCGGCCACGCGCGCGCGAGGCTCGGGCGCGTCCGCCGGCTTGGGGGCCTGAGTCTGGAAGCACAGACGGCAGCGCGCTTCATACAGCTCGGTGCCGCCGACCACGACGCGCTCATCGACATCCGGCGCCGTGCGATAGGTGCGATTGGCGGGCGCGCCGCACACCACGCAAATGGCGAGCGTCTTGGTGATGTACTCGGCGATGGCGAGAAGCTCGGGCATGGGATCGAACGGACGTCCACGGAAATCCTGGTCGAGCCCGGCCACGATCACGCGCTTACCGCGGTTGGCGAGCCGCTCGCACACCTCGGGCAGCTTGGGCCCGAGGAACTGGCCCTCGTCGATGCCGATCACCTGCGCCTCGTCGGCGTACTGAAGGATTTCCTCGGCCATCTTGATGGTGCGCGACGGGATGGTCTGCATGCTGTGCGAGACGATCTGGTCGCGCGCGTAGCGCTCGTCGATCGACGGCTTGAAGATCTCCACGCGCTGGCGCGCGATCTGCGCGCGGCGCAGCCGGCGGATCAATTCCTCGGTCTTGCCGCTGTACATCGAGCCGCAGATGACTTCGATCCAGCCGGTGGCTTGGGGCCGGGCTTCATTCACGGGGGCGTTCCTTTCCAAAGGCGCGGGCCCCGGAGGGCGCGCGGTGTTCGATTCGGGCCCGAGCGTAGCACTTCGGAGTCTCGGCGCGCACAGGCGTTGCTACCTGGCGGCTCGCGCCGGCTCGAATCGGATCCGGCCCACGTGCGGGCTGTGAGTGACCGGATCCTCCACGCAGAAAACATCACCACGCGGCGCCCAGCGTGCGGTCGAGCCGTCCGCCTTTTTCGCCACCTGTCGCGGAGCTTTTCCAGGCAGGTTCAGATCCCAAACGCGGAGCTCGCCGTGGGAGGCGATCAGGAGCAGCGGCGTGATCAGGAAGAACTTGTTTCTCACGGCTACAGAGCTCCCCGCTCGCGCAGCAGGTCCTTGATTTTCACCTTGAGCAAGTCGATGGCCACGCGGTTGTGGCCGCCTTCGGGCAGGATGATGTCGGCGTAGCGCTTGGTCGGCTCGACGAACTGCAGGTGCATGGGGCGCACGCTCTCCTGGTATTGGCGAATGACCGAGTCGGCCGAGCGCCCGCGCTCGTGAATGTCGCGCTGCAGGCGGCGGATGAAGCGCACGTCGGCGTCAGCGTCGATGAACACCTTGATGTCCATGAGATCGCGCATCTCGGGATCCCAGAAAATGAGAATGCCCTCGAGCACGATGACCTCGTGCTCGCCGATGACTCGCGTCTCCTTGGTGCGGGCGTG
>DATFWU010000250.1:0-11523 GCA_035259005.1 Candidatus Eiseniibacteriota bacterium
AGGCGCGCTTCGAGCCGGGGAACCCGTTTCGCGAGGGCCATCTTCTGCTCGAAACGAGCCGCGGCACCACCGCCATCCCGGTGGATCAGTACGGGCGGGCACTGATCAATTTCCCCGGCGATCAGAATGCCTTCGCTAACCACTACTTCCCGTTCGACCGGGTCGTGGAAGCAGCCGGGTACCTTCCGATCAACTTGCCCGTTCCGGATACGCTGCTCGATACGAATGCATTTCGCGGCAAGGTGGTCCTCGTGTGCAGCACCGCCTTTCGCCAGATGGCGGCGGACGTTGGACCCACGCCCTTCTCCGACACCTTCCCGCTCGCCTTGGCGCACGTGAGCGTCGTGAACTCGATCTTGCGGCGCGATTTCCTGCACACGATCCCGCACGGCTACGAGACGCTGGGACTGGGCGCCATCGCCCTGGGCTTGGCTCTCTGGCTGCCGGCGCTGGCGCCCGGCGCGCTCGCCGTGGTCGCGGTGGGATTCCTGCTCGGGCTCGTGGCCCTGGCCTGGGTTCTCGTCTTCTTCGGCATCCAGATGTCGCTCGTGCCGCCGCTCTTTCTGGTTCTGAGCCTTTCGGTCGGCGTCATGCTGCGCGCCTACGTGGTGCGTGACCACGAGCGTCGCGCCGTCGAGCAGGAGCTGGCGGTGGCGCGGCGCGTGCAGCAGGACCTCTTGCCCAAGCAGCCGCTCACGGCTGGCGGTCTCGAGGTCAGCGGGATCAATCTTCCCTGTTACGCGGTGGGGGGCGACTACTTCGATTACTACACGCTTGCCGACGGGCGCATCGCGCTGGCCATCGGCGACGTGGCGGGAAAGGGCGTGCCCGCCGCGCTCCTCATGTCCAAGCTCCAGGCCACGCTGCGCGGCGAGACCTCGCACGAGGTCACGGTGCCCGAGGTGCCGGAGCGGGCCAACCGCCTGCTCATGGAATCGATGGAGGGCTCGAGCAAGTTCGTCACGTTCTTCTACGGCGCGCTCGAGCCGGGCACGTCCCGCCTGCGCTACTCGAACGCCGGCCACAACCCGCCTTACTTGCTGCGCGCCGACGGCACGCTCGAGCAGCTCGAGACGGGCGGCCTCCTGCTCGGCATCTTCCCGCACGCGACCTACGAGGAGGGTGTGGTCGATTTGCGCCCGGGCGACGTCATCGTTCTCTTCACCGACGGCGTGACCGAGGCCGAGGATCGCCATAAAGGGCAATTCGGGGAGGAGCGCCTGATCGCGCTCCTCAAGGAGGCGCGCGGCGGCGACGCTCGCGCCATCGGCGACCGCATCTGCCAGGAAGTGCTCAAGTTTTCGAAGGGGCTGCAGATGGCCGACGACCTCACGGTGGTCGTCGTCAAGGTGAGGGAGCAGGCGGCTTGAACGAGGAAGACTCCGCGCGCCTCGTGCGCTGGGTGCGCCTCGTCACCCTGTTCGGCGGCATGATCGCGCTCGTCCTCGCCATGCTCGTCTTCCCGGGCGAGCCGCGCGCCCGCGACTGGGCCTGGGCGATCGGGGTGGCGCTCTTGATCTTGAGCCTGGTGGCGAACCGCCTGATCAAGCCGATGAGCTAGGGGGCTTCGTCCGGCGGCTTTACGCCCCGCTCACGCTCCAGGCGCTTGAGAAAGGCGCCCATCTCCTTGCCCGCCTGCAGGTCGCCCGAGCGCTCGGCGACGCGCGTCCCGCGCGCGTAGACAACGGCGGCTTCGTCGTAGCGAGCCAGCGCTTCGAGGGCGTTTCCCCAGTGGCGGTAGGCGGCGGTGTAGTGCGGATCGATCGCGACCGCGGCCGCGAAGGCGGCGCGGGCTTCTTCGTGCAGGCCCTGCCCGCTGGCTTCGCGTCCGAGGAGGAACTGCGCCAGCGCGTCGTCGGGCTCGCTGTGCGCCAGGTCGCGGAGCTTCTCGAGACGGTCTTCCATATGGCGCGGCCTTTCCCAAAAAAGCGCTCCAAAAAAGAGTGTAGCGCTCTCGTCTCAGCCCCCTGCGAACGGAACCGGTGGCCCGATAGGCAGCGCCCTGGATCTAGGAAAGGTCAGGTCTCGCGATCCGTGGGTAGTGGGCGTTACCCTCACCGGCTCATCCGACAAAGCCCGGGGGCCTCGACGACGAGCGCTACACCCCTAAGATACGTGCAACCCCCGTACCAGTTTCACAGGCCGTGCAAACTCGTTGTCATCCAAACGTAAGGCAACGAATTAGCGCGGTGGGCGCTTAAGGGTGCTCGGCCTCGTGTGTCCATTTTGCCTGACACAAACCGCCACGCGGTCGTCACCTCAGGTAACACCCTGAGAACAAGAAGGGCGGCGAAACCGCGCCCTCGGCGCGACCCGCCGCCCCAATTCCTACCGCCGAACTAGGCGGTCTTGGGCTCCTTGTACAGCCAGCCCGAGATCACCGCCGAGACGCAGGCGCCTACCCAGAGATCGAGACACCACCACAGCGGCATCGTGCGGGGGAACGTCCCCCAGGTCGCCATGCTCAGGGACAGCGGGAAGCCGGCGGCGAATCCCAGCATGAGGCCGATCTTGAGCGCGGTCTTGGGACCGGGACCCATGGTCTGGCGCAGGTGACCGTAGAGTCGCGCCATCACCGCCGACAGGATGACGAGCGTGACGAGCCAGTAGAGGATGAAGAGGTTGTAGCGGGGTTGCGCGAGAAGCTGGCCGTTCTGTTGTGCTTGGGCGTAGAGCTTGCCAAGCATGGCCGTGTTCACGCCGTAGCTCCACAGCCACCAGACGATGCCGCCCACCAGTGCGCCGAGCCAGACTCGGCCCTGATTGATCGCCGCCATCCGCACCTCCGTGTTGGCCCCGGGCTCGCCGGACTCACCGACAGGGACATCGGGTCGGACTCCCGACGGGTGATGGAATGTAGGAAGCTTGCGGCGGGCCTGTCAAATCGGAGTCCAGCGAGGAGCGGCGCGATCCCTACGCCTGCCTCACCCACCGCAAGATCTCGGGCAGGTTCCATGTCTTGCCATACAACAAGAGCGCCACGCGGAACACGCGCGAGGCCGCGCGCAGGACGAACCAGCCGGCGAGCGCCAGGATGCCGAGCGAAAGGGCGATCTCCCACCACGGCACGCTGCCCTGCGAGAGCCGCATGGCCATCGAGATGGGGGCGGTGAGCGGGAACAAGGAGAGCGCGCGCGCCACCGGGTGGGAGGCGCCCTGCTCGGTCAGGAACGAGAGCCCGAAGAGCATGGGCAAAGCGGCGGTGCCCGAGAGGATGGCCGAAATGGTCGTCGACTCCTGATAGCTGTTGACGAGCGAGCCCAGCCCGAGGGCGAGCGCGCCGAACAGGATGTAGCCGAGGACGAAATAGACGAAGAGCAGGGCCAGGGTCGACGGCGGTGGCAGGAAGACCGGCGCCATGGCGACGATCACGCTCAGGCCGATCGTGCCCCAGGTGAGGCCCATGAGCAGTCCCGCGCCGCCGAGCCCGAGCAGCTTGCCACGCATGAGCTCGTCGGCCGTGACCGACGAGAGCAACGACTCCAGGATGCGCGATTCCTTCTCCTCGCCGAGTCCTTGCAAGAGATAGCCGGCCGAGGTGAACACGGTCGTGAACATGAGCATGGCGAAGCCGAAGGGAACCAGGAACGAACCCACCTCGTCGGCGGCGTGGAAGATCTTGAAGCCGCCGTGATCGTCCGGCACGTGGGTCGAGGTCTCGGCTGGCTCCTGCACGCGGGCCACGATCGTGGGATCGACGCGACCGCGCAAGAGACGTCCGCGCAGCCACGGTCCCCAGGGCGGGGACGTGCTGCGGCTGAAGAGGCCGCCCGAGCGCCGGTACTCGTCGAGCTTGCCCGAGGCGAGATAGTCGGCCGGGACCACGAGGAAGTTCGAGATCTCGTTCTTCTGAAAGGCCTGCTGCGCGCTCTCGAGCGAAGGGAAGGTCTCGGCGATGAAGACGCGCGACTTCTTCGAGTCCTCGCCCTCCTCGCGCGCCACGATCGCCGTCTCGCGCGTCAGCGTGTCCCGCTCGCCGGGCGCCAGCCCCAGAATCCCGGCCCCATCCACGACGCCCACCAGGCGCGGCGTCTGCTTGCCGCTCTCGGAAAGAAAGGCCGTCGACATGGAGCCCATCGAGAAGCTGAAGGAGACCCACAGGGGGACCAGAACCAGCGTGAAGAGATAGGCCTTGCGCGTCACCGTGGACAGGAACTCGCGCTTGGCGATCACCCAGGTGCGCGGGCTCATCTAGGCTCCTTTGGCTTGTTCGATGAGCTCGGCACGCTTGCCCTCGGCCAGGAGATCGCGCACCGACTCACCCGAGGACTCGACCACCTGGATGAAGATTTCCTCCAGCGGAAGCCGCTCGCGGCTGAACGATTCGACCGGCTCGGTGAGCCGGCCCAAGGCGGCCAGGAAATCGTTGGCCGCGAAGCCCTGCTGAAGCACCACGCGCTGCAGCGGAGCGCCGGTCTCGAGTCCGTCGCGCTCGACCGAGGCCACGCCCGGCAGGCCCTCGAGCGAGGCGCGCGTGCGCACCACATAGGCTTCCGAGGAGTGCGAGCGGATCAGCTCGTCGACGCCGCCGTAGAGGACGACGTGTCCCTTGTGCAGCACGCACGCCCGGTCGCAGAACTCCTCGACCTTGGAGATCTGGTGCGTGCACAGGATCACGGTGACGCCGCTCTTTCTCTCTTCTTCGATGACCTCTTCGAGCAGGCGCGTGTTGACGGGGTCGAGCCCGCTGAACGGCTCGTCGAGCACCAGCAGCTCGGGCCGGCCGATGATGGCGGCGCAGACTTGCACTTTCTGTTGCATGCCCTTGGACAGCTCGCCGATCTTCCTGTCCGCCCACTCGGAGAGCCCGAGGCGGGCGAGGAGCGTGGCCGCGCGCTCGCGGGCTTGGGCGTCCTTCAAGCCCTTGAGGCGCCCGAAATACTCGAGCACAGGGCGCACCTTCTGCTTGCGGTACAGTCCGCGTTCTTCGGGCAGGTAGCCGATGCGGCTCTTGAGCTCGGTCGAGGGAGCCGCCCCCAGCACCTCGAGGCGGCCCGAATCCGGCTTCAGGATGTCGAGCGCCATGCGCAGGAACGTGGTCTTGCCGGCTCCGTTGGGGCCGAGCAGAGCGAAGATCTCGCCGGCGCGCACTTCGAGCGAGACGTCGTTCACGGCGACGAAATCGCCGTAACTCTTGTGGACCGATTCGGCGAGGAGTACCGCGCTCATCGAAGAGGGATCCCGGTCGGAGGTGGAGAGTCGATGCACTGGGGAAGCTAGCACATGAGCGCCCTCTACACCTTCTACCTCCTGGCCGTCCTGCTGTGGAACGCGACGGCGGCCGCGGCCTGGCGCAAGGAGCCCGCGCTCGCGCGCCGGCGCCGCATCGTGGCGCTCACCGGCTTCGCGCTTCTCATCCTGGGACTGACCTGGATGACGGCGACCTCGGCCTTCGGGGCCGCGACCGCCGTCTACGCGCTTTCGGCCGCGCTGCCGCTGTCGGCGGCGGCGTGCGCGTGGTCGGCGGTCGGGGTGGCGCGCGAGGGGCGCCCATGGTCGTGGATCGCCGTGGCCATGAACGGGCTCCTGGCCGTGGCCCTGGCCACACGCTGGGTGGCATATCTCGGCGTGCCGGTGGGCGTGCCCGGCGAATCCTTGTCTTTGAGTCTCGTCAACCTGCAGTACTTCGCATTCACGCCCGCGCTCTGGTTTCCGTCTTTCGTGCCGCTGCCCGTCCTGCCGCGTCCGGCGCGCGAAGAACGCGGCGTGGCGAGGGCCGCGTGGAGCGCGTGGCTCGTGCTCGGCGCCATCGCCGTCGTCCTCGTTCTATGGGGCTGGCGCGAGAGCGCGCGGGTGATCACGGGATGGCGCGCCCATCGCGCGCCCGCGCCCGCCGCGCGTGCCGAGCCGCTCCTGCGCTCGACGCGCGTGCTCGAGACGCTGGCGCGCGAGCCGCCGGCGCGCGAGTTCGATCGCGATCTCGGGTACGTGCGCGAGCTGGGCTTGGACGCCGCCACGGTGGTCGTATCGAGCGACGCCATCGCCGCGCCGGGCGATCTGTGGGCGCGGCTCGACGGCTTCGCGCAGAGCTTGCGCGGCGACGGGCGCAAGCTCGTGCTGTGGCTGCAGCCGCCGTCCGTGTGGTATCGCAGCGGCCTGCCGTCGCGCTCGCTCGCCGTGCAAGTGTTGGCGACCGCACAGCGCGATCTCGCCGTCCGCTTTCATCCCGACGTGCAGGTGGTGGTGGGCGATCCCATCTTCGCGAGCCAGCTCGTCGGCACCGCGACGACGCGCGACTCGTCGCGCTGGGCGATCACGGCGCTGGCCGAGAGCGTGCGCGCCGGCTCTTCCTCGACTCTCGTCGCCGCCTACGGGCTCGACGACGCGGACACCTCGGGCTACGACCTTTTCCGCTGGGCGGCGGCCGATTCCTCACCCGTCGATCGCGTCGGGTTCGCGCTTCACCCGGGATTCGGCGACACCACCCTCTTCGCCGAGCGCCTCGATCGCGCCACCCAGCTCCTGAGCTTTCTCGGCCCGCACAAGAAAGCCTGGGTCTTCGAATTCGGAGTGTGCCCGGTGACGTTCGGCGAGCTCGCGCAGCGAAACCACCTGGAGTGGGTGCTGGCCTGGGCGAGCGCCGACGCGCGCATCGAGGGCGTATCGCAGACCGCGCTCGGCGACTACGCCGAGGTGGTTGGCCTGGTGAGCTCGCTGGGCAGGCGCCGCGAGGCGTTCGCAAGCTATCGCCAGCCCGACTCCCATCGCCGGACGATCTCAGGCCCCGACCGCTGACGCCCCAGCGCTCCATCTGATAAGGTAGGGCAACCGGGACTGACGTACTCGGTCCCCGGTCCCCCGTCTCGGGGGCCGCCCTGACTTCCCTCACCTTCTCGATTCGGGCCCAGACGAATGTCGCAAGGCTCACTTTTGGCGAGCCACATCGGGATTTCTCCGGAACGGTTCCTGGAGACGCCTCCGGGTCCGCGTGGGGAGACGATCCGCGAGAAGTTCCCCGATCTGCACGCCCACGTGGACGGCGGGCGTCCGGTCGCGGAGCGCACGCTCCCGCCGTGGACGCGCGCGCGCGCCATCACCCTCCACAAGGCAGTCGCCGGCGCGACCGACCCCGACAGCCTCCGCACGCTCGACGCGCGCCTGCTGACCGATTCGTTCCTGCGCTCCGAATATCGCAAGGACCAGAACGTCTATCTCGGTCCCTTCTTCCTCGACCGGCTGACCCAGGCGACGCCCGACGTCGTCTTCCAGCCGGTGTCGGCGACCGAGGTCGCGAGCGCGCTCCGCTGGGCGAAGGCGGCCGGCGTTCCGGTCACGCTGCGCGGGGCGGGGTCGACGGCGATGGGGGGCTCGGTGCCCGCGGCCGCGGGTGTGGTGCTCGACCTCACGCGCCTCGATTCCGTGGAGATCCTGGAGTCCGAGGGACTGGCCGTGCTGGGCGCGGGCGCGCGCTTCCGTCCGGTGCACGAGAAGCTCCGATCGCGCGGCGTCGCGCTTCGCGTCTACACCTCGAATCTCGGTGGCACCTTCGCCGGCTGGTTCGCGACCGGAGGCATCGGGCTCAACGCCTACTCGGGCGGACGCGCCCGGGACGCGGTGCGCTGGGCCGAGTGCGTGCTGATTTCAGGCGACGTCGTGCGCCTGTTCCGCGGACGCGATCTCGAGCTCGTGGTCTTCGACACGTCGGGCACGCGCTTCACGCACCTCGAGGGGCCCGAGGCGCGCGACTGGTTCGCCGAGCGCGGCCTGCCGCCGCTTTCGCTCGACGATCTGTGTGGCACCGAGGGCCAGCTGGCCGTGCTCACCCGGCTCGCGGTCGAGACCCAGCCCTTGCCCGAGCCTGCCTGCTTCCTGCTCGGCTTCGCGAGCGCGAGCGATTCGTTCGCGTTCGTCGAGTGGGTGCGCAAGTGGTGCGGCACGGGATTTCCGCACCCGCTCAACATGAAGTGGCTGTCACCGTCGCATCTTCACCACGCGCGCAAGGCGTGGGCGGACGACGACGCGCGCACCTGGCGCCAGCGCCCGAGCGTGTTCTCTTCCGGCGCCGGCCTGCCGTGGCGAGGACTCCACGGACCCGAAGCATGCGGAGCCGCCACGGCCGAGAGCAGCACCGCCGAGCCCGCGGCGTATCTCTACATCGATTTCTCTTCGCCCGACGCGGGGCGCGGCTTCGTGCGCGCCCTCGGCCGCGCGCCGGCGCGCCCCGACATCGCGGGCGCGGAGAGCGTGCGCTTCGCGGCCGAGCGCTTCCGCCCGCAATCGGTGAAGCGGCTGGGGCCAGGTCTCCTGGCCGCTGAGATCGTGATGCCGGCCGAGAGCGTGCCCGGCTTCCTCGCCGCCGCCCCGGGCGTGGCCCAGGGCGCGGGCGCCGATCTCGACGCCGAGGTCTATTACCTTGGAGATGGCACGGCGCTCGTCATCGCGGGCTATCTGGTCGATCACCGGCGCGGCTCGTTCCTCTTCGATCTCTTGCTCGCGCCGGCGCTCGTCGATCTCGCCATGGAGCGCTTCGAGGGGCGGCCCTACGTGCTCGGGCGCTGGCAGAGCGGTTACTTCCGCGCCGCCGCCGGCCGCGAGCGTGCCCAGCGCCTGCGCGATCTCAAGGAGAAGACCGATCCGGCGTGGATCCTCGGCCGCGGCGCTTACTTTGGCGACGGCTACCGCGGTGCCATGGGCAAGCTCGCGAGCGCCGGGTTCGCTCCCGGCGTGCGCCTGGTTCGTCTCGTGTACGAGGTGCCCTTCCTGCGCCCGTTGGCCCGCCTCGTCCGGGCACTCCTTTTCGCCGGCCGCGGTCCCCTGAGCCGCGCGGCGCGCAGCGCGCCGGAAGCGCCGCCCACCGCGACGGGCGCGTTCGAGCCCGCCACCGCCGCGGCGCGCGCCGGCACCTGCGTGAACTGCGGCGAGTGCAACAGCGTGTGTCCGGTGTTTCGCGATTCGTCGGTGCGCCTGCCGCAGATGCTCACGCACTTGGGCGAGCGCGTGGCCGAGGGCAAGGAGCCGGGGCCCACGGGCTCGGTGCTCCTCGATCTCTGCATGCGCTGCGGCAATTGCGAAGAGGTATGCCAAGCCGGCATTCCGCACCTGCCTCTCTACGAAGCGATGCAGCGCGCCTCGGACGGGGCGCGCCCGCGTGACCGCGAGCGCCAGCTGGCGATCCTGGGCGGCATCCGCACCTCGCCCGCCTACGCGCGCGATTTCCTGCACATCCGCGGCGGCGGCTACTTGAAGCGCACGCCGGCTTCGTTGCCCGGCGCCCTGCGCTTCGTCCTGCAGCGGGCCGAGAACGACGACGGCCCGGCCGCCACCTGCATCCACTGTGGCGCCTGCGTGCCCGTGTGTCCGACGTCGGCCAACCTGGAATTCCAGGCCGACGACGCGCGCCTCATCGTGACCGACCAGTCGCGCTGCATCGGCTGCGGCACGTGCGTCGAGGTGTGCCCGGCCAACCATCTGAACGGAGGACAGACGTTGCGCGTCATGGAAGCGCCGACGCTCGACTGGGCGAGGTGGATTCGCGAGGAGGTGGGACGATGACCGTCGGCCTCGAGCGCTGGGCGCGCGAGATCGCGGGAAACGATCTCCCCGCGCCGGAGCTGGCCAAGCTCCTCCGCGTGTGGGAAGACCTGCTCGCGCTCGTCGTCGATCCGAAGTCTCCCGGCGTCACCGCGGATTCACCCGCGCGCGCTCTCCTGCCCAAGCTCCTCGCGCAAGTGGGAATGGAACACGACACGTTCTGGGCCATGCCGCGCGGCCGCCGCGGGCGCTGGTTCCTGCAGCGCTTCTCGCGCAACTCGCGCGAGCTGCCCCGGCTCGAGATCCAGGCCTTCGACGTCGACAAGGCGGCCAAGGAGCGCTTCCGCCGCGAGCCGCTGACCCTCGGCGCGGCGTGGCACTACGGGCTGTGGCGTTCGTACTTCTCGCACGCGGCCATCACGCATCCGGCCAACGACGGCCTGCGCGAGGAGTTCTCGACGGCCTGGGATCTCGTGCGCAAGGAGCCAGCGGTCTGGTTCCGCGAGGCGGGCGGCGTGCGCACCATCGAGCTCTCGAGTGTGCGGCTCGACATGCCGATCCTGGTCGGGCCCTTGCCCTTCGGCGACGGCGTCACGCTCGAGACCGCCTACCTGCGCGCGGTGCGCGCCGAGGATCCGGGGCACGATCTGCGCACGCGCACGCTGGTCGTCGTGCAGGCCCGCGGCTATCTCGCGCACGCCGAAGCGCTGGCACCGTACGCCGAGGACATCCTGCCGCGCTTCACGGCGGACGATCTGGCGCGGCTCGAGCGCGGCGACGCCGGCACGGAGCCCTGGGCCGATTTGCTGTCGCGGGCGCGCGTCGCCGAGATCGTGTGGCACGAGGGGCTGGCTGGCGATGCCGCTTGGTTGCGCGCGCGCTGGCCGCATCTCTTGCTCAGCGTGTATCTGCGCTACTACGGCGGCTTCTGGGCGGCGCTCGCCGAGACCGTGCGCGTGCCCGGCGTGGCCGTGGTGCAGGTCCACTCGGGCGAGCTCAAGAGCTACCGGCTCATCCCGCGCGTCGACGCGTTCCTCAAGGACCGGCTCGACCGTGCTCGCGTCCAGCTCGTGAGCGTGGGCGGCGACACCGACACCATCGCTTCGGCGGCCGCGGTCTACGAGGCCGTGCTCCTGGGCGCGAACGGCGGCGCCGCCACCCACCTCGCCGTGCTTTCGCTGGCGCCCGAGTTCGCCGACGTCCTGGCAGGCGACGATCCCAAGCCCTACGAGCAGGCGCTGGCCGCGCGCGGCGCCGAGGAGCTGTTCGAAGAGGCGGTCAACACGCTGTCGTGCTGGCAGCACTCGATCCTCGACTTCCTCTCGTGCATGGGCATCGACGACGTGCAGAAGACCTCGGGCAACACCATGGCCATCACCATCACCGAGGACTGGGCACGCGAAGTGGACGCGCTGGCCACGCCCGATTTCGCGAGCCAAAACCGCGAGCTGAACGCGCGCCGCCTCGAGGCCGAGCCGGTGCCCGCCGGCGTGCGCGAGCGCTATCGCGTGACCTCGCTGCTGCGCCAGGTGAAGCCGGGCTTGCCGCTCGTCCACGCGGCCAGGATCCAGGACCAGCACACGGCCAACTGGCATCTGATGAACTCGAACAAGAGCCTGACCGGCGACTTCCTCGGCGTGGCCTACCGCATGGCGGCGGGGGAGATGCCGGGCGCCGACGATTTCTTCCTCGAGGGCGACATGGGCGAGGCCACGCTCGACGGCGTCAAGCTCTCGCTCCAGCGCTCGTCTCTCGAATGGGCGCTCGCGCGCCTGCACCGCGATCCCGCGCTGCTCGATTACGTGCAGCTCGCCGTACCGCGAGGATTCCATCGGCCGGGCGCCGTGCGGCCGGGCGCGCGCTGTGCCTTGCGCGGCAACAAGCCGCCGGAGGCCAAGCCTCACGGCAACGGCGGAGCGCCGGAAGGCTCGTTCGCCACCTGGACCGCGGATCGCCGCGGCGGCTTCGAGGTGCGGGTCGCGGCCGACGCCGCACTCGAGTCCGCGCTCACGGCGGGAGCGGCCCTCGAAGTGGTGGGGCTCGGACCCGACG
>DATFWU010000251.1:0-7556 GCA_035259005.1 Candidatus Eiseniibacteriota bacterium
CGCGTGACTCGGGCGTCAGAATCCCATCGAGATTGAGCGGATCGGCGGCCGAGACCCACAGCTCGCCCGGCTCGACGGCCGCCGGAGTGCGGCGCAAGCGCCGCAATAGCTCCACCGCCTCGGGTCGCGCGAACTGCTCGCCGCTGAAGCGCTGCACGAAGCGCCCGCCGCGAATCTCCCCGCGTAGCTCGAGCTGTCGATACACGCGGACCAAGTCGCGCCAGGGCACAGGCAGGCGCTCCCGCTCGAGCAGCTGGCGGAACATCACGCCATAGCGGTCGAGGAGCCGCGCCGCCGCGAACTCGGCCGGCGCCGCTTGGGGCTCGCCCGCGCCCAGCCGCGACCAGCGGCCCGGAGTGAAGAGAGTCGCTCGCCGCATGGCGCCGCGGCGCTTGGAAGGGGTCCCGAGCAAGCGACGGAGTCCGCCGAACGAATCGCAGGTCACGAGGCCGCGCGCGATGAGCTGGGAGAGACCGGCTTCGAAGGGCTCGGGCAAGAGTCCCGAGGCGCGCTCGAGATCGCGCGTGAAGACGGCGCCGCGCGCATCCAGGGCGTCGAGCACGGCGCGCGCGTACGAAGTCAGAGAGTCGGCTTCGGAGGCAACGGAAAACGCGAGCCATGCGTCCATCTGCTCGCGCGGGAAGAGGCAGACGGGCGTGGTGCGGATGGGGGAGTCGCCCGCGCCCCACAATCGTCCCCACGCCACTTCGCCGGTCAGGGTCAGCTCGTCGAGCCACTCGGGCCGATAGCCGCGCACGCGCACCGGCAAGACACCCGATTCCCAGCGCGAGGCCGGAACCTCGAAGCCCGCGAGCTGGCGCACCACGTCGAGCACGCCCGCGGGTCCCTCCAGCCGGCGCGACTCATCGACGTGCTGCCAGGCGGCCAGGAAGCGCCAGAACTCGGCCGCGGTGACGGGCTCGATCTCCTTGCGCAGGCGATCGAGCGTGTCGCGGCGGATGCGGGCGAGGAGGCGGCGCTCGCACCAGGCGTTCTTGCCGTCCAGGCGGCAGCGCAGGACGACGCCTTCGTTCTCGAGGGCGAGCAGCATGGGCTCGGCGGAACGTGGCAGCGTGGGAATCTCGCGCCAGTGCCCTTCGCCGAGAGGAACGAGCTCGCCATCGCCCTCCACGATGACGGGCCCGAGGGCCTCGAGGCGGCCGCGCAGCGCGTTCTTCGCATCGCCATCGCTCTCGGTGGCGCGCCAGCGCTCGGCCCATTGGGTGACACGTCCTGCCGCGCGCAAGTCGTCGAGCCACTCGGACCAGCCCGAAGCCTCGGCCTCGGCGTCGATCACGTAGCCCATCCAACTCAGCGCTTCGTGCACCTCCTCGGCGTTTCGAGGATCGGGCCACGCCTCCTCGCGCACGCGCGCGACGGCCTCGGGATCGAGCGCGCCCAGCGTGTCGGCCGCGGCCGGATCGAGATAGCGGCGGCTGATCACCGCCTGCGTGCGCCGCTCCTCGAGCGGCGCGTCGTCGAGAAACGCGTACGGTGCCGCGTTCAAGATGCCGCGCGCGAACGCGGAGGGCTCGGAGGTGTCGACCGCGACGCGGCGGATCGCTCCCGAGCGCAGACGCTCGAGCATCGCGAGGAAGCCGTCGAAATCCATGGCTTCGTGCAGGCAATCCTCGATCGTCTGGCGGACAATGGGATGCTCCCATGGCACCGGCACGTCACCCGACGGCAAGGTCTCGGGGCAGGCGAGCACCTGCGGGAAGGCTTGGATGAGCAGATCCTCGGCCCGCATGCGCAACAAGGGCGTCGGCACGCGCTCGCCCCCACGCGTGCGCGAGAGCAACAAGGAGCGCGTGACGTTCCAGCGCCAGCGCACGCCGAACATGGGCTGATCGAGCAAAGCTTGCACGAGAAGATCGTGCACCGTATTCGGATGCAGGTAGTCGAAGACCTGCTCCAAGGGGAAGCTGTTGTGCGGTCCGAGCGAGATGACGATGGCGTCCTCGTTGGCCGCCGCCTGCAGCTCGAAGCCGAAGCCGCGGCAAAAGCGCTTGCGGAGAGCCACGCCCCAGGCGCGGTTCACGCGGCCGCCGAAGGGCGCGTGCAGCACGAGCTGCATGCCGCCCGACTCGTCGAAGAAGCGCTCGGCCACCACGCAGTCCTGAGTTGGGATCGCGCCCAGCGAGCGCGCGCCTTCCTCCAGATAGTCCGCCAGCTGGCGTGCCGCGGCGGGCGAAAGCCTGATCTCGCGCTCGAGCCAGGCGGCATCATGGCCGTTCAAGCGCACACGCGCGATGGCCGCCGAGAGCTCCGGCGTGCGCGCCGCGCCCTCGCCGAACCAGAAGGGAACGGTGGGCGGCTGGCCCTGCGCGTCGGCCACGCGCACGGCGCCCGGCTCGACTTTCAAGATGCGCCACGACGCGTTCCCCAGCTGGAACACGTCGCCCACGTTCGACTCGATGGCGAAGTCCTCGTCGAGCGTGCCCACCGTGGTGCCCTCGGGCTCGACCTGGACGCGATACTGTCCGGTGTCGGGGATCGCGCCGCCCGCGGTGAGAGCGGTGAGACGCGCCCGCCGCGTGGCGCGCAAGCGTCCGTTCACGCCATCGCGATGCAGGAGCGCCTGTCGCCCGTCGAGATGGAGCGCGGCCACGGCGTCGAAGTCCTCGCGCGCCAGATCACGATAGGGCCAGGCGCGGCGGAAAGTGGCGTAGAGCGTGTCCTCGCTCCAGTCTTCGGGCACGCAGGCCGCGACCATCTGCTGGGCCAGGATGTCGAGCGGCTTGCCCGGCTGCGGCGTGCGATCCAGCTCGCCTCTGCGAATCGCGTCCATCAAGCCGGCCGCGCACACCAGCTCGTCTTGCGTGAGCGCGAAGAGCCGGCCCTTGGGCGTCTTGCCGAGCGCGTGGCCGCTGCGGCCGACGCGCTGCAGGAAGGTGGCGATGGACGCGGTGATCCCGGCTTGGATCACGAGGTCGACTTCGCCCACGTCGATGCCGAGCTCGAGCGAGGAGGTGGCGACCAGGGCGCGAAGCTCGCCGCGCTTCAGACGGTCCTCTGCCTCGAGTCGCCGCTCGCGCGCCAGGCTGCCGTGGTGGCTCGTCACCTGCTCGGCGCCCAGGATCTCGGTCAGGCGCGCGGCCACGCGCTCGGCCAGCTTTCTCGTGTTGACGAAGACGATGGTCGTGCGGTGGGCGCGGATCAGCTCGGCCATGCGCCCGATGACTTCCTTCCAGGTGTCGGTCGAGCACACGGTCTCGAGCGGCGAGTCGGGAATCTCGACCGCCAGATCGAGCCGGCGCTCGTGGCCCACGTCCACGCGCTCGCACTCGCGTCCCACGCCGACCAGCAATCGCGCCACGTCTTCGATGGGCTTCTGCGTGGCCGAAAGGCCGATGCGCTGGATGGGGCGCTGCGCCAGGGCCTCGAGCCGCTCCAGCGAGAGCGCCAGGTGCGCCCCGCGCTTGCTGCCGCTCACGGCGTGGATCTCGTCGACGATCACCGTGCGCACGGTGGCGAGCATGGCGCGTCCCGCGCCGCTCGTGAGCAGGATGTAGAGCGACTCGGGTGTCGTGACCAGAATGTGGGGCGGGCGCTTGCCCATGGCCGTGCGCTCGTGGGCCGGGGTATCGCCCGAGCGCACCAGTACGCGCACCTCGGGCAACCTGGGGTCGAGAGCGCGGAGCTCCTCGAGCGGCCACCGGAGGTTCTTGCGCACGTCGTTGCCCAGCGCCTTGAGGGGCGAGACGTAGAGGACGCGGGTCTCGTCGGGCAGAGAATCGCCTTCGCGCAAGAGACCATCCAAGGCCCAGAGGAAGGCAGCGAGCGTCTTTCCGGTTCCCGTGGGGGCGGCGATCAGGGTGTGCGCGCCGGAGCGGATCTTGGGCCAGCCCTCGACTTGAGGCGGCGAGGGCGAGCCGATCCGCTCGGCGAACCAGCGCGACAGCGTAGGATGGAAGGGCCGCAGGGGCATGAGGGAACTCTGGCACGAAGGGACGACAGAAACGGCCAACTCATCTAAGGATGCGAGTCGTAGCACCCGGGATGCAAGCCCGGCCGCGGGCGCGGTAGGATGGGCTCATGACCAAGGCCTGCCATCACCTCGACCAGATCCGCCACGTCATTCCCGATCCGCCGGACGGCTGCAAGGAATGTCTCGCCATGGGAAGCGGGTGGGTCCATTTGCGGCTCTGCCTCTCGTGCGGCCACGTGGGCTGTTGCGATTCGTCGCCCAACCGCCACGCCAGCAAGCATGCCCGCGCCACGCACCATCCCATCGTCCGCTCCTTCGAGCCGGGCGAGGACTGGCGCTACTGCTACGTCGACGACATGGAAGTGTGAGGAGACTCGAGAGCCCCGCATGGCCGTCAAGTTTCGCGACTACTACGAAGTCCTCGGCGTGGCCCGCGACGCGTCCGAGAAAGACATCAAGCGCGCCTACCGCCAGCTCGCGCGCAAGCACCATCCCGACCTGCAGCCGCCCGACCAGCGCGCCAAGGCCTCCGAGCGCTTCAAGGAAATCAACGAAGCCTACGAGGTCCTGAGCGATCCCGAGAAGCGCGCGCGCTACGACAGTCTGGGCGAGAGCTATCGCGAGGGGCAGGACTTCTCGCCCCCGCCCGGCTGGCGTCCCCAGGCGACGCCGGAGGACTGGGGCGAGGATCTCGGCGGCTTCAGCGACTTCTTTGCTTCCATCTTCGGAGGCGCCGCAGGGGCGCGCGGGGGCCCGCGGCCGGGACGCGGCGGCGGCGTGCGCTTCAGCATTCCGGGATCCGACATCGAAGCCGAGCTGCCGGTGTCGATCGAGGATCTGCTCCACGGCGCCAGGCGGCGCCTCTCGCTCGACGGCGATCGCAGCCTCGAGGTCACGATTCCCGTCGGGGCGCGCGAAGGCACGGTGCTGCGCCTGGCGGGACAGGGCGAGCCCGGATTCGGCGGCGGCCCGCGCGGCGACCTCTATTTGAGGCTGCGCGCCGCGCCCCACGCGCGCTATCGCGTGACCGGAGACGATCTCGAAGCCGATCTTTCCTTGTGGCCGTGGCAGGCGGCGCTGGGCGCTCAGGTGAAATTCGAGACTCCCGAAAACCTTGTCTCGCTCAAAGTGCCGGCCGGAACCTCGAGCGGGAAGCGGCTTCGGCTTCGCGGCCTCGGCCTGCCGAAAGAGGGCGGGGCCAGGGGAGACCTCTACGCGGTCGTCCGCATCGTGGTGGCGGAGCACCTCTCGGCGGAGGAGAAGGCGGCCTACGAGGCGCTCCAGCGTGCCCAGGCGCCCGCCGACCGACCCGCGTCGGGATGAGCCCCATGAGCGACCAAGCCATTCAACTCACCATCGAAGAGCTGGCCGTCGCCGTCGGCGTCGAGCGCGCGCTCCTCGTGCGGCTCGTCCAGGCCGGGCTCGTGGGCGAGCGCGTGGATCAGAGGCGCTTTCCGCTCGAGAGCGCCCGGCGCCTGCGTCGCATGCTCCGCGTGCACGGCGATCTCGGCGTGAGCCTCACCGGCTCGGCCATCATCGCCGATCTCCTCGAGCGCATCGATCATCTCGAGTCCGAGCTCGCGAGGCTCCGTCCGAGATGAGAAGAGCCCGGGGCGTCACCGCCCCGGGCTCTCCACGGTCTTCCGACGCCCGCTTACTGGTCGTCGTTGTCACCACGGTCGTGCCGGTCGTGGCCGCGTCCATGGTTGTGCCCGTTGTGGCCGCGTCCGTGACCCTGGTCGTCGTTCGACCGGCGCTGCCACTGCTGGCGATCCTGCCAGCGCTGATCCGAATCGCGCCAGTTGCGGTCGTCGCCACGCTGGTAGCCGCGGCTCTGGTAGCCACCCTGGTAGCCACGATTGTAGTAGCCGCCGTACGACCCATAGCGGCGCGAGTCACTGCGCCACACGCCCGGACGCCACGGCTGATGAGCATAGGCGCTCGGCACGTTGATGACCCGGCTCGGCACGCTCGCGTACGAGACGCTCACGAACGGACCGCGATAGCTCGGCGCGCGGAACCAGTAGCCAGCGTCGTCGATGTACCAGAAGCCGTCGCACTGGAACATGTCGTAGCCGTAATCGTCCATGTCTTCCACGTAATAGACTTGCGTGTCGGGAATGAGAATGGTGCGCGGCGGACGTGCGAAATAAACTCGCGGCGGCTCGCCGAGGCTCAGGTTGACGTTCACGCGGGTGGCCGCGCTTGCCGGCGTCGCCGAACCCATCGCGAACAAGAGGCCTGCGCTCAGCGCACTCAGAATGAGGTTTCGCATCGTATCCTCCCGGTCCTTCTCAGGACCCTTGGCTTGGCTGCCCCGGTTCTTTTGCAACCGCGGTGCCACTCCCACGTCAGGTCGATGTGGTGGCGGAGGGGGTAAGGGGCACGAAAACACGTGAGCTAGGAGATTTCGTTCAAGACCGTGTGAAGCCGTCCGACGAAGCGACACAGAGTGTGTCAACTGGGGCGGCCACGGTGCACCACGAGGGACAACGAAGGCCTCTTCTCCGGTACAGGGAATCTCGGTCCAGGTCACGATGCGGAACGGAGAGTGGAAGGTCGAGAAGCGCTCGATCCCTTCGCGCACCTCGCAAGAGCGCCCTGCGACCCGGCCTGCCGCGGGGCGCTTCGCGGGCTCAGTCCACGCGCACCATCTTGCGGCGGGTCACGTAGCCGCGCGGCTGATAGTCGCGCACGTAGCGGCGCAACGTGCGGTACATGCCGTTGAAGCCCAGGCTGTCCATCTCGGCGAGCGCCCGCTCGTTCTTCCAGCCCGACACCTCGATGCGATAGAGCGCGGCCATGGCACCCGTGCGGTCTTTGCCGTGCACGCAGTGCATGTACACGGGCCGCGCCGTGGAATCGAGCACCACGCCGAAGAAACGCTCGAGGTCCTGGTCGGTCGGGATCGAGGCGCCGAAGATCGTCGCCGTCATCGGGATCTCGACATAGCGCATCCCGGCGGCGCGCACGCGCTCGGCCTCGGCGGGGTCGTGGATGAAGGCCACCACCGTGCGGTAGCCACGGCTTGCAAGATAGGGAATCGCGGTGTCGCTGGGCTTGGCGCCGCGCGCGAGCCCCGGATCGATCTCCGCGAACCGCACGAGGACCGTGTGGACGGCCGCCTGGGCGGGCTCGCTCGCCAACGCCTGCTCGTAGGCGGATAAGAAGAGGAGGGAAGCAAGGAGCAGAAGCTTCACGCTCCGATCCTACCCCGTCGGGGCTGCTTCGTCTCCCCAAGGGATTTCGGTGGGATTCTCCCGCAGAGGCTGCTAACTTGCGGCGTCATATGGCCCTCACACCCGGAACCCGTCTCGGTCCCTACGAAATTCTCGGCCCCGCTGGCGCGGGCGGCATGGGCGAGGTCTATCGCGCGCGCGACACGCGGCTCGACCGCTTGGTCGCGATCAAGATCCTGCCCACACACGTCGCCGCCACCGAGGACGCACGGGCCCGCTTCGAGCGCGAGGCCCGCGCGGTCTCGAGTCTCAATCATCCGCACATCTGCACCCTCTACGACGTGGGACGCCAGGACGACCTCGATTATCTGGTGATGGAGTATATCGAGGGCGAGACTCTCGCGGTGCGACTCAGCCGCGGGCCGTTGCCCCTGGCCGAGGTCTTG
>DATFWU010000252.1:0-10384 GCA_035259005.1 Candidatus Eiseniibacteriota bacterium
GTGAGACGGGCCGTCTGGGAGCGCGATGGCGGCCAATGCACGTTCGTGAGCGAAAAGGGCCGGCGTTGCTCGTCCCGCCGATTGCTCGAGTACGACCACATCCGGCCCGTGGCCCGGGGCGGGAAAGCTTCCATCGAGGGCCTCCGATTGCGATGCCGCGGCCACAATCAATACGAAGCTGAACGAGCGTTTGGGGGCGAGTTCATGCGGAAGAAGCGCCAAGAGGCCCGGGGCCGGAGACAGGCGGAGCGTCGCATCCGGCCGGAGTCCGAGGTGCATGAAGGAACGTTCGGCGCAGATCGAGATGCAGGTTGCTACGACGCTGACGGTCGCTCGCCTGAGAGCGAATGGTCTTCTCGCAGGAGGGTCAGAGCACGGCGCGCGACAGATTCCGAAGACTCGTTCTCGCCGATCGAAAGCCACATGAGGCCCGCTCGCGGCCCTTCGTGACGCCACCAGGTCTCCTGGCGTTTGGCGTAACGGCGAGTCGCACGCTGGGCGAGCTCGATGGTGTGCTCGAGCGGTAGATCGTCGAGGAGATGCGCCGCGGCCTGCGCGTAGCCAAGGCTCGCGAGTCCCGGCGACTGGCGAGACACGCCTTGGTCGAGGAGCGAACGTGTTTCCGTGAGGAGGTCGCCTGCGAAGAAGCCACGCGTGCGTTCGTCCAAGCGCCGGTAGAGCGCCCGTCGCGCGAGATGCAGGGCGACGATGCGCCAGCGCTCGGGGCCTCCAAGGGGCGCCACGGGACGCTCGCGGAGCCAAGACGACAGTGGACGCCCGGTGCCGCGCACAACCTCGAGCGCCCGGGCCACGCGCTGGCGGTCACGCGGGGCGAGGCGCGCGGCGGCTTCCGGGTCGACGGAAGCAAGCTCCGTGTGGAGTGTTTCTGACCCCAAGGTCACGAGCGACTGTCGAATCGCGGCGCGGATGTCGGGCGAGATCTCCGGGATCGGCGCGAGGCCTCGATACAGGGCTTTCAGATAGAGGCCCGTCCCTCCGACGACGAGCGGCGTGCGGCCTGCGCGCACGATTTGCTCGAGCAACGACGCGGCGCGGCGCGCATACCAGCCGGCGCTCGGGTGATCGCTCGCGTCGAGCTCGTCGAATAGATGGTGCGGGACCGAACCGCGCTCGGCGGCGGTCGGCTTTCCGGTGCCTGCGTCGAGCCCCCGGAAGAGCTGGCGCGAGTCGCCGCACACGATCTCGGCGCTCGCAAAGGAGGACCCAGCGCCGCCCACGCCGCCGGCGCCGTTGCCCAGGAGCCGAGCGAGCGCGAGCGAGACGGCGGTTTTCCCCGTTCCGGTGGCGCCGACGAGGGCGAGGAACAAGAGTCTGCGGCTTAGGGCGACGAGCGTCCGAAACGCTGGCCCAGCTCGCGCAGGTCCACGCGCACGAAGCTCGGTCGGCCGTGTGGGTCGCCGTGCGGAAGGCTGGTCGCGAAGAGGCGATCGACCAGGCGGTTCATCTCCTCGATCGTGAGCGGCTCGCCGGCGCGGACAGCGGCGTGGCAGGCATACGACTTGGCCAGCCGGTCGGCCAGCTCGTCGTCGGGCAGCGGACGGCCGCGGTCTTCCCCCATGCCGTCGAGCAGATCGCGGAGCAAGCGGCCGGGATCGCGTCCGGCCAGGCCAGAAGGCGCACCGCGCACCAGCACCGAGGGCGGGCTGATGGGCGCGATGTCGAAGCCCAGTCGCGACAAGGGCTCGATCAGCTCGAGCACGAGCTCGAACTCGCTCCGCGTGAGATCGACGAGCAGCGGAATGAGCAAGAGCTGGGACGCGCCGCTCGCGCCGCGCATGCGCTCGATCGCCTCCTCGTACAGCACGCGCTCGTGGGCCGCATGCTGATCGATGATGACCAGTCCCCCGCTCACCGGAGCGAGAATGTAGGTCTCGTGCAGCTGCCATAGGTTGGCGAACACCGGGGCGGCGGTGCCGGACTCTGCTGGCGGCTGGGCTTCGGCCGACATTCCGGACAGCGGGCGAAGCTCACGAATCTCCGCCGGGCCGACGCGCCCGGGGGCGCTGGGCAGGGAGCCGAGCGGCGAGGGCGAAGCGGGAGGAGCGTTCAGTGCCTGGGTGAGGGGAGCCGAGCCGAAGAGCGAAGTTTGCGGGCCGCGATCACGCACCAGCTCTTCGAGCGAAGGCGCCTGGGCGAGCGCGGGTGCCGGCGCTCGCGTCCCTGCCTCGTAGCGCGGCGTGAGGCGCGAAAGCGGCTGCGATGCCGCCCGCGATACGAACGAGAACAGCTGATCCTCGTGCGAGAAGCGAATCTCGCGCTTCGTCGGGTGCACGTTCACGTCGAGGCTCGCGGGATCGATCCGCAGATCGACCACGCATGCGGGGTGCCTCGCCGGGGGCAACAGGTTGCCGTAGGCGTGGCGCACGGCCTGCGAGAGCAAGGGGCTCTGGACCCATCGCCGATTGACCAGGAACACCTGGGCCTCGCGTGAGACCCGCGCCAGCTCCGGGAGCCCCAGGAACGCCTCGAGCCGCAATCCCGGGCGCTCCTCCTCCACGCGCAGACACTGTTCGAGGAACCGGCGTCCGAAGACCGCGGCCATGCGGTCGCTCATCGAGGTCGCGGCGGCGGCGTGGAAGCGCTCGCGCGCGTCGACCACGAAGCGGAAGGCGACTTCGGGGTAGGCCGCGGCGTAGGCGGAGATCAGGCGCGCAGCGGCGCGCAGCTCGCCGGCGCTCGAGCGCAGGAACTTGCGGCGTGCGGGCGCGTTGAAGAAAAGATCGCGCACCCGCACCGTGGTCCCGGGGCCGCGCCCGAGCGGCGACACGCGGCCCGCCTCGCCGGCCTCGGATTCGAGTCGCGAGCCCTCTTCCTCGTCACGCGCCCGGGTTTCGATCGTGAGTCGCGACACGCGCGCTACCGCGGCCAGCGCCTCGCCCCGGAATCCGAGCGTCACGAGGCGCTCGAGATCGTCGAGATGGCGGAGCTTGCTCGTGGCGTGCGACTCGATGGCGAGCGGCAGATCGTCGCGCAGAATCCCCGCCCCGTCGTCGACCACCTCGAATTCGCTCTCCAGGCCGCCGCGCACCGTGATGTCGATGCGCGTCGCCCCGGCGTCGATCGCGTTTTCGATGATTTCCTTCAGCGCGGAGGCGGGTCGCTCGACGACTTCGCCGGCGCGAATCCCGGCCGCCGTCTCGGAGTCGAGGCGGCGAATGGGCGCGCGGGACGCCGCGGCCAAGACGGACCCGGCTCTGGCTCCCCCGCCGCCGGTGCCGCTCCCGCCGCCGCCGGGGCTCGCGCCGCCTCCCGAGCGGCTAAGGCCGGAGGGCGAATCGATCCCGTTCAAGGGGCCACGGGGGCCGTGAACGGCCGGCGCAGATCGGCGCGCAGGATCTTCACGGGGTAGCGGGTCTTGAGCTTCTCGAAGTACTCGTAGGCCATGCGCTCGCGCATCATGTCGACGAGTGCGGCCTTCTGATCGGCGGTGGGCCCGTTGCCGGTCGACTGGCGGCCGGCCAGATAGACGAGCACGGGTCCGTCCACTCCTGACACCACCGCCGCCTTACCGTCCGTCAAGCGATGCGTCCCCGAGTCGAAGACGAGCGAATCGATCTGGCGCGAGGCCCCGATGGCCGGCAGTGGCTCGCCGGCGCGGTGCGCGAGATCGAGGCTTCCGCCCCACGGGGCGACCACACTATCCCACGGCGCTCCCGCCGCCAGCTCGCGCTGGGCGGCCGCGACCGCCCCTTGGCGCCCGCGCGCGCGCCGTGCGGCGAGTGCGTCGGAAGTCGCCTTCTCGCTCGCCGTGTCCCACGTCGGCGCCCGAGGCGCGCCCAGACTGTCGACCCAGACCACGGCGCTGGCGCTGGGAAGGGGCACCGCCATGTGCAAGGGCCCGGGTCCGCGCATCTTGGAAATCGCGTCCCGCACCCCAGGATCGTTCGTCACCTGACCCATGGCGTCTTCGCCCACCGACCAGAATTCCAAACGAATCGGATAGGAGCGCGCGCGCGAGATGCGCGTCAGCTCGGCTTTGGTCTTGAAGTGGCGCGCGAGCGAATCGGCGTAGACGTAGCTCAAGCTGTCCGCGATCTGCTTGGCCACCGCCTTGCCCACCGCGCCGGCGACCAGAGGGAATGGATTCAGCTTTTCCTCGCGCTTCTCGAGGAGCAGGACCAGATGGTAGCCGAAGCGCGTCCGCACCGGGCCGCCGATCTGGCCGGGCTCGAGCGAGAACGCCAGATCCTCGAATTCGGGCGACGTCATGCCGCGCTGGAACCAGCCGGTGTCGCCGCCCTGATTCTTGGTCGCGGGATCGTCCGAGTACACCTTGGCGAGCGAATCGAAGGCGGCTCCCGCCTTGGCCTGCGCGAGCACCGTTTGCGCCCGCTTGAGCGCGGTCGTGGAGTCGGTGCGCGGCGTGACCGCGAACAGAATGTGACGCACGTGCACGCCGGCGGCCTGGCCGAACTCCTCGGGATGATCCTTGTAGTACTGCTGCATCTGCGCGTCCGTGATGTTCGAGACGCTCCAAGCCTTGGGATCGACGACGAGATACGAGAAGTAATAGGTCTTCCCGCCCTGATAGCGCTTCGGGTTCTTCTCGAGCAGGGCGCGCGCCTCGTCGTCCAAGGCCTGGCGATCGCGCTGGGCCGCTTCGACGAGGGCCAAACGGCCGATCTCCGCCTGCGAGGCTTCGCATGTCGTGTCGCGACGCGACACCAGATAGGCGTAGCCGCCGGTGGCGTCGCGGTAGCCCTGGGATTTGCCGACTGGTGCGCCGAACACGGCGTCCATCAGACCCTGTGGGACACCCGCCGGCGGCGGATCGCCCGGCTCGCTCGTCAATTCCCAGACGCGGGCCTTCTTCTCTGCCTCGGCATCGCGCTTGCCGGCTTCCCAGGCGGTGGCGATGTGCGCCGCGGTCTCGGCCGCCAGGCGCGTGCGCTTCTGGGCCTGAGTGCGCGTCTGCACCACGTCCTTCACCTGGTCGAGAGGCGTGTACGAGAGGCCCTTGCCCTGCGGATCCAGTTTGGCGAACTCGGACTTGTGCGTGTCGTAGTAGTCCTGCATTTCGGCCTTCGACACCTTGGAATCCTCGAGCTTGGCGGTATCGACGACGGCGCCGCGCCAGGTCACGCACACGGAGCGGAACGCCTGCGGATGCTGGTCACGCGCGGCGACGAAGTCGGCGCGCGCGCGCTTCTCGGCGTCGGCCCGGGCCTGGGCGCGCGCCACCGAATCGGCGAGCTGCACGAGCGACGGACCGCGCGAGATGTCGGCGGCGTCGACGCGCACCAGACCGAAGCCGCCAGGAAGCTGCACCGGTCGGGAGAGCACGGTGCCGGCGCGCGAGGCGAGTGCCTCCTCGCCGAGCGAGCGATCCTGGTAGAACACGCCCGTTTCCTGATCGTGCGCCCAGGTGCCCGAATCGCGGATGCCGCCCAGCGAAGCGGCCACGGTGTCGAACGAAGCGCTGCCGCCGCGGATCGCCTTGAGCAGCGAGTCGGCGCGCGTGCGCGCGGTCTGCAGGGAGTGCGGCGAGGTGTCGGGCCCGGTCGCCCCGAGCGGGAGCGCGACCAGGGCGAGCGAGAGATGGACGCGCGGGGTCTCCGGATTCTGCGCCGTCAAGGCGCGATAGCGCGCGCGCAGCGAGTCGGGGTCCAAGGGATAGCCGGAGTCGAACCAGTCGGCGCGGGGTGCCAGGATACGAAGGCCGACGCGGTCGGTCATCACGCCGATCTTGCGATCCACTTCGGCGGCCGACGGCGTGAGTGACTTCTCGAGACGTCGAAACAGCTTTTCGGCGGCCAGGAGCTGCTTCACGTCGGCGGTCGCGGCGTTCAGGCGTGCCGGGTCGGCGGCGAAGGCGGCCCAGCGCGAGGGATCGAAGCGACCGTTGGGCCGGAAGATCTCCTGGCTCTGCAGAAAGCCGATGGCTTCGGAGTCGGCGACGGGAATGCGCTGGCGCTGGGCTTCGAGGCGCAGCAAGCGCTGGCGGACGAGCTGCTCCAGCACCGTGCGGCGGAAGTCCGGCATCTGCGCGTCGGGGATCTTTTGTCCCGCTGCCTGCTCTTGCGCCGCCTTGTATTGCATGACGGCGGCGTCGAGCTCGTCGGCGCCGATGGGAAGCGTGCCCACGCGCGCGACCACGCTGCCCCCGGCGACCGCGCCCCCTCCGGGCACGGCGCCGCCCGCGCCGCCCGCGGGAGGAGTCTGCGCGCGCGCGGCCAGTCCGAAGGAGAGCGCGAAGAACGCAGCGAGGACGAAAAGAGAACGAGGCGCCCGAGTTGACCGACGGCGTTCGCAGTTTCTAGATTGGCGAATGATGACGACGAATCCTCCCTCGCGTCCGGGCCGAGGGCCCGGCGCGATCTCCGCATTCGACCGATCGCCGAAGCGATCGGATTCCCGGTTCACGACCCATCTCGAGCCCGGCTTTCGCCTGCTCGACCTGCCCGGCGCCCCGCTGGTCGCCTTCAGCACGCGACACGGCGGGGTGAGCACGGGACCGTTCGCCTCGCTCAACCTCGGCTTCTCCTCGGGCGACCGAAAAGAGGCCGTCGAGGAAAACCGTCGCCGCTTGTGCCACGTGCTCGGGCTCGCCGAGGTCGCGAGCCTTTCGCAGGTGCACGGGAACGATTGCCTGGTCGCGACCGCCGGCGGGTTGGCGGGCACGGGAGACGCGTTGTTCACGACGCGACCGGACCTCGCCCTGGCCGTCGGCACGGCCGATTGCCTGGGCGTCGTCCTGTGGGACGAGAAGCGCCGGGCACTCGCCGTCGCGCACGCCGGCTGGCGCGGCATCGTGAGCGGCGTACTCGAATCCGCGGCCGCGCGCTTCGCCGCCGGGAGCGCGCTGTTCGCCGCCATCGGACCGGGGATCCGCTCGTGCCATTTCGAAGTCGGGCCCGAGGTGGCGGCGCGCTTCCCCGCCGATTGCGTGATCCTCGGGGAGCCGCCCCGAGTCGATCTGGCACACGCCGCCCGGCAGCGATTGCTGGCAGTCGGGGTGGCGCCGGATCGGCTCCTGGATCTGGGGGAATGCACGGCCTGCGAGGAGGCGACTTATTTTTCCCACCGCCGGGACCGCGGAACGACCGGTCGCCACTGGACGGTGGCGAGGCTCCTGCCGTGGGAGCGGGCCCGTGCCGGGGCATGATAACAGCCGAAGTGGCAACCCGGAAGGCGGACCGGCGTCGCCTTGCGCGGACCCCCGGCACCGCCTCGCGCGGAGCCCCGGCGTCGATGCGCGCTGGGCCCCGGCGTCGCCTTGACCCCCCCCCGGAGCAGCCCCTAGACTCGCCTGCGAAACATGACATCCGCCACGGAGGTACGAATGATTCGCCAGATCATGGGTCCTCTTGTGCTCGCCGGCTTGTGCGTCGGAACGGTCTGGGCGGCCACTCCGGCCAAGAAGTCTTCGACGTCCAAGTCGACCGCCAGCAAGGCCGCCGATACGGAAGAAGTCGGGGTCATCGAGACGAGCATGGGGACGATCGTCATCCGCTTCTACGACAAGGATGCGCCACTCACCACTGCCAACTTCAAGAAGCTGGCCAACGCGAAGTTCTATGACGGGACGACGTTTCACCGCGTGATCCCGGGCTTCGTCGTTCAGGGAGGCGATCCCAACTCGAAGGACTCGGATCGCTCGAACGACGGTCTGGGTGGACCCGGGTACACGGTGCCGGCGGAGATCAAGCAGCTCAACAAGCGCGGCGCGGTGGCCACGGCGCGGCTGCCGGATCAGGTGAACCCCAAGCGCGACTCGAGCGGGAGCCAGTTCTACATCTGCCTGGCCGACCTGGGCTCGCTCGACAAAGGCGGCTACACGGTGTTCGGCACCGTGATCGAGGGCATGGACGTGGTCGACAAGATCTCGCAAGTCGACCGCGACTCGCGGGACAATCCCGTGACGCCCGTGGTCATGAAGAAGGTGACCATCGAGAAGCGTCCGCTGGCCAAGACGGCCCCGGCCACGACGGAAAAGAGCTGAAGTCGACTAGACCGACGGCAAACCCTTAGCCAGCTCGGTTTGTTTTCGGCAAACGAGCGCCCCGGCCCACCGCGCTGGGGCGCTCTTCCTATTGCCACACCAGCTAGCCGCACCGTTTTTCTTGACATCGGGGGGAGCCTCGTACCATTCTCTATTGCCCGGATGCGCGAGGACGTTGGCTCTCACCCCGACTCTTCGCGGAGGTGACCCCGCTTTGCCTCAGGAGCGGTGTCACGTTGGATGCTCCCCCATTCGTCCATTCCTCCGGCATAAGTAGACGCATGCGAGAGACGGCGCCGCCGCTTCGTGCGGTGGCATGGCCGAGCCGTATCTTCGCTGTGGTCGGCGGCCAGTCATCAACGAGGCACCTCGTTCTTGCGATCGGCGACCCCCCGTCGGATCACCGAGGTCGCCCAACACGGAGGATTCAAGATGCGCTTTGTTTATGGACTCGCCTTGGCGGTGATGGCAGTGACCGCTCTGGGCTCGGTGATGCCTGCCTCGGCACAGAATGTTCTCGACACGCCGACCGTGCAGGTCGTCGGCAGCAACCGCGCGGCGATCATTCTCGACGTCGAGGCGGGTGCGAGCGGCGCTCCGGCCGGGTTCGTCGTCGAATGGATGAAGAAGTCGGACTTCGATGCGCTAGGCGGATGGCCGGCGGATGAGAACGATTACCGCATCGTCTATTGCCAGTTCTACGGCAAGCCGACGTGGCACGTCAGCACGGGCGACTACGTCCTGGGCCCGAATGGCACGGTGCAGGTGCACGTCGGAGACATCTTCGACGAGACCGGTCTCTACGCGAACTACGACGGTGAGCTCGACAACAACACGCCGTACGTGATCCGCGTGCACGCCGAAGGCACGGCGGCTGCGGCCGAGAGCCCGCGCTCCGGCGATGTCTTTGGAGCCACGTTGAGCCCCTTGGGCGACAACTGCACGTTCACGCAGGGCTACTGGAAGAACCATCCGGAAGCCTGGCCGGTGGCAAGCCTGACCCTGGGCAACCACAACTACACGGCGGCTGAACTGCTTTCGATTCTCAACACGCCGGCCGGGGGCAACGGGCTGCTCATCCTGGCGCACCAGCTGATCGCGGCGAAGCTCAACATCGCTGATGGCGCCGATCCGACGCCGGTGGCGGGTGACATCGCCGCTGCCGACGGCATCATCGGGAACCTGGTGATTCCGCCCGTGGGCTCGGATACTTTGCTGCCGTCGGACGTGAATCCGTATGACGACAACCTCAACAACTACAACAACGGCACCTCGGGCGTGCCCCACTGCGGCAGCGTGAAGGCCGAGACGAGGACCTGGGGCTCGATCAAGGGGATCTATCACTAGAATCCCCACGCGCGTCTGGATGGACGGGGCGGAGGCTGGCAACGGCCTCCGCCCTCGCGTTTTGTGGCCCGGGAGAGGCGGTCTCGGCGAGGCCGCGGGCGAGGTGCGGCTGGTCTTGCCGAGACAAGTCCTGCATGCAGTTCGGTGTGATCAAACTGAAGTGAAGGTTCGACGGCGGCCACCCTGCGGTTCGCTCGAAATCCTATTGTTTCACTTAACTTGCATTGACAGCCGAGTCGGGGACCGTCATCCTTGGGGCACCCGGTGGAGAGCGAGACGGAAGGTCAACCTCGCTCGCGCGGCGCACCCCCCATCCAAACGCCGCCTGCAGGGAGTTCAACTCGAGCACCCAAGCCGCAATCCCACGGTCCGGCAGGGCGCATCCTCGCCTGCGGGAGCCAGGGAATGCCACGCACCCAGGAGAAATGATGCGATTCCCGATTCGCTCGTCTTTTGTCCTTCTCGCGGCCCTCCTGCTCGCCCCCGTCGCCCAAGCGCAGGGCAAGCTGGACACCCCCACCGTGCACCAGGTCGACTCGAGCCGTTCTTCTTTGACGCTCGAGGTCCAGGCGGGCGCGAGCGGGGCGCCGATCGGCTTTCGCGTCTGGTGGATGCGGCTCGCGGACTACAACGCCAACGGTGGGTGGCCGAGCGACACCAGCCCGCTCGTCTTTCGGGCCCAGTTCTTGGGCACGCCGACGTGGAACGTGAGCACGGGCACCTATCGGCTCGGCCCCAACGACGCGGTTCGTATCGAGCTCGGCGATCTGTTCGACGAGACCGGTTTGTACGCGAACAACATTGGCGAGCTGGGTGACCAGCAGCCGTACGTGGTCAAGGTGCAAGCCCTGGGCACGGCCACCGATCTGGCGAGCGACCCGACCACCGACCTGCAGGCGACCACGAAGCCGGCGGCGCAGAACTGCACGTTCACGCTCGGCTACTGGAAGACCCATCCCGATGCCTGGCCGGTGAGCAGCCTCACCCTCGGCACCGTGACCTACACCAAGACGCAGCTTCTCTCGATCCTGAACCAGCAGGCGCAGGGCAATGGTCTTGTGAGCCTCGCGCACC
>DATFWU010000253.1:0-16397 GCA_035259005.1 Candidatus Eiseniibacteriota bacterium
CCAAGAGCGCCAAGAGCTTGCTGCTGCGCTTCCACGTGCAGACCGCGGGCTCGACGCTCACCGCCCAGCAGCCGGAGAACAACATCGTGCGCACGGCCCTGCAGGCGCTCGCCGCCGTGCTGGGCGGCGCCCAGTCCTTGCACACGAACTCGTTCGACGAAGCACTCGGACTGCCCACCGAGAAGGCGGCGCGCATCGCGCTGCGCACCCAACAGGTGATCGCCCACGAGAGCGGCGTCCCCAGCACGATCGATCCGGTCGGCGGCGCGCACTTTCTCGAAGCGCTGACCGACGAGCTGGAGGCCAAGGCGCGCGGCTATCTCGAGGAGATCGAGCGCCGCGGCGGGATGCTCGCCGCCATCGAGACGGGCTACGTGCAGCACGAGATCCATCTCGCCGCCTACCGTTATCAGCAGGACGTAGAAGCCGGACGGGCCGTGGTCGTGGGGGTGAACCGCTTCGTCGAAGACGAGCCGGAGCCGCCGCACATCTTCCAGCCCGACCCCAGGGTCGAGGCGGAGCGGGCCGAGCGCTTGCGCGCCTTCCGCGCCGGGCGCGATCACGCGGCGCACGAGCGCGCGTTGACCGCGCTCGAGCGCGGGGCGCGGGCCGACGAGAATCTCGTGAGCTTGATCCTGGGCGCGGTCAAGGCGCGCGCCACCTTGGGCGAGATCTCGGATCGCCTGCGCGCCGTGTTCGGCGTGTTCCAACCGGCCAAGACACTCTGAGGAGGACGGATGGCCAAGCCCACCGGTCTCGCGCACATCTCTCTCGCGGTCTTGGACGCCGAGGCCACGGCGGCGCGCTTCGGCGAGCTGTTCGGCGCCACGGTGCGCTCGCGCGAGAGCCTGAGCAATCGCGCGATCCACGTCATCTTCCTGGATCTCGCAGGCGTGCCGATCGAGCTCGTGCAGCCGTTCGATCCCCACGACGAGACGAATCCGGTGGCGCGCTTCCTCAAGCGCCGCGGCCCCGGGATCCATCACGTGGCGCTCGCCGTGTCCGACTGCGCCCAGGCTTTGGCCGACGCCCAGGGCGCGGGCGCCGAGCTGGTGGACGAAGCACCGCGGCCCGGAGCGCACGGCACGCGCGTCGGGTTCCTGCAGCCGCGCTCCACGGCGGGGGCGCTCATCGAGTTCGTCGAGGGCGAGTAGGCTTGTCGCTCGCTCGCCGGGCCGCGATCTCGCTGTTTCGGCCGCGTCCCCCGCGCGGCCAGCCCGATCTCGACCGTGTCGAGCGCCTGCTCGTGGTGCGCGCGCACGATCAATTGGGTGATTTTCTCTTGATGACGCCTGGGCTCGCCGCCTTGCGGCTCCGATTCCCGTCTTCGCGCATCACATTGGCGGTGAGCCCCTTCCTGGCCCCATTGGCCGCGCATCAACCCGATGTCGACCGCGTGCTCGTCACCGGCAGGGTGCCCAAGGTCGGCGGCGGCCCCTACGATCTGGCGCTCGTCCTCAACACGATCTCGCATTCCTTGACCAGCGATCTCGTGGCCCGGCTCTCGGGCGCGGCCTGCGTGTGCGGGCCGAGCGAGCCCGCGCTCAAGGACACCCCCGGGGCTCCGCTCTATGACTGGGCCTACGCGCCCGCGCCGCCCGCTTCTCCCCACCAGATGGACCACGCCTTGGCGGTGGTCGCTCCGCTCGGCTGCCCCGACGTGGCGCGCGCCTACCGCTACGGCATGACGGACGCGGAGGAAGCCTATGGGCGGCGAGTGCGCTCACGCTTTCCGGCCGGCCGGGTGGTGGCGGCGCACATGGGGACGAAGGACGCGACCCGGCGCTATCCCGAAGCGCAGTGGGTCCAAGTGCTCGATGGGGTAGCCGAGGCCACGGGCGCGCATCTCGTCTTGCTCGACGCGCCCGACGCGCGCGCCGCCCGCGATGCCGTGGCGGCGCGCCTGGGCGCGCCGCACACGGTGCTCGAGCGCATGACGCTGCGCGAGCTGGCGGCGACCTTGCGCCCGCTCGATCTCTTGCTGTGCCACGATTCGGCGCCCATGCATCTGGCGGCCGCGGTGGGAACGGCCACGGTCGCGGTGGGTGGGCGCGACGACGCCCGCCGCTGGAAGCCGCCGGGTCCGCGCCATGTCGCGCTCGAAGCGCCCGATCGCGTGCCGGCGAGCCTGTCGCCCGCCGCCTTCGCCCAGGCGGCGATCGACCTTCTGGGGGCCGCGTGAATCAGCGCCGCCGCGCCGTCTACCTGATGCTCGGCGTCGTTCTCATCTGGGGTGGGAACGTAAGCGGCATGAAGGCGGCGCTCACCCAGCTCACGCCGCAGGCCTTCAACGCCCTGCGCTTTCCGCTGGGTGCCTTCGTGCTCGGGCTCTTCTTGTGGAAGCTCGACCCCGATCCCCTGCCCCGCCGCCACGAGTGGCGCGAGCTCATCACACTCGGCATCCTCGCGCACCCCGTCTATCAGGCCTGCTTCCTGAACGGGCTCGCGCTCACCTCGGCGAGCCACACGGCGATCCTGGTCTCGACCTCGCCGGTGTGGGTGGCGCTCGCCGATCACTTCCTGGCGCACGAGCGGCTGCCCGCGGTGGCCTGGGCCGGCATCGCCATCTCGCTCTCGGGCGTGGTCGTCCTGGTGGCGGCGCGCGGCGGGCACGGCGCGCCCTCTTCGCTCCTGGGCGACGGGCTCGTTCTGGTCTCGGCGATCCTGTGGACCACCTATGTGATCCGCTCGCGCCCGCTCTTCCGCACGCGCTCGCCCTTGTGGGTGACGACGTGGGCGCTCTTCCTCGGCGCGCCCCTCATCGTGATGCTCGGCGTGCGCGACGTGTGGCGCACGGATCTCTTCCACCTCAGCGCAACGACGTGGGGCGCCCTCGTCTTCGCCGGGCTCTTCGCGCTCGCCACCGCCTATTCGTGGTGGGCGATCGGCGTCAAGGAGCTGGGCGCTTCGCGCGCCGCTTCCTTCTCGAATCTCATCCCCGTCGTGGCCCTTCTCGTGGCCTGGCTCTGGCTGCACGAGAGCTTGCCGGCCCTCTCGTGGGTCGGCGCCATCCTGGCCTGCGTGGGCGTGTGGCTCACGACCACGAGCCGCAGCGCCTCCGCTCCGCAGACTCCCGAGCTCGGCGAGTAACGGCTGCGTTTCCACGACGCCGTCGATTTTCACGCAATCGAGAAAAGTTCCCACACCGCGGGACTCGGACTTCCCAGGCGATTCCCTGATTTCGTGTGCACGTGTTACACGCGCGCACGTGTCGGCGCATGAAATGCATCACGCGCGCGAGGCGAGAGTCCGAGACGAAGATCACCTGACAGGACGATGACTTCAAGTTGACTTGCGACGAGTGCGATCGATGCTAAGGTGCGCAGATCAGGGCAGCGGAACCTTCCAAGCCAAGGAGAGAAATGATGCGTCGATTCCTGGCACCTTCCATTGCTCTGGCCGCCTGTCTCGCCGCTTCCGTCGCGCTCGCGGCGAGCGACAAGATCATTGCCAACTTCGATTCGATCTCGCCCTTCGGCACCGGCGTCAGCGGGCAGGTCGTTCTCAACGCCATGCCCAGCGGAGAAACCCAGATTCACGCGGCTCTGCGCGGACTGGTTCCCAACACAGAGTACGTTTCGTTCATCTATCAGAGCTCGGCGTCCTGCGCGGCCGGCACTCCCACGGCGCAGCTCGTGACGTTCACGGCCAATTCCGCGGGCAACGCGAACTTCACCAAGAAGGTGGACGTCAATCTTTCGCAGATTGGCTCGGTTTCGTTGCAGCGCACCAGCGACAACGCGTTGCTGGCCTGCGCCGCCGTCGTCCAGCCGTAACGCGGGGCTCGAGGCTGCCTACCTCGAGCTTCGAAACGGAGCGGGTCTGACGGCAACCGGGGCTGCCTGAACCAAAGAGGTTCACGCTTGTCCTGATACGGCTCCCGGGCTTCCCGTCGCTTGGGGACTGGACATGGCCACGTGCCTTCCGCGCGTGCTGCTCGTGCTCCGGTCCCCGCCCGTTTCGTCCGGGACGGGCTCGATGCCGGCTACGACGCCTTCTTGCGCAGCAGGGTGAAGAGCGCGAACAGGTCGGTGTCCGGATTCATCCCCTGAGACTCGTTCCACTTGAGGGCGCGGGCCATGGCGCGCGCCGCTTCGTCATCCTCCTGATCGTATTGGATGACCTCGAAGCCGTACTTCTCCCACAAGTCGCGCGGAAACGGATCGTGGCCGTCGGCCCACGGGTGATAGGCGCCCATGGGAGGCGAGAGATTGTAGATCATCACCAAGCCGCCCGGCTTGAGGATGGCGTTCACGGCCCGGATGAAGCTCGCATCGTCGACGCCCAGATCGATGAGCAGACGCTTGTCTGTCGGCTGGTCGGGATGGATGTAGCCGTGCTTGAGCGTGTTCTTGGAGAGAAAGAGGTCGTAGCCCGCACCGACCTTGCTGACGATGCTCTTGTCGGCCGGGAACTGTCCGTTGACGAGCGTGATCTTGCCGCCGCGCCCCTGCACCGCGCCCTGATCTCCGGGCTGGCTGTAGAGAACGGGAAGAAGCGGATCGACGTCGACACCCACCACGTCGGCGCCCGTCGCGGCGAGCAAGCGCAGATGCCCGATGCCGCCATAGCCAAAGTCGAGAATGCGCATGCCGGCAAAGCTCTTCACGCCTTGCGCGGCCACCAGGTCGAGCGCGCGGCTGTAGGCGAGGGGGGTGCCGTAGCGCGTGTAGTAGTAGTAGCGGTCGTCAAGGACCTGGGACTTGAGATTGGTCTTGATCGCAGCTCCCAGCGTGCGCAGCTGGGACTCGGAGTAGTAATGCGTGCGGCTCGAGTCCATGTAGATCGTGCGCGTCCCCGGATTGGGCAGCCCGCGCGTGGAGTCGAGGAACGCCTGCACCGCGGGCGACTCGACGATCGCCTTCATGGCGGTGGCTTGGTCGCGCATCTCGCCCAGAACCGTGGTGTCGCGGGCAACGGCCTTCGCGGCCGGCGCGGCCTTCGCGCTCGCCTTGCTCTTCCTCGTGCTCGCCTTGGTCGTGGGCTTCGCTGGAGTCGACGCCTTGGGCGGCGGCGAAGCTTGTTCGGCGGCGAGGGCCAAGAGGGGCACAGCGGTTGCCAAAAGCAGGATGACCACGGTTTCACGAGCCCACGAACGCATTCGTTTTCCTCCCGGTGACTTTCGTGAGTATCGCGGGCTATTTTCCCCGAAATGGCCCGAAAAGGCGAGCAAAGTCATCGCAAGGCGCTGAGCCCCGCTCGGCTTGTCGCCGTGGCGCGTCCCGTCTAGACTGGCGAGTGAAATTCCCCATTTCGAACCTTTCCCGGAGGACGCGATGAATCCCGCCGCGAGGACCCTCGAGCCCGTGGATCTCCATTCCCTGCCCGAGTACTTCCCCACCGCCTACATCGACTTCTCCAAGCCCGACAATCGTCAGGCATTCGAAAAGGCGCTGGAGAGCGTGCGCGGTCAGCTGGGCCGGGAGGCGAGCCTGGTCATGGGCGGGGAGCGCTTGAAGGGCAGCGGCACCTTCGAGAGCAAGAACCCGGCGCGTCCCCAGGAAGTCATCGGCAAGTTCCAGTCGGGAACCAAGGAGCAGGCGGCGCGCGCCGTCGAGGTGGCGGCCGAAGCGTTCCAGACCTGGAGTCGGGTGGCGCCCGCCGAGCGCGCCGCCTACCTCATCGAGGCCGCGCACCGCATGCGCGAGCGGCGCCACCTCTTCTCGGCGTGGATGGTGCTGGAGGTGGGAAAGAGCTGGGCCGAGGCCGATGCCGACACCGCCGAAGCCGTGGACTTCATGGAGTACTACGCGCGCGAGATGCTGCGCTACGCGTCTCCGCCTGCGCCCACGCAGCTTCCGGGCGAGCACGACACTTTGGTCTACGTGCCGCTCGGTGTCGGCGCGGTCATCCCGCCCTGGAACTTCCCCCTCGCCATTCTGGTCGGCATGACGACGGCGGCCATCGTCACCGGCAATACCGTGGTGGTGAAGCCGTCGAGCGACTCCCCCGCCATCGCCTGGGCCTTCTTCCAGCTCATGGAGGAGGTGGGCCTGCCGCCCGGCGTGTTCAACTTCGTGACCGGCGGCGGCGGCACGGTGGGCGACACGCTGGTGCGCCATCCCAAGACGCGCTTCGTCTCCTTCACCGGCTCGCGCGAGGTCGGTGTCGGCATCAACCGGCTCGCGGCCGAGGTACAGCCCGGCCAGATCTGGCTCAAGCGCGTGGTCGCCGAAATGGGCGGCAAGGACGCGATCATCGTGGACGACGAAGCCGATCTCGATTCGGCCGCCGAAGGCGTGGCCGTGTCGGCCTTCGGCTTTCAGGGCCAGAAGTGCTCCGCCTGCTCGCGCGCCATCGTGACCCAGAAGGTCTACGACTCCTTCTTGCAGAAGCTCGCCGCGCGGGTCGAGAAGATCCACGTGGGCGAGCCCGACAAGTACGGCATCTCGATGGGACCGGTGGTGAACCAGTCGTCGCGCGACAAGATCCTGGGCTACATCGAGAAGGGCAAGTCGGAGGGCGGGCGCGTGATCGCGGGCGGCCAAGGCGTGGCCGGCTCGGACGGGTACTTCATCCAGCCCACCGTGATCGCCGACGTGAAACCCGGTCAGACCATCGCGCAAGAGGAGATCTTCGGCCCGGTGCTGGCGGTGATTCCGGTGAAGGACTACGACGAGGCGCTGCGCGTGGCCAACGGCACCGACTACGGGCTTACCGGCGCCGTCTACACGAAGAATCCGGAGAAGATCGATCGCGCCCGCCGCGAGTTCTTCGTCGGCAACCTCTACATCAACCGCAAGTGCACGGGGGCCATCGTGGGCGCGCACCCGTTCGGCGGCTTCAACATGAGCGGGACGGATTCGAAGGCGGGCGGCCGCGACTACCTGCTGCTCTTCCTGCAAGCCAAGAGCATCGCCGAGAAGATTTCCTAGCTAGGCCGCGTGCTCCTTCACGCGCTCGAGACGCTCGAGCGCGCGCACCATGAGGGCGTGGATGCGGTCGAGACGCTCCCCGTCCGTGACCACGCCGCCCCACTCGCCGTACTCCATCCGCATCTCCCCCGACTTGGGATCGCGCGCCAGCGCCCATGTGAACGCCTTGCCGCGCTCGCGCAGCTCGAGGAACGCGTAGCGGAAGGCACCGTCGTCGAAGAAGGTGTGGGCGCGCACCGGGTCGCTCGCGCGCACCAGGAAGTGACGGTCGAAGACCGGGTCGCCGGTCGGTGTCGGATCGCCGAAGAGCAGCATCTCGGCTTCGCGACGCGCCGTCGAGTCCAGGCCGCTGCGCTCGGTCGGCATCTGGCGGCGCAGGAACTTGGCCACGGTGGGCGAGGCGATGAGGCGCATGGCGGCACTCTGCGGCACGAGGAAGATCGTGAGGTCGGTCGGGGCGTCGACCGGTCCGCCGAAGCGGGTGCTCTCGTTTTCGCCTTCGCGCGTCACCGAAAGCTGCATCGTGCGGTCGCCGACCGCGACCTCGGCGGTCGTGCCCTGACGGATGCCGACCGGGGCGAGACTCGGGGACCCGGCCTTGAGGCTTCCGCCGTGGCGCGTGGCGAAGTCGTTCCACGCGTCGCGCCAGGCGCGCTTTCGCGAATGGCCCTGGAGCTGGCTCGAGACGATGAACGAGACGAAGAGGCCGCTGAAGAGCGTCCAGCGCCCGGCCGGTGTGCTGAGGAAGGCCGGACCATAGCCGTGGAGAAGCGGGGGCCAGAGCGAAACCGCGAGACAGCCGAATCCGGCGAGCAGAAGAACCGCGGACACGAGTTGTGTCAAGGAAAGCCCCCTCCGTACGGGCTTCTCTTGTCTATCGGCGGAAAAGCGCCGGACCTGAGCCGTGGTAGGATCGGCGCTCCATGATCGAGCTTACGCGCGAGGGAAATGCGGCGGTCTTGAAGCTGGCGCACGGCAAGGCCAATGCGCTCGATACCGGCCTCATGCTCGAGCTGACCGACGCCTTGCGTCAGGCCGAGCGCTCCGACGCCGGCGCGCTCGTCCTGACCGGCCAGGGCACCATGTTCTCGGCCGGCGTCGATTTGTTGCAGCTCTTGAACGGCGGGCGGAAATACATCGCCGAGTTCCTGCCCCGCATGTGCGAGGGGTTCCGCGTCCTGTTCGAGTTTCCCAAGCCGGCGGTGGCGGCGGTGAACGGCCACGCCATCGCGGGTGGCATGATCCTGTCCTCGGCGTGCGACTACCGCGTCATGGCGCGTGGCGCGCGCATCGGCATTCCGGAGCTACGGGTCGGCGTTCCCTTTCCCCTGGTCGCCCTCGAGATCGTGCGCTCGGCGCTGACGCCCGAGCGGGCCGCGGAGGCAGTGCTGTTCGGCCGCACGCTCGAGGCGGATCAAGCCCGCGAAGCCGGCTACGTGCACGAAGTGCTCGACGCCGCCGAGGTGCGAGGGCGCGCGGTGGCCCGCGCCGAGGAGCTGGCGTCGGCGCCCGCGGCCTCGTTCAAGAAGGCCAAGCTCGACTTGCGACGACCCACGATCGAGCTGCTCGACCGCGCCGAAGCGACGAGCGACAAGCATTTGGTGGACGCGTGGTCCTCCCCCGCCATTCAGGACGCGATCCGCGCCTACGTGGAGAAGACGCTCAAGAAGTAATGGTCGGCCGTCCTCGCCTCGCCAGGACGGCGAGCGCGATCCCGCCCAGAATGAAAAGGGCCGCCCACAGGAGTCGCGGTGTGAGCGCTTCGTGCAGCAGCGCCACGCCCGCGGCGGCGGCCAACAAGGGCACGGCCAGCTGCACGAGCGCCGCGCGCGCCGCAGTGAGCCCGGGGAGCGCGGCATACCAGATCACGTAGCCGAGCCCGGAGGTGATCACGCCCGAGCCGGTGGCGAGGATCGCGCCGCGCGTCGAGAGGTGCGCGCCGAGGGGCGCGAGCATGCTCAGGAGGATCGCCGGCAACGCGGCCAGGGCGAAATTGTGCGTGGTCTCCCCCACCGGATTCGTGGCGCCGCGTCCGCGCATCGTGTAGATCCCCCACGCGATGCCCGCCGCCACCATGAGCGCCGAGCCGAGCGCGGGCGGCGCGTGAAGGCCGGGCACCACGAGATAGACGAGCCCGCCGAGGGCGACCACGAGCCCGAGCCACTCGGCCACCGGGGGTCGCTCGCCGCCCCCGATGGCAATCGCCAGGATCGTCGTCTGCACGGCGCCGAAGAGGAGGAGCGCGCCGGTGCCCGCGGGGAGCTGCCGGTAGGCGAACGAGAACCCGATGGCGTAGGCGAAGAGCATGGCCGCCGAAATCGGATTCCAGCGCCCGTGCGCGCGACCACCGAAGGTGGGAATGAGCTTGAGCGCCACGGCGCCCGACGCGAGGCGGAGCGTGGTGAAGCTCGCGGCGTCGATGCTGCCGCTCCCCAGCGCGAGCCGGCACAGGATGGAGTTGGCGGCGAAGGCGAGAAGGGCGAGCGCGGTGAGGAGGAAAGTGCGCAGAGCCTAGTCCGCGAGACCGATGCGACGCAGGACCTCGGGCCAGCGCGGATCCCCGTGCAGCGGCTCGAAGATGGGCTCGCACGCGATCTGATTCATTCCCGCGTCATGCTCGGCGATCCCCCGATCGATCCACGTGAGGGCGGCCACCGTCTTGGCCTCGCGCTCGAAGCGCGAGAGGCGGTCGGGATGGGCCGCCAGATCCTGCGGCAGGACCTTGATCGCGATCTCGCGGCCGAGGCGCGGATCGCGGGCGCGATAGACCTCGCCCATGCCCCCCTGTCCGAGCGGAGCGACGATTTCGTAGGGACCGAGGCGCGTGCCGGGAGCGAGCTGCATCGGGTGAATTTAGCGGAATCCGGCGCTAGCCGGAACGGCGGCGATGCTCTTCGACCAGACGGGAGACGACGTCGGGATCGGCGAGCGTGGTGACGTCACCCAGCCCCTGGTACTCGCCGGCCGCGATCTTGCGCAGGATGCGGCGCATGATCTTTCCGCTTCGCGTCTTGGGTAGGCCGGTCGCGACGTGGATTTGGTCGGGGGTGGCGAAGGAGCCGATCACCTGACGCACCTGCTGCTTGAGTGTGTCCTCGACACCGTCGCCCTGAGGAGCGCCCGCCGAGAGGACGACATAGGCGTAGATCCCTTGCCCCTTGATGGAATGCGGGAAGCCGACCACGGCCGCTTCGGCCACGGTGTCGTGCGCCACCAGCGCGCTCTCGACCTCGGCGGTGCCCAGGCGATGGCCCGCCACGTTGAGCACGTCGTCGATGCGGCCCGTGATCCAGTAGTAGCCTTCCTCGTCACGCCGGCAGCCGTCGCCGGTGAAATAGTAGCCGGGGAACTGCGAGAAGTAGGTCTTCTTGAAACGTTGGTGATCGCCCCAGATGGTGCGCGCTTGTCCCGGCCACGGCGGCGCGCCCAGACAGAGCGCTCCGCTCACGCTGTTGCCCTCGAGCACGCGGCCGTTCTCGGGATCGACGATCACCGGCTTCACACCGAAGAAAGGCAGCGTGGCCGAGCCCGGCTTGGTGGGCGTGACGCCGGGAAGCGGCGTGATCAAGATGCCGCCGGTTTCCGTCTGCCACCACGTGTCGACCACGGCGCAGCGCCCCTCGCCCACGACGTCGTGGTACCAGCGCCAGATCTCGGGATTGATGGGCTCGCCCACCGAGCCCAGCACGCGCAGGCTCGTCCGCTTGTAACGCTTCACGTACTCGTCACCCGCCTGCGCGATGGCCCGCAGCGCCGTGGGCGCGGTGTAGAAGATCTCGATGCCGAGATCGTCCACCATGCGCCAGTAGCGGCCGGGATCGGGATAGACGGGCACGGACTCGAAGAGCACGGTCGTCGCCCCGTTGGCCAGCGGGCCGTACACGATGTACGAGTGTCCGGTGACCCAGCCCACGTCGGCGGCACAGCAGTAGATCTGACCGGGGTGATAGTCGAACACGAGCTGGTGCGTGAGGGCGGCGAAGAGCAGATAACCCGCCGTCGAATGCATCACGCCCTTGGGCTTCCCGGTGCTGCCGCTCGTATAGAGGATGAAGAGTGGATCCTCGGAGCCCATCCACTCGGCCGTGCACGTGGAGCGCTGCATCTTGCGCTCCTCGTCGAGCCAGAAGTCGCGCCCCGCTTTCATCGCTGGCTCGTGATCCGTGCGCCGCGCCACCAGCACCGTGTCGACGAGGTTGCCGAGCCCTTGGATCGCCTGATCGGCGATGGCCTTGAGCGGGATGCGCTTGCCGCCGCGCATGCCCTCGTTGGCGGTGAGCAGCACGCGGCACTGGGCGTCGATGATGCGGTCGGAGAGCGATTCGGCGCTGAAGCCTCCGAAGACGACCGAGTGCACCGCGCCGATGCGCGTGCAGGCGAGCATGGCGTAGACCGTCTCGGGGATCATCGGCATGTAGATGCAGACGCGATCGCCCTTCTTGACGCCGTGGGCGAGCAGCACGTTGGCCATGCGACAGACTTCGTGCTTCAGCTCGCGATACGAGATGTGCTTGTAGACTCCGGCCTCGTCGGCGGCCCAGATGATCGCCGTCTGCTCGCCGCGCGTCTCGAGATGGCGGTCGACGCAATTGTACGAGACGTTGAGCCGCCCACCTCCGAACCAGGAGAAATCGATCTCCTCGAGATCGGCGTCGAGCACTCGGCTCCACGGGTGATACCAGTCGAGCAGCTTCGCCTGGTCGCCCCAGAACCCGGTCGGATCCTCGATCGAGCGGCGGTAGAGACGCTCGTAGTCCTCCATCGAGCGCAGATGGGCCTTTTCCCGAATACGCGGCTGGACGTCGTAGAGATCGCGGCTCATGGGCTCAGTTTATCCACCGCGTGTCAGCGGGGCAACGAATCCGGCGCCACGAGCGACACGCGTCCCGCGGTCAAGGTGAGCGGCGGGCAATAGAGCCCGACCTCCTCCATTTTCCACCAGGCCCCCGTGGCCTTTTTCTCGGCCCGGGACGTGAAGTGGTAGCTCGAGAGCCGCGCCCGGATGAAGCGCGGCGGGTGGCCGGCAAATGGGTTCGTGGCCAGCAGGCGCGTCACCGGCTCCGAGCCCTGCAGGAGACGCTCGCACAAGTAGAGAAACCACGGCGATTGCCTGAGGCCGTCCAGCGACGCGAACCACATCTGCCAATCGAGGCGCGGCATGTGCGGCCCGAGGAAGGGCGGCGGGCGCTTCGGATCGCCCGGCTTGTAGCGGAACTCGTACGCCTTCCACGTGGTGCCGTCGTCGGAGCCCTCGATCGTGATCTCGGGCCGGGTCGTCGTCATGATGGCGAAGAGCCCGTAACCATTCGCGACGCGCCACGGCGAGATCACGCGCTCCAGGCCCAGGATCGCGGCGGGCCAGCGGATCTGCGGGAACAGCGCACCGGTGAAGGGAATGAGGCCGAGGAGGAGCACGGCCGTGGCCACGGCGCGGAGGCCCCACTTGGCGAAGCGGCTTGGTGTCTTGGTTTTCGCTTCCCGCCGCACCCCGCCGATGCCGTCATCGAGCCAGCAGACGCACAGCGCGAGCGTCAGGAAGTTGAAGAAGCCGTAGTTGCCGGTGAGGAGAATCAGGATCTGTAGAGAGCAGATGGCGCCCAAGGCCACGAAGCGCACGCGCCGCGGGCCGAAGAGGAGGAACGGACACACGCCCTCGATGAAGAACATGACCAAGGTCGAGAGCTTGTCGAACCAGGCCGGAAACTGGGCGAAGGTCCAAGCGATGGGCGGCGGAATGGGCTGCGTCCAGTAGTGGTATTGAAGTGCGGTGAGCTGGCGCCAGTTGGGATCGCCGCTCGTGAGCTTGACCGCCGCCGAGGCGATCAAGAGCCGGAAGAGGAGCCAGCGCGTGAGCCACAGCATGACCGGGCGCGGCGGATCGTCCGAAGGCTTGGACCACAGGCGCCAAGGCGCGAGGAAGAGCGCCAGGAAGCCGGTTTCGAGCAGCAGGCTGTCCCACTGAAACCAGAGGAACGTCGTGCCCACGGAAGTGATCGAAAGATAGCTCGCCCAGGCGCCGAGCGCGGCGAGTCCCGGCACGATGCCGATGGCGAGCAGGAGGGAACATCCGGCGCCCGCCAGGCACGTGCCCACGAGCATGCGATCGCCGGCGCCCAGCCAAAGCCACGATGGTGCGGCGAGAAACGCGGCATTCCCCCACTGCCCTTTCGCGCCGCGAATCAGATCGACGAGCGGCAGGATTCCTCTTTCGCCATAGAGGCCGACCACCTGCGGGAGCAACGAGAGGAAAGCCGCGAGATACACGAGCCCGAGCACGCGCAGGAAAGCCCACACCGTGCGCGTGGCTTGCGGCGTCACGAGGCTTGGACCCCACAAGGCGTGCGTCACGCGCGCGCAGAACGGCCGGTGGGCGGCGATCCAGCGGTAGGCCGCGCGCGAGATCGGCGCGAATCCGGGCACGGTGCGATAGGCCCACCAACCGGGTCCGCCGAGCGAGCGGTAGACCGCCTCCGCGCCCTCGTACCACTGACCGTCGGTGTCATAGAGCTGGACCGCCTGACGGAAGCGCTCGAGCGGACGATTCGGATAGCGCGCGGCGACCTCTTGATACGTCGCGTACTGGATGCGATCGCCGGTGCGCGCGCGCCAACGATCGATCCACAGACGGCAGAACTCGCACTCGCCGTCGTAGACGAGAAGGGGCTTGGAGGGCTTAGCCACGGAGGAAGAGAACCACGATTCCGGTGGCCGCGACCAGAGCGCCCACGATGGTTCCGGGCGTGATCGGCTCGTGATGGAAGCGCGCCGAGATCAGGATGGCGAGCACGGGCGCGAAGGCGGTGATCGACGCGGCCACGCCCGCCTGGACGAAGAGCAGCGCGGTGAGCGACAGCGTGACCCCAAGAAGCGGGCCGAAGACGGTGCCGCCGAGCATGAACAGGGCACCGGTTCGATCGCCCAGCGCGCTCAGGGTGCGGCGGCCTTCGCCGCGGGCCAGAGTCCAGATCCAGATCGCGGCCGCGGCCGTCGAGATGCGGATCACGGTGCCGGAGAGCGGATCGATTCCCGAGCGCACCGCGGCGCGCGACAGCACGAAGCCACCCGCCTGGCCGATCGCGCCGAGCACACCGGCCACGATCCCCACCCAGGTCGAGCCCTCGTGATGCGGCGGCTCTTCGAAGCCGCGCTCGCGGATCACCCAGGCGACACCGCCCAGCGTGAGCGCCAGGCCGAGCAGCAAGAAGGGTCCCGGCGCTTCGTGCAGGAACGGCCAGCCAAGCGCCACCGTGAAGAGGGGCGCGGTCGAGGAGAGCAGCGCAGCGCGGCCCGGGCCCAGGATGACGAGTGAGCGAAAGTTGTAATTGTCACCGAATACGAAGCCGACGAGTCCGGATAGCGCGAGGATGCCAATCTGAAACGACGTCGCCCAGCGCGGCCAGGGCGCGCCCTTCACGATCCACAGTGTCGTCATGAGCAGGATCGTTCCCACGACGAGACGAAGGCGGTTGAGGGTGCCGGAGCCGATCCGCCGCCCCGAAGCGGTGAACAAGTTGGCGCTCACCGCCCAGCACACGGCGGTTCCCAATGCGGCGAACTCCCCTGCGAATCGTGGCGAATCCGCGATGGCCGTCCTCCGGGATGGAAGTCGGCACAACGTAACGCGGAAGTGACGAGCGCGCGAGGGCGAAGTGGTTGTGACGCGGGCTTCCCAGCCCTACACTGCGCAACGTGAACCCACCCAAATCGTCCAGTCCGCACCTGCGCGGCCCGCGCATCGACCCGGCTCCCCTGACCGGCAAGGAGCACGTCGCCGATCTGGTGGAGAACGCGTTTCTGGCCTACAACGCCTCACGCTTGCGCGAGGGCGCGCACCTCCTCGTCGAGCGCATGCTCGAACCGGAAGTCACGCTCGCTCTATCGATGACCGGGGCGCTGACGCCGGCCGGGCTCGGTATGAGTGCCATCATTCCTCTGATGCGCGCCGGCTTCGTGGACTGGATCGTGTCGACAGGTGCCAATCTCTACCATGACGCGCATTTCGGTCTCGGGCTCTCCATGCACCGCGGATCGTTCCAGGTCGACGACGTGGTGCTGCGTGAGCAAGGCGTGGTTCGTATCTACGATGTTCTATTCGACTATCAGGTGCTGCTCGATACCGACGCGTTTTTCCGCGAGCTGATCTCGGGACCGGACTTCCAGCGCACCATGTCGTCGGCCGAGTTCCACAACCTGTGCGGCAAGTATCTGCGCGGGCGTGAGGAGGCGCTGGGCTTGACCCACCGGTCGCTCTTGGCCGCGGCGTGGGAGTTCGGCGTGCCCATCTACACGTCGTCGCCCGGCGATTCTTCGATCGGCATGAACGTGGCCGCAAAGGCTTTGGAGGGGAACAAGCTCTTGCTCGATGCCAACGCCGACGTGAACGAGACCGCGGCCATCGTGTGGGACGCCAAGTCGCGCGGCGGCAAGAGCGCCGTGTGGGTGCTGGGCGGCGGGAGTCCCAAGAACTTCCTGCTCCAGACCGAGCCTCAGATCCAGGAAGTGCTCGGCATCTCGGAGAAAGGCCACGATTACTTCCTGGCGGTGACCGACGCGCGTTCTGACACGGGCGGCTTGTCGGGCGCCACGCCGGCCGAGGCCGTGAGCTGGGGCAAGATCGATCCTGATCAATTGCCGGGCACGGTGATCGCCTATACCGACGCCACGATCGGATTGCCGCTGCTCACCTCCTACGCCTTGGCGCGCCACGAGCCGCGTCCGCTCAAGCGCCTCTACGAGCGGCGCTCGGAATTGATCGACAGCCTGCGCGACGCCTACTTCGCGAGCGGGCGCGCGGCTTCGGCCGAAGTGCGGCGATAGATCTCCCCCACCATGGCCGCCGAGTTCCCGAAGGGATTTCTGTGGGGCGCGGCCACCTCCGCGTATCAGGTCGAGGGCTCGCCCGTGGCCGACGGCGCGGGCCCCAGCATCTGGCACCGCTACGCGCACCAGCCGGGACACATTCGTAACGGCGATACCGGCGACGTCGCGTGCGATCACTATCATCGTTACGAAGAAGACATCGCCCTGATGCGCGAGCTGGGGATGGGCGCGTATCGATTCAGCCTCTCGTGGTCGCGCGTGCTGCCCGACGGGCGCGGGCGGGTGAATCCGGCGGGCCTCGCCTTCTATCAGCGACTCGTCGATCGCCTGCTCGAAGCCCGCATTCAACCGCTGATCACTCTCTATCACTGGGATCTGCCGGCTGCGCTCGACGACCTCGGCGGCTGGGTGAACCGCGATGTGGCTTCGTGGTTCGCCGACTACGCCGAGGTCGTGTTCCGCGCGCTAGGCGATCGCGTGCCGATGTGGGCGACATTGAACGAGCCCTGGGTCGTGACCGACGCTGGCTACCTGCACGGCGTGCACGCGCCGGGGCACAAGAGCCGCAAAGAGACCCCGCTCGCCTCGCACAATCTGCTGCGCGCGCATGGGGCGGCGGTGGAACGGTATCGTGGTCTGGCGCGCGGTCGTATCGGCATCGTGGTCAATCTCGAGCCCAAGGAGCCGGCGACCGATTCGCCC
>DATFWU010000254.1:0-3407 GCA_035259005.1 Candidatus Eiseniibacteriota bacterium
CATTCTCTTGCGCATCGTCGGGCTCGGCGCGACGCAAGCGTTTCCCACGCCCGACGGCCTCAACGTCACCTCGATTCTCGGACGGCCGGACGGCAGCGCGTGGGCGGGCACGACGCAGAATCTCCTGCGCTTCGACGGCAGCTCGTGGTCGGTCGTCGCGCTGCCTGGGGTGACCCCGGCGCGCGTGCTATCGCTGGCAGCCGACGCCGCCGGCGGCATCTGGATCGGCACCGATACCAAAGGTGCCGTGCTTCTCGATCCGGGCGGGACCCACCCGGTGACCGGGCTTCCCGGCGGGGCGGTGACCGGCATCGCTTCCGAGCCCTCGGGCGACGTGTGGATCGGCGTGCAGACCGGAGGAGCCGCGCACGTGCACGGGCTCGCCGTGGATCGTTTGCTCACCGTGGCCGACGGCCTGCCCACCAATCTCGTGCAGTCGATCGGCGTCGATCAGGCCGGCCGCCTGTGGGTGGGCACGACCAACGGCGTCGCCTACTTCGCGTCCGGTGCGGTGGCCGTCTACAACACCGGGGACGGCCTCCAGACCTCCAACGTCACCGCTATGCTCGCCGACACGAGCGAAGCGTTGCTGGGCAGCGACTCGAACGGGCTCGTGCTCTTCCATCGCGACGCGCTCGCGCCGCGGGTGGCGCTCACCGACGTGCCCGCGCCGGTCATCGCCACGCGCGCGGCGCGCGTCGACTTCGCGGGCGGCGACTTGAGCTCGTCGAGTACCCTGGTCGGTTTCTCCTGGAGCCTGGATGGCGCGCCGGCGACGCCCTTCACGAGCGATCAGACGGCGCGTCTCCAAGCCCTCCTCGACGGCCCGCACGAGGTCCGCGTGTGGGCGCAAGATCGCGCGCTCAACGTGACCCCGGCCGCGGCCACCATCGATTTCGAGGTGGATGCCACGCCTCCTCAGCCGCGTCTCGCCAAGCCGGCGTTCGGCGACGTGGTGCGCGGCGTGACCCCCATCGTGCCCATCGTCGATGAGCCGCGCTTCGCCAAGTGGACGCTCGACCTGCGCCGCGCCGGCTCGGAAGACCCGGCGCTCAACCCGTGGTCCACGCTGGGCACGTCGACCACGCCGCCCACGAGCGGCGTGGCGCTCCTCCAGTGGGACACCAAGCCCTATCTCGACGGCGTCTACGAGCTGCGCTTCTCGGTCGCCGACACGCTCGGGCTCGTCGGCTATGCCATCGTCAACGTCACCGTCGACAACCTGTCGCCCGGTGACCAGGTGACGAGCCCGGCGCGCATCGACAATACCAACGGCGGCCGCGTGTTCACGCTGAACGCCGAGGTCGAGCTGTACTTCCCGCCGCACTCGCTCGACGAGGACCGCATCGTCACCATCGACACGGTGGCGACCGCGCCGGCCACGCTGCCGCCGGGCGCGAGCGGCCTGGTGGCCGCCTGGCACGTGACCCCGGCGGGCTTCGAGACCAGGAAGCCGGTGACGCTCACCTTCGACGAGAAATTCTTCGCGCAGGGCGGGGCGGGCAGCGATCTCGCGGTCTTCGCCGTGAATAGCGACGGCGGGTACTCGTATCTCGGAGGAAGCACGGACGCCGCGCACGGCACGCTGGTCACCACGGCGAGCGTGCTCGGCGACTTCGTAGTGGCGCGCGGGCTCTTCACCGGGCTCGCGGGCAGCGGACGCTCGCTCGACGTGCAGCCGCGTGCCTTCTCGCCCAACGGCACCACCTTCGACAACCGCGCGGCCATCTCGTTCAACCTCGAGACCGCCGAGGGCGCGCGCGTCTTCGTCTACGACCGCTCGGGCCGCTTGGTGAAGCGCGTGCACGACGGGCCGCTGGCCGCCGGCCGCAACGTCGTCTACTGGGATGGCAAAGACGGGAACGGCGATCCCGCGCCCAGCGGGCTCTATCTCGTCGCCGTCGAAGTGGGCGGCAAGTCCGACGTCCGCTCGGTGGCGGTGGTGAACCGATGAGAGCGGCCCTGGTCGTCCTCGCCCTGCTCGCGGCCCCGAGCGCGAGTGCTCAGACCTACGACGACTCGGGCGCCCGCCCGGCGGCCTTGGGCGGCGCTTTCGTCGGGCTCGCTGACGACGGCTATGCCGTGTTTTGGAATCCGGGTGCCATGCCCTTCGTCGGCCACCAGGAGCTTTCCGGCTCCTCGACGCTCGGCGATCTCTACGCCAATCAGCTCTCGCAGAATGCGTTCTTGTATCACTTCCCGCTCACCGACAATCACGCGCTGGGGCTCGGCTGGCGCCACGCCGGCCAGACCGACGCCGAGCTGGGCTACTCGTCCAACCACTTCTCTTTCGGCTACGGCCTGCGCGCGGCTCGCGGGCTCGGCATCGGAATCACGGCCCGCTATCTGCGCGAGTCGGTCGATCTCGACGAGGCCACGGTGAGCGACTGGAGCGGCTGGACGGCCGACCTCGGCGCCACCTATCGCCCCAGCGAGCGCTGGTCGGCGGGGCTCGTGTTCCGCAACCTGAACAACCTCGACGTCACGCACGACACGGGCACCAAGGAGCGCCTGGCCGAGAACACCAAGTCCTGGGTGATGGGCGGCGCCTTCCGCCTGCGGCCCGACGTGACGTTGGTGGGGGATCTCGACGACCGCCTGCACCTAGGGGCCGAGTACTGGTGGCAGCGCACCTTCGCCGTGCAGGCCGGCTACGAGCATCCGGTGCGCTCGCTCTACGGCGAGAGCTCGGACGGCGACACCTGGTCGCTCGGTGTCTCGGGACGCATGAAGGGAGTGAAGGTCGATCTGGCACGCGTGTTTCCGCCGGTGCTGCCGGCGACCACGCGCGTGAGCGTGGGCATGGAGTTCTCGCTCACGCCCTCGCGCGTGCACGTCGACAAGACGGAAGTCGAGAACGTCTTCGCCTCCTACGCCAAGCGCTACGCCGACAAGCCGGTGGGCACGGCGCGTCTGACTTCGAAAGCCGACGCGCCGCTCACCACGAAGATCTCGCTCTTCGTGCCCGGCTTCATGGTGGCGCCGACCGAGAAGGAAGTCGTCTTGCGCCCCAAGGAGACGAAGGACATCGACCTGCACGCCATCTTCTCGCCCCAGATCCTGGCGCTCGACGACGACCGCCCGGCGCTGGCCGAGCTCGCCGTGAGCTACCAGACCAAGAGCCGCACGCGCGTCGAGCGCTCGCACACGCAGTTCTATCTCTACCGGCCGGGCGCCATCTCATGGAACGACTTGAACGCGGCCGCCGCCTTCGTCACCGCGCAGGATCCGGTGGTCTCCGATTTCGCGCGCGCGCTGGCCACGGGCGGCGATCCCAAGCTCGAGAGCGGCAACCTGCGCAACGTCTACACGGCGATGCGCGTGTTCGACGCCCTCGGCGCCTACGGCATCCGCTACGTGCCCGATCCCAACAATCCCTTCTCGCGCATCAGCGCCGAGCGCGACGC
>DATFWU010000255.1:0-19948 GCA_035259005.1 Candidatus Eiseniibacteriota bacterium
CACCGCCACCGGGCTCCCGGTGGGCGGTGACCGCCTCTACTACTGCTTCGACACGGCTGACGGCTGGGTGCGCTTCGTCGCCGTCGACACCAATCCCATCGTCGATCCGCAGAACCGCTGGTCGCGCGACGTGCACATCAAGTATTCCAAGGAGCAGTTCGACTGGGTGATCGCGCGCGTGCGCGAGCACCGCGGGCCGGCCATCATCATGATGCACCATCCGCCCTTCTCGGCCGGCTTCCATCGTGAGGAGTGGCAGACCGATCAGGTGATGCTCGACCGCCGCGCCGCGCTGGTCAGGGCACTGCACGACACCGGGATCTCGATCATCGCGAGCGGCCACGAGCACGCGTACGAGCGCGCCCTTCTCACTTGGCCGGACGCCGTGCTCGTGGTCATCGCCACCGGCGGCGCCGGCGCGCCGCTCACCGCCCTGCCGCCCCCCGCGGCCAGCGCCGAGCTGTTCAGCGAGTACAACGTGGCGGGCGGCACCATCAAGACGTCGAACGTGCTCACCGACGTCGTCTTCCACTACATTCTGCTCCGTATGTGGTTCGGCGGCGGTGAGCTCTCCACCTACGCGGTGAACCAGGACGCGAGCACGACCCAGATCGACAAGGTGCAGGTCGATCTCAAGCGCTACGGCATTCCCAAGATCGACCAGAGAAAGATGCCCATTCCGGAGCAGAAGGGCCCCAAGGAGAAGAAGACCGAGGGTGAGAAGACGGGCTCGGTGGCGGCGGCCAACAAGGCCGACGTGAAAGCCGACACGAGCGCGGCCAGCCGGCGTATCCTCACCCAGCCTCCGCCGTCGAAGAAGAAGGCGCCGGCCAAGAAAGCGCCCCGGTAGCTGCCTGTGCCGTCTCAGGACCAGGGGAGGAATCGGATGGCCACCACCGCCGTGCCGGAATCCAAGGCTGCCTACGAGAAGAAGGGCCCGCTGGATCGCTTCCTGGGCCTGTTCGCCGACGTGCACGCGGGCGAGGGCACGACCGCGCTTCTGCTCATGCTCAACGTCTTCCTCATCCTGGCGGGCTACTACCTGCTCAAGACGATCCGCGAGCCCTTGATCCTGGCCTCGGCAGGCGGGGCGGAAGCCAAGAGCTATTCGGCGGCCGCCATCGCGGCACTGCTCATCGTGCTGGTGCCGGCCTATAGCGCGCTCGCCTCACGCGTGTCACGCGTGAGGCTCATCAACGGCGTCACGCTCTTCTTCATCGTTTGTCTGGTCGTCTTTTTCTTGCTCTCGCAGGCGAAAGTCGACATCGGCATTCCGTTCTTCATCTGGGTCGGCATCTTCAACCTCATGATCATTGCCCAGCTCTGGGCCTTCGCCAACGACGTGTACACGGTCGACCAGGGCAAGCGGCTGTTCGCCATCGTGGGCGTGGGCGCCTCCCTGGGCGCCATCGCGGGCTCTTTCTTCACCGGCAAGCTGGTGAGCGTCTACGGCCCCTATCCCTTCATGATCGCGGCCGCCGTCCTGCTCGTCTTGTGCATGGGGATCACGAACCTCGTCGACCGTCGCGAGCGCAGCCAGGACAAGGACGCGCCGGGCGTCACCGAGGGCGACCTGCAGGCCCATGAGCCGGTCAAGGGACGAAGTGGCTTCGCGCTCGTGTTCGCCGACCGCTATCTGCTCCTCATCGCCGTGCTCATGCTCGTGTACAACCTCGTCAACACGACCGGCGAGTACATCCTGGGCAAGACGGTGGTCTCGCTCTACTCCGCGAGCCACGCCGGCCTGACCGGCGGCATGGACGAGAAGAAGGTGATCGGCGAGTTCTACGGCAACTACTTCACCTGGGTGAACATCATCTCGGCCGCCATCCAGGCGTTCCTGGTCTCGCGCATCCTCAAGTACTTCGGCGTGCGCGCGGCCCTCCTGGTCCTCCCGATCGTGGCCTTCGGCGGCTATCTCACCATGGCCTTCGTGCCCCTCCTCGCCCTCATTCGCGGGGTGAAGATCGCCGAGAACTCGCTCGACTACTCGGTGCAGAGCACGACCAAGAACGCGCTCTACCTGCCCACGAGCCGCGAGGCGAAGTACAAGGCCAAGCAGGCGAACGACACCTTCTTCGTGCGCTTCGGCGACGTCATCTCGGCCGGTCTCGTGTTCGCCGGCACGACGTGGCTGCACTTCGCCCCACGCCAGTTCGCGCTCGCCAACGTGGTGCTCATCGTGCTGTGGATCGCCGTTGCCATCGCCATCGGCCGGCGCTTCACCAAGCTCTCGCACACGACCTAGAGGCTCGACTCCGGCCCTCCGATTGGTGGCGCGAAGCCCCAGCGCTCGCGCATGCGATCGCGGAAGCGCTGACGCTCCTCGGGCGTCATGCGCGCGCCCCAGCGCGCCCCGCGTCCCGGGCGCACGCCGAGTCCGCCGAACAGGATGCGACACAGGACGAGGAGCCCGAGCGCCTGCCAGAATCCGATCTTGGGCCAGCCGAAGAGGGGCGGCAGAAGCCAGTTCCAGAGCAGCCGCACGATCTCGCCGCCGAGCGCGATGAAGGCCGCGATCGCCACCAGGGCCAGGGGGCCCAGGAACCACAGTTTCCTCATGACAGGTCTCCTTCGATCTCGTCGTACACGTCCTGCAACCGCTCGCGCAGGCGGAGCACGGCGTAGCGCTTGCGGGAGAGCAGCGTGTTGACGCTCACGCCCGTCTCCTTCGCCATCTCCTGGAAGCTCTTGCCCAAGAGCTCGTGGGCCACGAACACCTCCCGCTGCTCGTCGGGCAGCTCGGCCAGCGCCGTTTCCAGCTCTGCGAGCAGCACGCGCCTCGCGTAGAGCGCCTCCGGACCTTCGTCCGGTGACGGCAGGAGATCCTCCCAGCCCGTCCCGTCGTCGATCGCGATTTCCGGCTTTCTCTTTCGCCACAGATCGACGATGCGGTTTCGCGCCACGCGGAAGAGCCATCCGGTCACGTGCTCGATGGGCACGAGGAGGCGGTTGGCCTCGACCAGCTCGTAGAGCACGTCCTGGAGCACGTCTTCGGCGTCGGCCGGATCGGCGACGCGGCGGCGGATGAAGCGGAGGAGGCGGGACTGCTCCCGCTCGACCACCTGGGAGAGGTTCTCCTGGCGGAGTCTCTCGTCCCCCTCGGGGGCCTTCCGCTTCGGGCTCGTCACGGGCGTCTCCTACCAAGGAAGACGGACGAGGCCGCGAAATATTGTGGGCATAGGAAGAGACCGCCCCGGGGAAAGGCGGGGGCGGTGGTGGCAATTTGGCTGCCCGGCAAGGATTCGAACCTCGACTAACTGGTCCAGAGCCAGTCGTGCTACCGTTACACCACCGGGCAACGCAAAGTACTAGTCAGAGCGCACTTTAGGTGGCCCCGAAGCGCGATGTCAAGCTCACGCGCGCGAGGCAGCCGCGGGCTCTTCCCACCATGCGGTAGCGGCCTTGAGCCGGCGCGTCGTCCGCTCCCTGCCGAGAAGCGACATCACCTCGAAGAGGCCGGGCGCGACCTTGCGTCCGGTGAGCGCCACGCGCGCCGGGAAGAAAAGATCGCCCGGCTTGACGCCGAGCTTCGTGGACAGCTCGCGCGCCCGGGCCTCGAGTACTGCGGGCTCGAAGCGCTCCGACTCTTCGACCATGCCAGCCAGGGCCACGAGCGACTCGCGCGCCCCCTTCTTGCCGAGCACTTCCTCCTTGGCCTTGGGATCGATCTCGAACGAATCGGAAAACGCGAACCCGGCATAGCCCTCGACGTCGGCGAGAGTCTTCAGGCGGTCCCCCACCGCGGCCGTGGCGCGCTCGAGGAACTCGTCCACGTCGGCGCGCTCGGGCAGCCTGCCGCGCTCGGCCAGATAGGCGCGCACCCGCGCCGCGCGCTCGGCCAGGGGCAAGGCGCGCAGGTACTGGCCGTTCATCCACTCGAGCTTGTCGCGGTTGAACACGGCCGGCGTGGCGTTCACGCGCTCGAGCGAGAACTTCTCGACCAGCTCCTCCACCGAGAACATCTCGCGCTCGCCGTCCCACGACCAGCCGAGGAGCGCGAGGAAGTTGATGAGCGCCTCCGGCAGGTAGCCCTGGGCGCGGAACTCGCTCACGAAGGTCGCCTCCTCGCCCTTGCGCTTGGACATCTTGCTACGGTCGGGATTGAGGATGAGCGAGATGTGGGCGAACGCGGGCTCCGGATGGCCCAGAGCGCGGTAGAGAAACACCTGGCGGTTGGTGTTCGACAGATGCTCCTCGCCGCGAATCACGTGCGTGAAGCGCATGGCGGCGTCGTCCACGACGCAGGCGAAGTTGTAGGTCGGAAGCCCGTTCGAGCGCAGGATGACGAAGTCGCCCACGGCGTCGGCCGGAAACACGACGTCGCCGCGGATGAGATCGCGCACCACGGCGGGCTCGCCGGGCACGCGGAAGCGGATGCTCTCGGGCCGGCCCTCGGCGCGGCGCTCGGCGCGCTCCTCCTCGTCGAGGTCGCGGCAGGTGCCGTCGTACTGCGGCGTGCGACCCGCCGCCTGGGCGGCGCGGCGCCTCGCCTCCAGCTCCTCGTCGGTGCAGAAGCAGGGATAGGCCAGCTCGGCCGCGCACAGCCGGTTGGCCTCGCGGCGATAGATCTCCTTGCGCTCGCTCTGGCGATAGGGACCGTAAGGACCGCCCACCTCCGGCCCCTCGTCCCAGTCGAGGCCCAGCCAGCGCAGATCGTCGACCACCGCGCGCTCCGACTCGGAGGTCGAGCGCTCGACGTCGGTGTCCTCGACGCGCAGCGCCATCAAGCCTTCGCGCCCGCGCGCGAACAGCCAGTTGAAGAGCGCGGTGCGCGCCCCGCCGATGTGCAGGGAGCCCGTGGGGCTGGGAGCGAAACGGACGCGAACCGGAGTCTCGGACACGGTGTCCTCGAAAGGGAAAAAACGCTCAGGCCACCGCGATGGGTGGCCTGAGTGTGAAGACCGAAGCGAACCAGGGCTACGCTAGCACATCATTGTCCGAGCCGCACGACGCGCTGGTTGACGATCGTCGTCCCGGCGCGGAAGTGCGCCATGTAGACGCCCGAGGGCACGGCCCGGCCGCCGTCGTCCTTGCCGTCCCAGGCCACCACGTAGCGGCCCGGCGTGGCCGGCCGGTCGATCAAGTGGCGCACGCGGGCGCCGCGCACGTCGTAGAGATCGAGGGTCGCGCGCGCGCCATCGGGCAGGCCGACCGGCAAGCCGAACGACAAGGTCTGCGAGGCACCGCCCGGGTTGGGGAATGGAGCCATCATGAAGACGTGGTCGGGTGCGTCACCCGGCGACAGCACACCGTAGGGCCCGAAGGCGAGCGGCGCGAGCCCCGGCTGCGCCCCCACGCGGGCCAACACGTAGGAGTACGTGGCGCCCGGCGTCACCGTGTAGTCGTCCACCGCGAGCCAGCCGTCCTCGCCCACTGGTTTCGCGCCGTTTCCGATCGCCTTGTAGCCCTCGGGCACGGCCGAGAGGCGCGCCGCCGCCTCTGTCGTCGAGCCGTCGATGCGGAAGGCTTGCCAGGAGCCGCCTTCCTCGATCGCCGTGCGCGGCAGCTTCCAGCGCAAGCGGATCCCGCCCTCGATCTCCTCCACGGTCTGCACGGCGGCGTCCTCGACCGCGACCACGATCGAGCTGCCCAGGCGTCCGGTACGCTCGCTGTCGTGGCGGAACATCGTCCACTCGCGTGCCGGGTTGGGAACGTACGTGCCCGGGTACTGCCACACGTACATGTTCTTGTCCCAGTCGGCGAGCAGGATCTCGGCTTGCCCGTCGCCGTCGAAATCCCAGATCAGCGGCGTGCCGCGCACCTCGCCCAGGAGACGGATCGGGAAGCCGGGCAACGGCGTGCCGTCCGACTTGAGCCCGTAGAGGTTGCCGTCCTCCGAGCCCATGAGGATCTCCTCCTGGCCGTTGCCGTCGAGATCGGCGGCCACGGGCGAGGACTCCGACGCGCCGTTGGTCTTGGGCGAATAGCGCACGCCGGACCAGCCCGGATACACGGACCCATCCCAGCGCCAGATCTTGATCAGGCCGTCGCAGCCGGCAAACACGATCTCACGCTTGCCGTCCCCATCCATGTCGACGAGTGCGGGCGAAGGCGTGCGCGAGTTCTGACCCGTGACCAGGCCGACCTTGGGGAAGCCGGGCTGCACGGCGCCGTTCTGCTTGATCACGTTCAGCTTGCCGCCGTTGTCCGGACACACGATCTCGAGCAAGCCGTCGTTGTCGATGTCGCCCACCGCCGGGCTCGCGGAGAATCCGGCGCCCGCGTTGTACGGGAACCCGGGCAGCGCGGTGCCGTTCCAGCGCCAGGCGTAGATCTTGCCGTCGTTGCTGGCGACGATGATGTCGAGCTTGCCGTCGCCGTCCAGGTCGGCGAGCGCCGGGCTGCCGAAGTTGAATCCAGCGCCCAGGGTGGCGAACACGCCGTTGGTGGAGGGATTGGAGTCGCCGTCACGCTCCTCGGTCCCGTCGTAGCGGAAGCAATAGACGTTGGACGAGTTGCCCGTGAACACGATCTCCTTCTTACCGTCGCCGTCGATGTCGCCGCAGGCCGGCGAGGACCAGATCTGCGTATCGAGCTGGATCGGGAACCCGGGCTTGTTCGACCCGTCGGGCTCGTACACGAAGAGCTGCTTCGAGTCATAGGTCGGGGCCACGATGTCCATGACGCCGTCGTTGTCGAGGTCGGTGATCGCCGGCGCGCTCGCGTAGTAGCTGCCCTGGGTCGTGAAGTCCCCCGACGTGCGCTCCGAGCCGTCGGCGTCGATCACGCCGTGCCCGTTCGCATGCCAGGCGTAGAGGAAGTCGGAGCCCACCACCACCTCGAGCTGCCCGTCCCTGTCGAGATCGCCGACCACCGGCGAGGACGGCGTGGTGCGGCCCATGGGAATCGGGAAGCCGTTCAAGAGGGGCGGGTTGGTGCTCGCCGAGGTGACGCCCGAGGGCGCGGACTCCACCGAGGAGGAGTCGACCGCGGTCACGTAGTAGAAGAAGGGCGTGAGCGCCGGCAAGCCTTCGTCGCGGTAGAACGCGATGCGTCCGTTGGCGATGTAGTTGCGCTTGGTCCACGGCCCGCCCGAGCTCATGGAACGATAGACGTTGTAACCGCGCAGGTCAGGCGCCGGGGACAGGGTCCACACGAGCTGGATGGCCGAGGCCGAGCCCAAAGCGGCCACGTTCGCGGCCGGCGCGGGAGCGGCGAAGTTGATGAGCTGGCGGAACACCTCTCCGTACTGGTCGGAGACGGCGAGCTGGAAGCGCGCCGCCGTGGCGCACGAGTCGTTGTGCACCTGGAAGACGTCGCCCGCGACCTGCGCCTTGGAGGCGATCGCGCCATAGCTCGAGGTGCTGTCGAGCACCGAAAGCCCGGCGGCGGCCGGCCACAGCTTGGCGGTCACGTTGCGGGCCGCGCCCTCGCCACTGTTCAAGATCGTGATGGTCACGTTGGCCGTCTCGCCCACGTCGAGGACCTGGTCGCCATTGCCGCCGATGGGCGTGAAGACCTGAGCGACATGGCGCAGCGTCGGGGCACGCACGGTGATCGCTTGATCGCAGGTCCACTGCTTGACGCCGTCCGAGAGCAGGAGGCGAAGCCGCATCTCGTCGCCGTCCAGGACCCCGGCGCGGTTCACGTGGATGCGATAGGCGGTGCCGTTCGCCGTCGCCGAGGCCGCGATGGTGCCGTAGGCCGAGCCGCTCACCAGAACCTGCGCCCGCGAGTCGAGCGACAAGAGCGTGCCCGAGACCGAGCCGGAGGTCACGCCGCCCACGTTCTTGGCCGGAATCGTCACGTTCACCGTCTCGCCAGCGTCGAGGATGCCGTTGGCGTTGGCGTCGGTTCCCACCCCGCTGTCATCGATCGTCCGGTCCTGCGCGCGCGTGATGAGCGAGGCGCTGGCCGAGCCGTTCACCGTGATCGTGGATCGGTACGGCAGCCAGTTGGGCAGCGTCACGGTGAGGTTCGCGAGGCCGGTGGTCTGCGGGCGGAAGGGCAGGGTCACCTGGCCCGAGGCGTTGGCGGTGCCGACCCGGTAATCCTCGCCCGACTTCATGACGCAGACCTGAGCGCCCTGGGCCGGGATGCCGCTGCGCAGCACGGTCACGGTGACCGAGGTGTCGGAAAGCGTCATCGACGCCGGCTGCGTGACGGTGAGCGCGATCGGCTGCATCGTCCACAGCTCGATCTGCGGATCGCCCAGGAGCAGGACCGTGTCCTGCGTCCAGCGCTGCACGTTGTCGAAGTTCGAGAAGCCGACGAACGGCACCTTCTGCATCGCCTGGGCTTGGCCGACGCGGGTCATGCCGTCCTGGAACACGAGATCGTAGAACTCGTTCTGGTAACCGTCGCCGGTGGCCGGGAAGTCGAAGTTCGTGGATCCGATGTTGTTCACCGCGCCGCCGTTGGGCGCGAGCAGGAATTCCTCGCCGATCGACTCGAAGTCGATGGCCGCCGACGTGCAGTCGATGGCGTAGACCAGGCCCGAGTACTTGGGCGCGTTGGTCAGGGCGGTGATGTCGGGGTTGGTCATCGCCGAGTCAGCGCAGGCCATGGTGTTGCGGAAGCCGTGGCCGACGTGGTGCAGGATGTTGTAGCCCGCGTCGATCGAGTCGATCACCGCCCGCTTGGTCATGGGCAAGGAGCCCGGGAAAGCCGTGTAGTTCTGGTAGAGCCTGGTCGGCACCATGCAGCCGGTCAGGCGCGAGATGGCGTGCTCGGCGATGGTGGCGCCGTCGGAGGCGATGGAATCTCCCGGCTGCCAGTCCTGCGGGAAGAGCACCTGCGCGAAGAACAGCGCCTTGCACAGATAGTTGGCGGCCGGCGTCTGGTCGTAGGTGAGATCCTTGCTCACCCACAGCGCCGCTTCCGCCTGCGTCTGCACCGAGGCTCGCCCGACGTACACGTCCGGGAACAGATCGAGGCCGTCCCCCGAATTCGTGGGATCGACGTAGCCCTCGCCGAACAGCGAGTCGCCGTCGGCGTCCCAGTTACCGTCGAGATCCGAGTAGTAGAGATCGGTGGCCAGGTCGTTGCCGCCGAAGAAGGTGGTGCGCGCGTAGCGCACCGGGATGATCTGCGTGTCGCCGGCCAGGAGCACCCACACGGTGCCCCACTGGGTGTAGGCGTCACGGATGAACATGCGGATGCGCTCGGCGAGATCGACGCCGTAGGGATAGTTCTGATTGATGAATTCGACGGTGCGGATGACCGCCGGCACGCCCTGCTGCGTCTTCCAGTCGCAGAGCGGCTGGAGCTGCGGCGCCATGTCGTTGTTGGTGATGATGAGATACTGCACCGGGCTTCCGAGCACCGAGGGCAGCGCGGTCGGGCTGAAGGGATGCGGGCTTCGCGGATCGCGGCTCAGATCGGTCCCCAGCGAGGCCATCTGCGGCCGCACGCCCGACAGGCCCTGGCGCGCGTAGCGCGGCCCGTGCGCGAGCACGGCGTCCAAGCCATCGTTGAAGTAGTTGTCCCACTCGGGCACCACGCGGCGGCGCACCAGCGGATCGCGCTCTCCTTCGGTCTCGATCGTGACGTCGATCCGGGTGGCCAGGCGCACGTCGCCGGTGGCGGGCGAGACCTGCACCGGGAAGAGAAGCAGGCTGGCCAAAGCCCGGCCACGCATGCCGCCCGAGGGCCCGAGATCGGCCACCGAGGCGGGAACGTACGACTGCGCGGCATACGCGGTTGGATCGGGATCGACGAAGGCGGCGTGCAAGCCGTTGGGCACCTGCGGCTGCACCGGGCGGATCCGCCCCGGGTTGCCCAGATCCACGTAGCCGCTCGGGGTGGCCTGGACGCTCACCGCCCGCTGACCTTCGGGCAGATCGATGAGCACCGAGACGGCCGGGGTTTCGGGCCCTCCGGTCGGGCCCCAGGGCTGGCTTCGGGGCAGCGAGAGCCGGACATAGGCGCCGTCCTTGGCCACCGAGACGTCGGACGCGGAGAAGGTGAAGGTGCGTACCACCGCGGCGTGAGCGGCGCCGGCGAGCAAGAGGATCAGCAAGGGGAACGAGACAACGGCACGGCGCAACGGGGTCAGCCGCGGCATGCAGTACTCCTGACGAGGGGGAAGGGCCTAACCAAATTTTGGGCGTCCGCTCGTAGGAGGGCGAAGCAGAGCGGTTGCGGCCGCAAGGAAACGGTCATCGGGTGCGATGTCGTGGTGTAGGGCGCTCGTGCGACCAACCTGACCGAGGGATAGCGTACCCAGAACGTCAGGTCGAGGTCAAGCAAAGTTCGCCGGAACCCCGCTCGTCATCGCATTTTCCAGGCTATCGGCTGACTTTGGCGCGGCCCAGATCGAGCCCGTAATCGCGGTGGAAGGCGAGCCCCGTGACCTGGGCTCGCGTGTAGGCAAGCTCCCGCACCCGGACCAGGGGCACGTACGGAAGCTCGTCGGCCAGGCGCAGCTCGATCTCCGTGCGCAGGGCCTGGCGGCCCTGGGCCGAGCGCTCGCGCAGAGCGTGCAGCAAGAGCGAGTCGAGGCCGGGGGAGCGCAGTCCTCCCAGGTTTCCCGCCCAGCGGTCGTCGAGCGAGCGGTTGAGCAGCCACTCGGCCATGCCTTCGATGGGATCGTTGGTGGGCGGGCGCCACACCAGGAGCGAAGTCACCGGGGCGCGACGAGAGTAGAGATCGCGCAAGAAAGTGCTCCGCGGCCGGGTGCGAATCTCTCCATAGATGGAAGCGCGCCCGAGATCGCCGAGCAGGGCGCCCGAGGCCGCCGCCTCCGGACTCGCGCTCGGCGCCTGAATGGCGATCTGGATGCCGCTCACGCGCTTGTCGAGTTCGAGCGCCTGCTGAGCCGCCTGGGGATCGAATCCCGGCGCCATCGGCGCCCCCGCCCCCGCCGGAGCGAAGGTGCGCCAGGCGAACCCGAAGGGCGAAAGCGCCTCGACGGCGCGCTGGCGGTTCAGGCCGCGCGCCACCGCGAAGCGCGCCGAGTGGCGCGCCATGGGGAAGACCTCGGCGTGGAACGCGAGCACCCAGACGGGGGCGTTGCGCGCCGCGCCCTCGACCGCGACGAGCCTCGCCTCGCGCGCCATGCGCTCGCGCAGGATGCCGAGCGGCGCCGGCCACACCACGTCGACGCGCCCGCTCGCCAAGCCCAGCACGGCGCGCCTGGTCGACACACCGAAGAGGATCACGATCGAATCGGGATTGGCCGGCGCCACGCCGCGATACGCGGGGTTGCGCACCAGAACGGCGCGATCCGTGGGCGGAGCGGCGAGGCGATAAGGCCCGGTGGCGAGCGCGTGCCCGAGACGGCGCTCGCGCTCGGGTGTCGCGGTGGGCACGGCGAAGCGCGGCTGGGCGAGCTTGTCGAGCAGCGAGGGATCGGGGGCCGCCAGATGCACGACGAAGGTGGCCGAGTCGCGCGCCTCGAGACCCAGAGGCCCGCGCGTCTTGGCGCGCGGGGCGAGCGCGCCCGCGATGCTCCAGAAGCGCGGCCGGGCCGGCGACAGCGGATCGAGATGGAAGAGCGAGTCGAGCGTGCGCGCGCAGTCGGAAGCGCTGACGCGTGAGCCGTCCTCGAAGCGCCAATTGGGGCGCAAGTGGAACGTATAGGTGAGTCCGCTCGCGCTCACCGTCCAGCGGCTCGCTCCCGCCGGGCGCACCTCGCCCGTCGAATCGAAGCGCACGAGACCTTCGTGGAGGAGCGCCAGGAAGGGCGTCGCCCAGTCGTCCTGCGGGGCTCGCGGATCGAGAACCACGGTGTCGGGAAGCGCGAGCACGAGCCGCGTGGTGTGGCTGCCATGGCTCGGGCCGCACCCGAAGGCGGCGCCCAGCACGCTCGCCGCCAGGAGCAGCGCGGCGGCAAAGAGCGGCACGCGAGCGCTTCTTCGCCCTGACTCGAACACGGCCATGCGCGGCACCTTAGGAACGGATGCGCAGCCGGTCAAGCGCGAGGCCGGGAATTGTCGGGGGCGGCTGCTACGGTGCGTCCATGTCGACGTCCGCGCTCCTCGAGCCGCGCACCGAAGTCGCCCACGAATCGCTGGCCGGCCTGAACCCGCGGCAGCGAGACGCGGTCACGCACGGGGACGGGCCGCTCCTCGTCCTGGCGGGCGCCGGGACCGGCAAGACGGCGGTGATCACGCGCCGCATCGCCTGGCTCATCGCCACCCGGCGCGCGCGTCCGTCCGAGATCCTGGCCCTCACCTTCACCGACAAGGCGGCGGCCGAGATGCAGGAGCGCGTGGACGTGCTCGTGCCCTACGGCTTCGCTGATGTCGGCATCTCCACGTTCCATGCGTTTGGGCGGCAGATCTTGAATGAGCATGCGTTGGCGCTGGGCCTCCCTGGACAGGTCAACTTGATCGACGGCGCCCAGGTCCTCGTGTTTCTCCGCGAGCACCTGTTCGAGCTGCCGATCGAACGCTTGCGTCCCCTGCCCGATCCCACGCGGCATCTCGCGGCGCTTCTCGGTCTCGTCGACCGGGCGCGCGACGAGGGCGTGTCGCCGGAGGAATACGGCGCCCACGCCGCGAAGAGCTCGGCCTCGGCTCGCGGCGAGGCCGATCTCGAAGACGCCGCCCTGCACGCCGAGGCCGCCGCGTTCTATCGCGCCTATCTCGATCTCCTGGCGCGCCACGGGCTCTGCGACTACGGACAGCTGCAGTGGCTCGCGCTTCGCCTGCTCGAGGACCATCCGCGCGCCCGGCGCGAGATTGCCGGCCGCTATCGCTACGTCCTGGTCGACGAGTTCCAGGACACGAACGTGTCGCAGCTTCGCTTTCTGGCCGCGCTCGTGGCCGAGCACAAGAACCTCACGGTGGTGGGCGACGACGATCAGAGCATCTATCGCTTTCGCGGCGCGGCCTACTCGAACCTGCGCCACTTCGTCGAGGCTTATCCCGAGGCCGAGCGCGTGGTGCTGGTCGACAACTACCGCTCGACGCAGCCCCTGCTCGACGCCGCGCACCGGCTCGTGCGCCACAACGATCCCGACCGCCTCGAGGCCAAGATCGGCGTCGACAAGCGGCTCGTGGCGCGCTCGGTGCCGCAGGTCGGACCGCCTCCCGAGTTCCAGTGGTTCGACACCTCTTCGTCGGAAGCCGAGTTCGTGGCCGGGCGCATCCGGGCCGCGGTCGAGCGCGGGGAGCGATCGTTCGGCGATCACGCCGTCCTGGCGCGCACCCACGCCGGCGCGCGCGCCGTGTTGCAGGCCTTCGCCTACCGCGGCATCCCGTTTCGCTACGCCGGCAATCGCGGCTTGTACGATACCGACGAGGTGCGCGCCTGCGTGCATTTGCTTGCGGCCGTGGCCGATCCCGACGCTTCGAGCCCGCTCTACCACCTCGCCGGCTCCGAGGCCTACGGGGTTGGGGCGTTCGATCTGGCGCGGCTCAGCGGGCAGGCGCAGCGCGCCCACCGCTCGCTGCGCGAGATCGCCGAGCGCGAGCTGGCCCTGGCCGACCCGGCCGAGGAAGGCGGCCTTTCGGAGGCGGCGCGCGAGCGGCTGGGCTCGTGCTTGGCCGATCTCGCGGCGCTGCGCGAAGCGGCGGCCTCGCGGCCCACCGGCGAGGTGCTGTATCGCTTCCTCCAGCGCTCGCGCTGGCTCGAGCGGCTCTCGCAGTCCACCGTGCCGTCCGACGAGCGCAAGGTGCAGAATCTCGCGCGCTTCTTCGAGATCGTGCGTGCCTTCCACGATCTCGCGCCCGAGGATCGCGTGACCCACTTCGTGCGCCATGTCGAGCTCTTGCGTGAGGCCGGGGACGATCCGCCCCAGGCCGAGCCCGATGAGACCGAGGACTGTGTGCAGGTGCTCACCGTGCACCGCGCCAAAGGGCTCGAGTTTCCCGTGGTCTTTCTCGTGGATCTCGAGGAGGGGCGCTTCCCCACCTATCGCAAGCCCGCGCCTCTTCCCTATCCCGACGCCCTGGTGCGCGAGGCGCCGCCCGCGGGCGACGCCCACGAGCAGGAGGAGCGCCGTCTCTTCTACGTCGCCATGACGCGGGCGCGCGAGCGCCTGGTCCTGAGCGGCGCCCGCGATCTGGGCGGCAAGCGCTTGCACAAGCCGAGCCGCTTCGTGGCCGAAGCCCTCGGGCTCGCCGCCCCGCCCGCGGGCAAGGCCAAGGCGTCGGCCCTCGAAGCCCTGGCTCGCCACGCCCCGGAGACAGGCGTGGAGTTGGCATCCGAGATGGCATCGCCCGCCCCCCTGGCCGAGGACGAGCCGCTCACGCTCTCCCAGGAGCACGTGGCCGACTACCTCACGTGCCCGCTCAAGTACAAGCTCAAGCACTTCCTGCGTGTTCCTCTCCTGCCGCATCACGGAGTCATGTACGGTCAGGCGATGCATCACGCCCTTCAGGTCCACTATCGCCAGATGCTCCAGGGCTGGCCGGCGAGCGAGGCGGACTTACTCGCCGCCTTCGCCGACGCCTGGCGTCCGGAGGGATTCCTGACGCGCGAGCACGAAGAAGCGCGCTATGCCGCCGGCGAGGAGGCACTGCGGAATTTCTACGCGCGCGATCGTGTGTCGGCCCATCGCCCGGCGGCCATCGAGCGCGAGTTTCGCTTCCAGCGTGGGAGCGTGCGCCTGCAGGGGCGCTTCGATCGCATCGACCTGCGCTCCGAGGGTCCGGTGATCGTCGACTTCAAGACCTCGGACGTGCGTGACCAGGAGGCGGCCGAGCGCCGCGCGTCGGAGAATCTCCAGCTCCGGATCTATGCCCTGGCCTATCGCGAGGCGTACGGCGCACGACCGGCCGCGGGCGAGCTGCACTTCGTGGAGTCGGGTCTAGTGGGGCGCCTTCCCATCACCGAGGACGTGCTGGCCGGGGCCGAGCGCTCGATCGACGAGGCGGCGAGCGGGATTCGCCGGCGCGATTTCCACGCCGAGCCCGGCTACGCCACCTGCCAGATATGCGCCTTCCGCGCCGTGTGCCCGTCGCGCTATGGGGGCTGAGCCGCTGGCCCCGGGTGAGGCGCGAAGGGCGGCCGAGGAGCTGGCGCGCGGCGCCGGTGCCGTGCTGCTGGAGCACGCGAGCCGCTCCTTCGAGATCGACTACAAGAGCGTGCAGGATCTCGTGACCTCGGCGGACCGGGCGAGCGAGGCCTATCTCGTGGCCGAGATCGAGCGCCGCTATCCCGGGCACGCGATCGTGGCCGAGGAAGGATCGGGGCGCGACCGGACGGCGCGCTACCGCTGGCTTGTCGATCCTCTCGACGGCACCACCAACTTTGCCCACGGCTATCCGTTTTATGCGGTGTCGGTGGCGGTCGAGGAGGCCGACGCGGGACGCGAGAGCGCACGCGGCCCGCGCGGAGCGATCATGGCCGGCGCGGTCTACGATCCCCAGCGCGACGAGTGCTTCTCGGCCGCGCGCGGCCAGGGCGCGAGCTTGAACGGGCGCGCGATTCACGTCTCCGCGGTTTCGCGCCTGGAGCGCGGATTGCTGGCCACCGGGTTTCCGTACGACTTCCGCGAGCGCCCGCGCGAGAGCCTCGACGCCTTCGAAGCCTTCCTACACGAGGCTCAGGCGGTGCGGCGCGACGGCTCGGCGGCGCTCAATTTGTGCTATCTCGCGTGCGGGCGCTTCGACGGTTTCTGGGAGCTCAAGCTGCATCCGTGGGATACGGCGGCGGCGTGGCGCATCGTCGAGGAAGCCGGCGGCCGCCTGAGCGATTACGCGGGCGGCCCCTTCGATCCCTTCGGCATCGAGTGCGCGGGATCGAATCGCCTGCTGCACGATGCCGTGCTCGCCGTGCTCGCGCGCTTCCCGCGACCCTCCGCCTGAGGCGGTCGCTTCAGTCGCTTGGCTTCACCAGCAGGAAGTCGAGCGACTTCTGCACCGTGCGCTGAGTGGCGCGGTCGGTGATCGTCACTTCGAGGCGGTACGGACCCGGCGTCGCCTGGGTGAGCGTCGCGGTGACGTACTGGAAGCGCACGCGCCCCGCCACCTCGTCGTCGCGCACCACCTGCACCACAGGCTCCTGGCGGCGTGGGCTCATCCACTTGCGGACGAAGAAGCGCTTGTCCTCGGCCAGTGAGCGCACCGAGTACTCGACCGTCATCTGCGAATGGCCGGTCTCGTCGGGCGTGAGGCCGTAGGTCTCGAAGTAGACCGCCACCGGCGTGCCGCTCTCGATGTGGCGCAGCGGGTTGGGCAGCACGGTGAACGAGGGCTTGTCGAAGGGACCGCCGCGCTCGGCCGGCTCGTAGGCGCAGGCCAGCTCGAGGTCCGACATCTCGAGCAGACCGGCGGCGGGGCGCGTGATCTGGATGGGCATGCGCCAGCTGTCGTAGGCGCCGCGCGAGGGGTCGCGCGCCGAGACCCCGATCGTGTACTTGCCCTCCGGCAGATCGAAGTTCATCTCGAAGAGATGCACGGTGTCGGATTCGCACCAGGTGGCGCGCTCGGCCTGGCTGCGCGCCACTTCGCGCCAGGTCGAGTCGAGGACCACGGCGGTGGCGGTGAGCTTGGTGGGCTCGGTGCGTCCGGTGACCGCGAGATAGACCTCGAGGTGACCGGCATTGGCACCTCGCGGCGAGCCCGAGCGCGGATCGAAGCCGCGCACGCGGCGGAAGACGGCGGTCTCCGCCTGGCCCGCCAGGCGGTTCGGACCGAGGCGCGCGGGATGGAAGATGCCACGCCCGGCCTGCGCGATCTCCCCTGCTTCCACGGCGGCGCGCACCGCCGCCGTGTCGGGCTCGGGATCGGACTCGTGGAATTGCCAGATGGGGAGATCGTAGCTCTCGTTCAGGTAGCGATCCTCGAGATACACGTCCATGCCGAGGCTCGGGTAGCGCCACACCAGCCGGTTGATCGTGCTCGACGCGTAGTTCTCCCAGATGATCGGGTTGTAGAGCACCTCCTCGGGCATGCCGAAGCGCACCAGGATGGTCCCGCGCTCGTCCCACGCCTGCTTGCGCGGATCGAAGAACAGGAAGTAGGCCACCGCGCCGCGCATCAGGTATTCGAGGCGCAGCTCGTTCACCGGCGTGGTGAGGTCGGGATCGCGCGCTTGCCAGAACTCGCGCAGGAACTCCGCCGCCTGGCCGGAGTCGTGCTCGTGCTCGTGGAACGCCGCCGTGTCGCGGTCGCTCGCGGCTTGCGTGATGTCGAGCAGCTCGTGGCGCGCGCCCGCGCTCAAGTAGCGAAGCGAGCTCGTGAACGCCGAGTCGGCGGGCTCGAGATCGCCCTCGAGATAGAGTGCGGCTCCCAAGAGGAGCCAGCCCTCGCCGCGCGGATCGGGCGCGGCCAAGGCGCGCTCGGGCGTCATGCCCGAGCTGCCCACCGGATAGAGTCCGCTGCGCGCCCGCGTGCGCGCTCCCGGATTCTCGGCCAGGGCCAGGCAGCGGCGCGCGTTCTTCTCGGCCTCGGGCGCGTCGTTGGCCAGCAGAGCCAGGATGCCGAGCCCGAGCCACGATTCGGTGTCTTCGGGATCGTCCCGGGCCGCCTGCTCCCAGAAGTGGCGCGCCAGCGTGAGCGCGTCGGTGCGCTGGAACTTGAGCCAGTCGCGGAAGGCGATCCGCCCGAGCCTCGCGTAGGCCGGCGCCGAGGACGAGTCGGACTGGATCGCGGCCCTGAGCTCGCCGCGCGAAAGCGTGAGGAAGCCCTGCCGGTAGTAGAGATCGGCGAGGGCGAGGTGAAGCTCGGCCGAGTGCGGATGGTCACGGCGCGCGCGCTGCAGCACCTCGCCGGCGTGCCGGCGCGCCGAGATCGAGTTCTCGAGCGCCAGGGCGCGCGCGTAGCGCAGAGCGGCGTCGAGGTCGCCGGGGTTCGCCGCGTTGGCGGCCGCCAAGCTGTCCAGGTTCGCGGGCGTTGGCCGGGGCGGCGCGAGCCGGAGCTGCGCCTGGGCGGGCTCCGGACAGACTCCCGCGAAAGCGATCAGGACGAGCGCGGCGGGAAGGATCCGGAGCGTGGGAAAACGCACGCGTCGAGTATCCGTGCTGGCCGCATGGCAGGCAAGTCGGCTAGACTGCCGCGACTGCCACGTCTTTTTCAAGAAAGGAGGAGATCCGGCATATGACCGCTTACAAGTTCCGCCTTCGCCGCAAGAAGGCCCGCAAGTCGAACGCCAAGAAGAAGCTCAAGGCCAAGATGGCCAAGAAGCGCACGCGCTGAGCGCGGCGCGGCTCACGAACCCAGGATGCGCTTGACCGCCTCCTGGACCCGCTTCCCGTCTGCCCGGCCGGCCACCTTTCCCATCGCCGCTTTCATGATCGGCCCCATCGCGGCCGGTCCCGTGGCGCCCGATTCGGCGATTGCCCCCCGCACGATCCCCTCCAGCTCGGCGTCGCTCAGGGCGGCGGGCAGATAGACTTCGGCGAGCGCGATCTCGGCCTTGGCCTCCGCGGCGAGGTCGGACCGTCCCACCTTCTCCGCCGTCTCCAGCGCCTCCTTCACCTTCTTCACGTGCGCCTGCACGAGCCGGATCACGGCGTCGTCGGGCAGGGTGGCGGGCGCGTTGGGCTTCTTCTTCTCGAGCAGGATGCCGCTGCGGATCATGCGAATGACCGAGAGCCGGCGCTCGTTCTTCTCCCGCATCGCCGTCTTGAGATCTTCGGACAGCCGCTCCTCGAGGCTCACGAGCGGCCTCCGCGCTCGCCCGCGCCCGAAGGCGAGAGCAGCTTGCGCAACACGGCGGGCAGGATGCCGCCGTTCTTATAGATGTCGACCGCCACCGGCGTATCGAGACGCACGATGGCCTGGAACTCGGCTTTGCTTCCGTCTTCTCGGCGCGCCGTCACCGTCACCTTCTTGCGCGGCGTGAGGCCGGCGGCGACTCCAGTGACATCGTAGGTCTCGCGCCCGCTCAGGTTGTGCGTGGCCGCGCCCTCGCCGGGCACGAACTGGAGCGGCAGAATGCCCATGCCGACCAGGTTCGAGCAGTGGATGCGCTCGAACGACTCGGCAAGCACGCCGCGCACGCCCAGAAGCGCCGGCCCCTTGGCCGCCCAGTCGCGCGACGAGCCGGTGCCGTATTCCTTGCCAGCCAGGATCATGAGCGGGATCTTGGCCTGCCGGTAGCGCATGGCGGCGTCGTACACCGATAGGCGGGTGCCGTCCGGCAGGTACTCGGTCACGTTCCCCTCCACGCCCGGCACGAGCAGGTTCTTGAGCCGGATGTTGGCGAACGTGCCGCGCATCATGACCTCGTGGTTGCCGCGGCGACTGCCGTACGAGTTGAAGTCCTTCTTGGTCACTCCGTGCGACTCGAGGTAGGTCGCGGCCGGGCTGCCGGCGGCGATGTCCCCGGCCGGCGAGATGTGGTCGGTGGTCACCGAGTCGCCGGCCCGCACCAGGATGCGCGCGCCCGAGAGATCGGCGAGCGCCGGCGCGTCAAGCTCGAGCCCTTCGAGGAACGGCGGCAGGCGGATGTAAGTGGACTCCGGATTCCAGCGGTAGAGATCACCTTCCGGCACCGGCAGCGCGTTCCAGGTCGCGTTGCCGTCGAAGACGCGCGCGTACGACTCGTTGAACATCTGCGGACGCATGGAAGAGGCGATGACCTCGTTCACCTCCGCGGTCGTGGGCCAGATGTCGCGCAAGTGCACGGGCCGGCCCTGACGATCCTTGCCCAGGGGCTCGGTCGCGAGATCGAGATCGGTGCTGCCGGCGAGCGCGTAGGCCACCACAAGAGGCGGCGAGGCCAAGTAGTTGGCGCGCGTGAGCGGGTGGATGCGGCCCTCGAAGTTGCGGTTGCCACTGAGCACGGCCGAGGCCACCAGGCCGCCTTCCTCGATGGCGTGCGCCACCGGATCGGGCAAAGGTCCCGAGTTGCCGATGCAGGTCGTGCAGCCATAGCCCACGAGCCCGAAGCCCAGGGCCTCGAGGTCGGCGAGCAAGCCCGAGGCACGCAGGTATTCGGTCACCACGCGGGAGCCGGGCGCGAGACTCGTCTTCACGTAGGGCGGCACGGCAAGCCCGCGCTCGCGCGCTTTGCGTGCCACGAGCCCGGCCGCCACCATGACCGAGGGATTCGACGTGTTGGTGCACGAGGTGATGGCCGCGATCACCACCGCGCCGTGGCGCAGGGG
>DATFWU010000256.1:0-6069 GCA_035259005.1 Candidatus Eiseniibacteriota bacterium
CCGCCTCTCCCGATCGGAGCCAGCTCCGCCGGGTCATCGTCGCATCGTTCATTGGCACCACGATCGAGTGGTACGACTTCTTTCTCTACGGCACCGCCGCCGCGCTCGTCTTCAACAAGCTCTTCTTTCCCACGCTCGATCCGCTCGCCGGCCAGCTGAGCGCCTACGGAACGTATGCGGTCGGCTTCGTCGCCCGGCCCCTGGGCGGCGCCGTGTTCGGCCACTACGGTGATCGCATCGGCCGAAAGACGATGCTTTTCTGGTCGCTCCTCCTCATGGGCATCGCGACCGCCTGCATCGGACTGGTGCCGACCTACGCGAGCATCGGCATCTGGGCGCCGGTCCTACTCGTCGTGCTCCGTTTCGTGCAGGGGTTCGGCGTGGGCGGGGAGTGGGGCGGCGCGGTCCTCCTGGCCGTCGAGCATTCGTCGGGCGAGCGCCGCGGGTTGCACGGCTCTTGGCCGCAGCTCGGCGTGCCCGTCGGGCTCTTGCTCTCCTCGGGCATGTTCGCGCTCTTCAGCGCCCGGCTCTCCGAGGCGGACTTCCTCGCCTGGGGCTGGCGCGTGCCGTTTCTCATCTCGGTCGTGCTCATCGCCGTCGGACTCTTCGTCCGGCTGCGCGTGCTCGAGTCGCCGATCTTCTCCGAGGTCAAGGAGACGCGTCGCCAATCGCGCACTCCCTTGGTCGACGTGTTCCGCGAACACCCGCGCGAGATCGTGATCGGCATGGGGCTGCGCTTCGCGCAGAACGTGCTCTTCTACGTCTATACCGTGTTCGTGCCGGGCTACGGCGAGAAGACTCTTCACTACACGCGCGGCTCGATGCTCGGCGCCGTCTTGATCGCCTCGGTGGTGGGGATCTTTTCCGTGCCCTTCTGGTCGTGGCTCTCGGATCGCGCCGGCCGGCGCCCGGTCTACATCGCGGGCGCTCTCGGCTCGCTCTTGCTTGCCTATCCGTGCTTCTGGCTCATCCAGCGCGGCCAGAGCCTGGTCGCCCTCGCGATCGTGCTCGCCATGATCGGCCACGACATGATGTACGGTCCGATGGCCGCCTACTTCTCCGAGCTTTTCGGCACGCGCGTGCGTTATAGCGGGGCTTCGCTCATCTATCAGCTCACGGCCGTGTTCGCGGGCGGGGCGGCCCCCTTCATCGCCACCTTGCTCGTCGCCCGCTATGGCGTGTGGTCGGTGGCTGCCTATCTCGTCGCCTGCTGCGCCCTCACGCTGTGGGCTGCCTGGGCCGCGCCCGAGACCCATCGCGTACGGCTCGACGAGGTCATGGCCCCTCCGATTGGGCCTTGAGCTCGCCGCCCGAATGGCTCACTCACATGCCCCAGGGCATGTGAGTGGACCACTCGTGGCGGTCCATGTTCAAGCCAACGCGAAGGGTGACAAGAGCTTAGTGAATCATTGGACGAACATGCCGTGCCCCATGTTGTGGGTCGTTAGAGGCCACGTCCGCGGCCGCGCAAAGGCGCTCGTGTCCAGCGATGGTGCCCCGGGCTCGCCTTGACACGTCCCGGCTCACGGAATCATCGTCCCTGCTCCCGCTGGCCCTCGCTTCCTGCTCGACTCACCTCCCAAGGACCAACGGCCGCCGCCCCTGGTTTCTTCCTACCGAGGAGGAGTGATGGAAGCCTTGCGAGATCGTCTTGCCGAAGTCCTGAAGCGTGGTTGGTGGAGTCTGCTGCTTCGGGGTTTGGTCGCCATCGCGTTCGCCGTTCTGACGTGGGTCCAGCCCCAGATCTCTCTGACCGCGCTCGTGTACGTATTCGGCTTCTACGCTCTGGTGGACGGAATTCTCGCGGCAGGGGCGGCCATTGCCGGAAGAAACCTGAGCAGGTCGTGGTGGATGCTCTTGCTCAGCGGCCTGGTCGGGATCGCCGTCGGAGTCTTGACCTTCATGAGGCCGGGCATCACCGCGCTGGGACTCCTGGTCTACATCGCGATCTGGGCCATCGGGACCGGGCTGTTCACCATCTTCGCCGCGATCCGCCTGCGCAAGGAGATTCAGAACGAGTGGATTCTCATCCTGAACGGGCTGGCTGCACTCGCATTCGGCGGGCTGCTTGTGGCTCGGCCCGGTGCGGGCGCGCTCGCGGTTCTTTGGCTGATCGCCACCCTGGCCTTCATCCTCGGCATCACGCTCGTCATGCTGGCCTTCCGCGTACGCTCGCTCGGCAAGCTGGTCGGGACGGGTGCGCCGGCAAAGGCCTAGGGGGCGCCAGAGCTCAGATCTCGCGCGCCATCTCGACGAAACGGCAGATGGCGTTCATGAGCTTCATCTGCTCGATGGAGCGGCACTCGGCTTGGAGCAGCTCGGGGGCGCAGAACAGAACCACGCGGCACTGGCCGCGCGACGTGGCCACGTTGACGCGATGTGGCTCGAAAGCGAAGCCGATGCCGCGGGGCGCCTCCGCGCCACTCGAGCTGGCGAAGGAGACGAGCACCACAGCCGCCTCTTGTCCTTGGAACTTGTCCACGGTGCCCACGCGCACGCCGGCCGGAACCAGGGAGCGGATCATACGCACCTGGGCGTTGTAGGGCGTGACCACGAGCACGTCCTCTGTGGTCACCGTCCGCGACACGCCGCCCGCGTCCGTGAACGTCGTGCCGATCAAACGCGCGATCTCGGCCGCGATCGCCTCCGCCTCCTCGCGCGACGACTGGCCGCGTCCCTCGTGTGTCACCGGCTGTAGGTGGAGCCCGTTGCCCGCCGAGAGGCTGCGCTCGCGTGCCCGGGGCGCGGGCGCGAGACGATCTTCGTAGTACGCCTCGGAGTTGAACGCGCACAGCTCAGGCCTGAGCCGCCAGGTCTTCTCGAGGAAGATGCCGCGGTCCTTCGGCACGGTATGGTGCTCGCCCAGGAGGTGCTCGAGCACGGAGTGCCTGGCGGCCTCCGGCTGAACGCCCTGCGACACCTGCGGAAGCTGATTGGGATCGCCGAGCAAGACCAGGCTCGCGGCCGCGGTGCCGCTCGCCAGCGCGTCGGCAAGCGAGACCTGCCCGGCCTCGTCGATGAACAGCACATCCACCTTGTGATCCTGGTCCTCGGGCGCGAACAGCCATCCGGTTCCGGCGATGAGCTGGAGAGTGCGGTCGAGCAAGTCCGGCGACTTGTCGGACGAATCGATGAAAGGACCGCGGTGCGCGTCCTCCTCGTCCGTGAACTTCTTGCGGCCCCGGAAGGAGAAGGACTGCGCCAAAGCCTCGCGCTCGATCTCACCCAGGAGCTTGTTGATCCCCTTGTGGCTCAACGAAGTCACGCCGATCCGCTTGCCGGCTCGCATGAGCGCGACCGCCGCTCTGGCCCCTTGCCACGTCTTGCCCGAGCCGGGCGGTCCCTGCACGAAGAGATAGGAGTGATCGAGTGTGAGCGCCGCTTCGGGCGTCTCGAGGGCCAGGTTCACGCGCGGCACGCGCCGCTCCAGGATGTCCACGAGCGCAGGATAGGCGCCGTCGCCCGCGAGATACGACCTCGCGAAACGAACCAAGGCCTGCCGCTGCGCGTTGTCGGGCAGGGGCCCGGAAGGCACGAGAGCGCGAGGCAGCGGCTCGTTGGCGCGGCCCTCGGCTCGCTTCAGACGAACCGTCCCGCTTTCCTCGTCGACTTTGGCGGTAAAGCCCTTCTTGGTCACCGGATCGTAGACGGTGCCTTGGATCTTGTGGTCCTGCGGCGGAAACGAAAACGTGTACACGTGCGAGCGCTTCTCCGAGAACCAGGTTCCCATCTGGCGGAGGCCGGCCATCGTGCTCGTATCGCGGAGCAGGGCTTCGTCGTCCATCTCCAGCCGGTTGAACCAGTGCCACCACTGCGGGCGCGCCTCGCGCTTGTGGTAATCCAGAAGCTGCGCCAGCAGCCACGGAGCGTCGCCTTCCTCACGGGAACGGGCGAGCAGCTCTGCCTTCACACGCTCGCGCTCCTCGTGGGCCGCCCTCGCATCCTGCTTGGGCGCCCCCACGTCGGGCGTGGGGCGCCAAGGCAATTCCCTGGGCCGAAGCGAGAGCAGCCACTCGTGGAGCTGGACCGTCGAGAGACAATCCTCTTTGTTGTAGAGCGCGATCTCGTCGAGCAGCGTCTGATCTCGTAACTCGAGCCACTGGTCGAAGAGCACCGTCGACTCGGCGCCGCCGCGCACGTCCGCCTGGCGCTCGAAGCCGTAGAGGGCCTCCACCTTCTTCAACGAATAGCTCTCCACCGAGGCGCGCAGCGATTGCTGGACGACGCGGTACAGATCGACCAGCACTTCGCTGCGCAGCCAGTCGTCGATCTCGTCCTCGCGTGTGCCGTGCTCGCCCATGAGACGCTGCAGCGCGCTGCGCTCGTAGGTGGCGTAGTGATACACGTGCATGTCGGGAAATTGGCGGCGGCGCTCGACCACGAAGTCGACGAACCGCTCGAAGATCTGCTTCTCCGATTCGCGGTCCGTGGCCCACAGCGCCGTGTACACTGGCGCTCCGCCGGCCCCGCGCACGCAATAGCCGAACAAGTACTCGAGACTGCGCTCGGGCTCGAAGAAGGGATGTCCTTCGAGATCGAGCCAGACATCGCCGGGCGAGGGCTCGGGCAGGAGCTCGAATCCCCGTCCCGACTCGGGCTCGAGCAGCTCGATCTTGTGCTGTCCCGTGCGGCGAAAGGAGACCTGAAGCTCGGCCTGGTGGCGAAACTTCTCGAAGATCTCGGACGGAATGCCGTCGGAGGCGGCACCCTCGGGCGCGTCGCCCAGCTTCTCCATCGTGGGCAGGCCGGCCGACACGAGCCGCGGCACATACGTCTTCCCGAGCCCGGCGACGAGGACCAAGTTGTCGTCGGCCACGAGCTTCTCGTGACACTTGCGCCGCCACGAGCAGATCGAGCAGCGCTCGCAGGGCCACGGATAGGTGGGTAGGTTGGCGGCGAGCGCTTCGAGGAAGCGCGTGCGCACGCGCCGGTAGTAGGCCATGAAATCGGCCGTGCGAAAGCTCTCGCGCACCCCCGAGCCGAGCTGGGCGTGGACCTGCTCGGGCAGCTTGCCTTGAATACGCTCGATCTGTTCGGCGTAGAAGCACAGCTGAAGCACGTGCTCCGGGCGCGCGGCGCGCGCGAGCTTGGTGTCGACCGGCTCGTAGGAGCCGTTCCTCCGAAGCTCGAGAAAATCGGCGAAGCCGCGCCACTCACCGTCGGCGAGGAAGGGCTGATAGATGACCTCGTACTTGGCTTCGCGGATCGCTTGCTCGGTCAGGCCCAGCGCCTGCTCGGGGTCGAAGCCTTCCTCCTTATAGGTAGGAATTCGAAGGATGCGCAAACCGGCCTTCTCGAGGCTCGCGAGATACGCTCGCTCGTGCTCCTCGCCCTTGCGCCGCAGGATCTCGCCGCGCGGATCGTCGAAGATCGGCCGCTTTTGCTCGCCGCGGGCTACCGAGAGCTCGAGCTTCGTGAGATGGCGGCAGGCGAGGAAGCCCGAAAGATCGGTAGGAGACAGCCACAGGCGGGTGTCGGTCTGTTGCATGGGCCGAGCTCTATTTCTCGCGAAGGGGAAAGGATGCGGATGACTCGCGACGGGGAGCCCGCATCCCCAAGAGGCGCGGGATGACCCCCCATCCCCACCACGACCAGGTCAGGATCCACAGCGTGCCGCTCACTCCGTAAAGAGCCAAGGCGCGGGCGGGAAGCCATTCGGCTCCCAGGCGCACGAGAAGCGTAATCCCCAATGCCGACAGAATCTGAGGGGACAGCACCTTCGGCTCATCGGTGAGCGGATAGCGGCCGTGGGCCACGGTGACCCGGGTGGCGATCCCCATGGTCAGGAGCGCGAAACCGCCGAGGAACACGACATGCAATCCCGCGAGCGTGTCGGCGGGGACCAGAGCTGCCATCCACAAGCCGGCGAGCACCAGCCAACCCGAGCTCCACAGGGCGAAAGCCGGAGCGTCGTGCCGCCTCGGCACGCGCCAGATCTTCCATACGCCGAGAAGCATGATGGTGGCGACGCCCGCCCGCAGGAACGCGCCCAGCCGAGCCCGGCCCATGGCTTCGGCCACGAACGATCCGGCGAGCGCCGCAAGAAGCACGAGATAGAGAGGCAGGCGG
>DATFWU010000257.1:0-7736 GCA_035259005.1 Candidatus Eiseniibacteriota bacterium
AAGGTGAACTACGACGTGGCGCGGCGCTCGTGGATCGGCGACTACCCCGATCCCTCGACCTTCCTCGACATCATGCGCACGGGCGACGGCAACAACCGCACCGGCTGGTCGAACGCGAGCTACGACCGCCTGTGCGCGCAGGCGCACGAGGAGGCAAATCCGGCGCGGCGCATGCAGCTCCTGGCGAAGGCCGAAGGGTTGCTCCTCGACGAAGCGCCGGTGATCCCGGTGTACCACTACGTGACCATGGAGCTGGTGAAGCCCTACGTGCGCGGCCTCTATCCCACAGTGCTCGACTACCATCCTTTGAAGTTCGTCGCGATCGACCCCGAGTGGCGCGAGCATCCGGAGCCTTCGGATACGACACTCGCGGCGGGCGCATCGCTCGCGGCGGGCGCGCGCCCGTGACTTCGTTTCTCACCCGGCGCTTGCTGCTGCTCGTGCCCACGCTCTGGGTGATCGCCACGCTCACATTCTTCCTGGTGCATGCGGCACCTGGCGGGCCCTTCCAGTCCGAGCGCGACATCCCGGCGGCGGCCAAGGAGGCCCTGTACAAGAAGTACGGTCTCGACCGGCCCTTGATCGAGCAGTACGGCCGTTTCCTCGCCCACGCGGCCGTGCTCGATTTCGGCCCCTCGTACGCCAATCCGGCCAAGGACGTGCGCGAGATCCTCTTCGAGAGCGCCCGCGTTTCCTTCGAGCTGGGCGGGTGGGCGCTGCTCATCGCGCTCTTGATTGGCGTGCCCATTGGCGTGTGGGCCGCGACGAAACAGAACTCAGCCGGCGATTACGCGGCCATGTCCTTGGCGCTGCTCGGCGTTTCGATACCCAACTTCGTGCTCGGTCCGCTGCTCGTCCTGCTGCTCTCGCTGACTTTGTTCTGGTTTCCGCCCGCCTTGTGGACCGGGCCTTCGAGCCGCGTGCTTCCCGTGCTCACGCTGTCGGCGATCTACATCGCGTATCTCGCGCGGCTCACGCGCGGCGGCATGCTCGAGACTCTGCGCCAGGACTACGTGCGCACGGCACGCGCCAAGGGGCTCGACGAGCGCCATGTCGTCTTTCGCCACGCGTTTCGCCTCGGCATCCTGCCGGTTGTCTCTTATCTCGGCCCGGCCACCGCGCGGGTGGTCATGGGCTCGGTCGTAGTCGAGCAGATCTTCGCCATCCCCGGCCTCGGGCGACACCTGGTGAACGGCGCCTTCAATCGCGATTACACGCTCGTCCTGGGCGTCGTTCTCTTCTATGCCGGATTCCTGCTGATCTTCAATTTGCTGGTGGACCTGGCGTACGCCTGGCTCGATCCGCGCGTGGAGCTGGCATGAGCCGGCCGGCCGACACGGACCGCCCGGTCGGTACCACCCCGCCCGCTCGTGCCACCGGGCCGGATGGTGCCGATGGGTCGGCTCGTACCGTCCAGATTGACCGCACGGCCCGCGGCGGTCGGCCGGCCAGCCTGTGGGCCGACGCCATGCGGCGGCTGGGCCGTAACCGCATGGCGGTTGGCTGCGGGTTCTTCTTGGTCGGGCTGGCCGTTCTGTGCTTCGGGGCGCCCTGGATTCCGGGCCTCTCCGATCCCACGCTTCCGGACTTTGATCTCGGCGCCTCGGCGCCTACGGCCGCTCATTGGTTCGGCACCGATCCTCTGGGCCGCGATCTTCTGGCACGCGTGCTCTACGGTGGGCGCGTGTCGCTCGCGGTCGGGCTCGTGGCCACCCTGGTGAGCCTGCTGATCGGCGTCTCATACGGCGCCATCGCGGGCTTTCGCGGTGGCAAGACGGATGAGATCATGATGCGCGTCGTGGACGTGCTCTACTCGCTCCCCTACATCTTCCTCGTCATCCTGCTGCTCGTCTTCTTCTCGAAGAGCCTGCTCATGCTCTTCGTCGCTCTCGGGCTCGTACAGTGGCTCACCATGTCACGCATCGTGCGCGGGCAGGTGCTCTCGCTCAAGCAGCAGACTTTCGTCGAGGCGGCGCGCGCCCTCGGTGCCACCGACTCGCGCATCATCTTCCTGCACCTCGTGCCCAACACACTGGGTCCGGTCATCGTGTACGCCACGCTCACGATTCCGGCAGTCATGCTCCAGGAGGCGTTTCTCTCGTTTCTGGGTTTGGGGGTCCAGCCGCCCGGCGCATCGTGGGGCACCTTGCTCGACGAGGGACGAAAGATGATGACGCTCTTCCCCTGGCTCGTCATCTTTCCGGGGCTCGCGCTCGCGGGCACGCTCTTCGCGTTCAACTTCCTGGGCGACGGCCTGCGCGACGCGCTCGATCCGCAGTCGCGACCTACCGCCTGAAGCGGAGCAAAGAGAAACCGGCCGAGGATTGCTCCTCGGCCGGCCTCGTAGAACGCTCAAGAGCGCTGCCCGGAACCCTGCCTAGAACCCTACCTTCGTGCTTCGGTTATCCGCCCCGGGGCGGATGAACTTCACAACTCCAAGCGGCCGCCGACTACAGCCAATCAGCGCAACCGCTTGATGATGTGCCAGCCGTAGGGGCTATTCGGCTTGTTGTAGTCGGAGATCCCCACGTCGCCGATCTTCAGGCTGAAGGCCGTGTCGCTGAAGCCCTTCACCATGCCGGTGCGCGGGTACTCGGAAATCGTCTGATCGGCGGTCTGGCCGTTGTCCGCCAGGCGATAGATCCCAGGGTACTGGTCGTCGGTGTACTGCTTCACGAGCTGGCCGAAGTCCTCGCCCTTCTTGGCGCGGTCGAGGATCTGATAGGCAAGCGTCTTGGCCTCGTCCTGGGAGCGCGTGATGTTCTTCCCGGGCACCGAGCCCACGAAGCCGATGAGCACGTGCTGCACTTCGATGTGGCCCGCCGGCAGCGCCGGCTGCGCGTTGGCCGAAGGCGCGGCCGCCGATTCGGGTGCCGCCGTCTGCGGCGTTGTGGTCTGGGCCGAAGTCGAGCTCTGCGAAGTGCCCACGGATTCCTCCTTCTTCTGGCAGCCGGCGGCGAGGATCAGCGCCCCGAGCATCAGGACGCCGAGCGACGAGCGGGAGAAAAGCGATTTCACGACTCCTCCTTGTGTTCGGGAACCGGGAGCGCCGTCACAAATCGGCGCGCCCTTCGAAGCGTCGGATCCGCTGTCGCAATTCGTCGGGCAGCGGCGCCGATTGCTGGCGCTGGTAGTCATAGATCACCTGCACCGAGGAGCCCTCGACGACCAGCCGCCGAGTCGAGGCCTCTTCGATGCGGTACTCGCAATCGAACGAGCGGTTGCCGAGCCGGGACACGCGCACGCCGACACGAAGGATCTCGCTGACGAACGCGGGAGACCGATAATCGGCGCTCACGTGGGCGAAAATGAACGGCACGGCGCCGTAGTCGCGGTTGCCCGTCATCGCCGTCCAGTAGCGGGCGCGCGCCACCTCGAAGTACGTGATGTATACCACATGGTTCAGGTGCCCCATGGCGTCGGTGTCCCGAAATCGGGGCTCGATCTCGAACACGACCGGAAATCCTTCCAAAATGGGAATCTCCACGAAACCGCAGGAAATTGTGGAAGCCGGGGTGCGGGGAAAGGGCGAATCGGGCAGACTGTAGCTATCGGCAACCGGACACGCAACGAGGCGCCCTGCCCCCGAAATCGCCGGACCGATCCCACCCGCCAACGAAACGGAGAGGCATGAACGCCACGCCGTCGATCGTCTCACGCCGCCGCGCACGCTTCACCTGGCTATGGATCGGGCTCGCCGTCGCCGCCGTGATCGCCGGCTTAGCCCTCGCCGTGCGCGCCACCATCACGCCCGAGCGCGCCCACGCCTACGCGCTCAAAGCCCTGAACACGGCGCTGCGGCGCGAGGTGCGCTTCACGCGCGCCGATCTCACGTATTGGCCGCCGGTGAGCATCTCGGTTGACGGGCTCCAGGTCTCCGATCCTCAAGGATTCGCGCAGGGCACAATGCTCTCGGCGAAGAACGTCAAGCTCACGCTCAACGTGTGGGCGCTCTTCTCGCAGCGTCTCGAGCTGAGCGGCATCGCCGTCGATCGCCCGGCCGTGCGACTGTGGCGCGGCCGTGACGGGCACGCCAACTGGGAGGGTTTAGCCGGCATCGGCGACACGACTGCCGCCCCGCAGCGCTTCCGCGAGGTCAGCATTCCCGGCATCCATCTGGGCAACGCGCGGCTCGGTTACTACGGAGCCGACGGCAAGCTCGCGTTCTATTTCGAGGATCTCGATCTCGACCTGAATCGCAGCGGCAAGGGCTGGAACTTCAACCTGCGCGTCGCCAAGGTCGGCAATCCAGGTCCCATCCCCCACCTCGACCAACCGATCCTCGCCAAGGGCTCGACGGGCGAGCTGAAGCCGGGTGCCCCGGTCACGTTCAAGCTGAGCGCCGAGTGCGGCGATCTTTCGCTCTCGGGTCAGGGCAGCGCTTCGCCCAAGCGGGTCGATTTCACCCGTGGCATGGTGCGCCGCAAGGGCGCCCCCCGCGCGCTCGAGGATCTGCGCGCGCGCTATCTCTCCGACGCGCGGGGATCACGCATCGACTATTTCGACGGGCGGGTTGGCAGCTCGCGTTTCGCAGGCGCGCTCGTCCTGGAGCCGCCGCCTTTGCGCGGCACGTTCAAAGGCGATCTCAATCTCGCCGAACTGTCCGAGTTCTTGCCCCAGGATCAGCGCGGCATCTCGGGGCGGGCCAACGTCGCCATCCAGTTCATCGCCCAGAGCGCCGACGTGCGCGGCGCGCAGATCCAAGGGCTCGCCGATCTCACGAACGTTGGCCTGCCGGCGCGCTCGGCGGACTCGCAGCCGCTCACCGGTATCAGCGGGCGGGTGTGGTTCTCGCGCCTGAGCGCCAACACCCAGGACCTCCAGGGCCGCTACGGCAACCTGCCGTTCCGCTTGAGCGGCAGCGTCGACGAGCCGCTCGCTCTGGTCAACGCCATGGACCCGGCGCCGCTCGCCAACGCCCGGGTCGCCGTGGCCCACTTCGATCTCACGACCGGGCCGGTCGACGCCGACCGGCTGTTCCCGCCCGGCAAGCCGATCGAGCGGGCGCCCCTCGTGATCGCCGATGGCGTCATCCATACTTCGCGACTCCAGGCAAAGAAGCTGGATGTCGCCAACGTCATGGCCAAGTTTCGCTATGACCGCGGTCTCATTCACGTCGACGGCGCTACGGCCGAAGGGTATCGCGGCACCATGACCGCTACCGGCGACGTCGACTTCCGCAATCCGTCGAAGCCCGTGTACTCGCTCAACGTCAAGGGCACGGGCCTCGACGCCGAAACCGCGATGCACACCTGGGTGCCGCCCCTGGGCAGCCTCCTCACCGGGGCTTTCGACGTGAACCTGACCACGAGCGGTAACGGCTTCGGCACCAAAGAAGCGCTCGCCAACCTGAGCCTGGATGCGCTCGCCAAGTCGGCCGACGGGCGCCTGGCGGGCGCCACCCTCCTGCAGCGAGCGGCTCAGTGGACCGGCCTCGCCGACCTGAACACGATTCAGTTCAAGAACCTGCTCTGGCATATCATCGTGAAGCAGGGTCGCGTGCTCTTCCGCGACGTCACGATTCAAGGCTTGGACGGCGACTACGGCGTGGGCGGGTGGATCGGCCTGAATGGCGACCTCGGGCTGCAAGTGGCACTCGCCATCCCGCAGACCAAGCTCGGCAACCTCTCGCCCAGCCTGCGCACGGCCTCTCATTTCCTCACCGACAAGAGCGGCCACGTGATCCTGAACTTCGACGTGGGGGGGACCGTTCACGATCCAACGTTCTCGCTCAACACGGACAAGGCCTCGCAGCTGTTGGCGCAGAATCTACAGGCCCAGCTCCTCGGCATGGCGCTCAACCCCCTGCAGAAGGCTCTCGAGGACTCGCTGTCGAAGGGCAAGACCATCCAGGATCAGGTGTTCAATGTCGCCAATCTCCAGAAGGTGATCTTGGAGAAGAACTCGCAGCAGCAGCAGTCCGATGTCATGAACGAGGCGGCCAGCTGGATCCAGGACCTGCTACAGCCCAAGAGCAAGAAGGCATTGCCGGATACCACGAAGACCCCCGCGCCTCCTCCTCCCCCGCCGGCGAGTGACACGACCAAGGTGCCGCCACCCCCGCCCACGCCGGACACGACCAAGAAAGCGCTGCCCGACACGGCCAAGCATCCGTAGCCCGGGGCGGGCGGGAACTCCGATCGCGATTGCGGGGTGAAACGCCCAGAAGGGTGTGTTTCACCGGCGCACCGGGAGAGGAGCCCCATGGAGCCCCGTGTTTCCCACCCGCCGACCCGCCAACCGTCTCCGGGCGCGCAGGCGCCTGCCCGCGATCCGCGTCCGTACCAGATCGCGGTGCTGAGCGGTCTTCTTCTCTACGGCTTGTTCGTCTTGCGGTTCGATGTGACGGTGCCGCGAGTCGCCGTCACGCTGGGCGCTGGACTCGCCGCGCAGGCTCTGTGGACACGCCTCGCTCGCCTGCCGCGGTTCGATTCGTCCAGCGCCCTCATTTCTGCGCTGTCCTTGTGTCTCCTGCTGCGCACGAGCTCGCTTGCTGTGGCCGCGCTCGCCTCGTGCCTCGCGGTCTCGAGCAAGTTTCTCGTGCGCTGGCGGGGAAAGCACGTCTTCAATCCCTCCAATCTGGCGCTGGTCGTGCTGCTTGCGCTTCCGGTGCGCGCCTGGGTCTCGCCCGGTCAATGGGGAAGTCTCGCGACCTTCGCGTTCTTGCTCGCCTGCGCCGGCGGGCTCGTGGTGCATCGCGCGCTGCGCAGCGACGTGACTTACGCGTTCCTCGCCGCCTACGCCGGGCTGCTCGCCTGGCGCACCATCACGCTCGGTGATCCATGGTCCATCCCCTTGCACCAGATGGAGAGCGGCGCGCTCGTCCTCTTCGCCTTCTTCATGATCTCCGATCCGCGCACCACGCCCGACTCGCGCCTGGGACGCATCGTCTTTGGCGTCGCGGTCGCGGCGCTGGCGCACTTCATCACGTTCCGCATGTTCCGGACCAATGGCCTGCTGTGGGCCTTGGCCGCGCTTTCGCCCACGGTGCCTTTGCTCGACCGGCTCGTCCCCGGCCCGCGCTTCGTGTGGCGTCCTCTCGTCCCGCCGAGTCACCCGTCGCCGAAAGGAGTCTCTGATGAGACGTTGGTCATTTCTGTGTCTCGCGATCCTCTTGGCGCTGCCGCTCGCCCCTAGGAGCGCGCCGGCCTTCTGCGGCTTCTTCGTCGCCAAGGGCGACGCCAAGCTCTTCAACAAGTCCTCGCAGGTGGTCATCGCGCGCGACGGCGATCGCACCGTGATGACCATGGTCAACGACTATCAGGGCGATCCCAAGGAGTTCGCGATCGTCGTGCCGGTGCCGACCGTGCTCACGAAGGACCAGATCCACATCGGCGACCAGGCCATCGTCGAGCACTTGGACGCTTATTCGGCCCCACGGCTCGTGGAGTACACGGACCCCGATCCGTGCGCCGTAGCGGCCTACCGCAGTAGCTGGGGGTCCATGAAGCCGATGGCGGCGGCGCAGAAATCCATTGCCTTCGACCGTGGCGCCAGAGCTCTGGGCGTCACCATCGAAGCGCAATACACGGTCGGCGAGTACGACATCCTGATTCTCTCGGCCAAGGACTCGGGCGGGCTCGCCACCTGGCTCAACCAGAACGGCTACCGCATCCCACCCGGCGCGCCCGCGGTGCTCAAGAGTTACCTCGCGCAGAAGATGCGGTTCTTCGTCGCCAAGGTGAATCTCAAGGAGCAGTCGAAGCTGGGCTTCATGCACCTGAGGCCAATCGCCG
>DATFWU010000258.1:0-2103 GCA_035259005.1 Candidatus Eiseniibacteriota bacterium
TCAAGACTCCGCAAGGCGAGAAGCGGCTCGAGGGCGAGATCGATCTCGCCCAGGGAGCGGTCGCCCGCCTGCCGTGCCCGGTGTGCGGACGGCTGGTGGGGGAGTTCTGGTGGGAAGGGAGCCTCGTCTGCCGCCGCTGTCGCGGCAAGGGCGGGAGGCTCTCGGTCATCTCTTCCGAGAGCCCGAACGGGAGCTCGCCGCGCGCCAAGGGCGCGCCGGAGCGTCCACGCTCCGGGAAGGCGCGCCGGCGCTAGGGGAGCATGAGAGGCCCGGCGAGCGCCGTGTGTGCCGACGGGACCCGGGGTTGCCCCAGGGCGTCCTGGCATCGTACATTGGGGCCCGGATCGAAGCCCCTCGACGGCCGTGGCGATGGTTCTCCGTCACGGCCGACCTTGTGAAACGGCATCTCGTAACCTGCCCGCGCGTCTCCCTCGAGCCGCGCCGCTCGAACCCGAGGAATCCGTGACCGAGCTTCACCTCACTCGCCGTCAAAAAGAAGATCCCGTCATCGCCGCCTGGGCCCGTTTCCAGGACTGGTTCATGGACAACGCCCGCATCGTGCTGGGCGCGGTGGGCATCGTGATCGCGATCGTGCTCATCGGCGGGCTATGGCTCAAGAACCGGGCCGACTCGGAGGCCAAGGCCTCGGGCAAGCTGGCCGAGGCGTCGGCCTTGTACTGGCGCGGCGAATACGGACCGCTGTCCCAGCGCGCCACCGACATCCGGCGCGACTATCCCGGCACCAAGGCGGCGTCCGAGGCCACGCGCATGCTCGGCGACGCGTATTTCTGGCAGGGCAATTTCAAGCAGGCGATCAGCTCGTACGAGGAATATCTGAAGAGCGTCTCGGCCACCAATCCGCTTCGCCCCGGCGTCGAGCGCAGCCTGGCCCAGGCCTACGAGGGCCAGCGCCAGTTCAAGGAAGCCGCCGGACTCTACGAGAAGGCGGCCAAGGAATTTCCCTCGCGCGTCGATCAGGCGGACATGTACATGGCCGAGGCGCGTGCCTACGAGGCTCTGACGAACTACACGCAGGCCAAGGCTATCTTCGACAAGGTCGCGAACGAGTACGCCGACACGCCGTTCGCCAACACCGCCGAGATGCGCCTGGGAGAGCTGCAAGGTCAGGGAAGGTAAGCCGGGGAAGCGGGCCAAGGAAGGAAGCCCGCCGGAAGGAAGCCCACCGAGTCTCGAGGACGCACACGGCAGCGCCCCCCAAGCCTGATCCGGTTTACACTCAACGTCGCATAATGGACCTTATGTAAACATGCAGCGGGATGCGCCCGGGGCGGTCAAACTGTCGTTAGGCGCTCGAATCAGCTGCCTCGGCCGCACTGCGCGAGGAACGCGTGCATCCCCCGCTTGTCGGCGGCGTTGGGCACGTAGAACACGTAGTGATGTCCCCAGGTCGGGTCGAAATGTGCGTGCGCAATGTGGTGCGCGGCGAAGCGGCTGTGCGCGATGGGGATCACGATGTCGGCCCGGCTGTGCGTGAGCCACACCGGGCAAGCGAGGCGATCGAATGGCGGCGGCGCGAGCGCGGCCAAGTTGTGAAGATCGTTGGCCAGACCGGGCGCCCGCAGCGACGCCGGCAGCAGCGTCTCGATGAGGTACGGCAGGGCCGCGAGCTCGAGCGGCAGGGGCCGCCCCGGGCGCACCCTGACCACGGTCGTTCCAATCCGGCGCACGAGCTGGGCCGTGGCGTGCTGCGGAATCTCGGCGGCCTGGAGCAAAGGCTCGAGAAAGCCGAGCGCGAAGCGGCTGGCCCGCGCGCCCGGCAGCGGCCTGTACACGCCGGCCGCGAGATAGAGACCCGAGCAGCGCTCGGGATAGCGAGCCGCGAAATGAATCGCGATCGCCGCCCCGGTGGAGTGCGCGACGATGGGCACGCGCGGCACGTCGAGCGCATCGAGGAGTGCCGCCAGCATCTCGGCTTGCTCGAGCGTGCTCTTGCCGCTCGTGATCGGGGTGCGCAGGTAACCCGGGCGCGAAGGTCCGATCAGGCGATAGCCGGAAAGCTCGTAGTGCTGGGCCACGACCTGCGATTGGTCGTAGCCGCCCGGCGCGCCGTGCACGAAGAGAATCGGCGCGCCCTCCCCCACG
>DATFWU010000259.1:0-2719 GCA_035259005.1 Candidatus Eiseniibacteriota bacterium
CACGCTTCACGAACAGCACCTGGCCCACCAGCGCGCACGTGTCGGCCACCAAGAACCGCCCGGGCTCGACCACGAGCTGGAGCCTCTGGTTGTTGGCCACGAGACAGGCAGCGTCGGCGAAGCGCTCCAGCGCCAGCTCACCCTTGCCATCGTAATTCACGCCGAAGCCGCCCCCCAGGTTCAGCACCTCGAGGCGCGGGCCGCGCGAGCGCACGCGCTCGATCAAATCGACGCATTCGCCTAGCGTGTCGAGAAGCGGCTCGACGGTCATGATCTGCGATCCGACGTGGACGTGAATGCCGACCCACTTCAGGTGCGGCGCCCACTCGGGATGCGCGTACCAGGCGAGCACGCGATCGGGCGGCAGGCCGAACTTGCTCTCGGCGATGCCGGTCGCGAGATCGGGGTGGACGTGCGCGTCGACGTCGGGGTTCACGCGCAGCGCGGCGCGCACCGGCTTGGTGAGTCGCCCCTGCTTCTCGAGCCAGGCGGCAGCGGCCTCGAGCCGGACCGCTTCTTCTTCCGAATCGATGGAGATCAAGTAGGCGCCCGACTCGGCGACCTGCACCAGCTCGTCGTCGGTGCGCGCGTTGCCGTTCACCACCACGCGATCGGGCGAGGCTCCTCCCGCCAGAGCGATCGAGAGCTCGGAGCCCGAGCTGACCTCGAAGCCCAGCCCCATCTCGTAGAAGAGACGCAAGAGAATCGGATTCGTGTTCGCCTTGACCGCGTAGGCGATGAGCGTGGGCGCGCGCGAGAAGGCTTGGCGCACGCGGGTCGCGTTTTCGGTGAGGCGCTTGCCCGAGTAGACGTAGGCCGGACCGATGGTGCGGTAGAGATCCTCCAGCGAGACGTCTTCGCAATGCAGGAGGCCATCGCGATAGACGAGGGTCGGCGCGCCCGGCACGCCGGCTGCCGCCTGTGCTTCCGTCCCAGCCTTCTCTACCCGAGTTGACACCTTCAAGAGTCCCCTCCTAGCATTCCCAAAGCCGGCCCGGCTCTCGCACATCCCTTTCTGGAGGGCGAATGCGGGACATTCCGTTCCTACCTGCGCTTCTTACCGGAGGCGCGCTCGCGGCAGTTCTCACCCTGGCCGGCTGCACCGACAAGGTGCCTCCTCCCGCGCCGGTGGTCGCCACGTCTGAAACCCCGGACAGCGTGCAGGTTGTGTTCACGGCGCGCTGTGCCAAATCCGGCTGTCATGTGACCGGCACCGCGGCCTACAACGAGTTCCTCGAGGCAGGCAAGTCGTATGCGGCGACCGTCAACGTGCCCTCGGGCGAGGTCCCTACCCTGATGCGGATCCGCCCCTTCCTGCCCGACTCGTCCTACCTGGTGAAGAAGATCCGGGGCGACGCCGATATCCGGTTCGCCCGCATGCCGTTCGACGGACCGCCCTTTCTCACCCCGGCCGAGTCCTCGACGGTCGTGAACTGGGTGCTGAACGGGGCGCCGGCGCAGCAAGTCCCGGTGGCGGCGAGAATCCGCGCCACGGCCATGCGCTAGGCGCTCTTCACGCGCCAAGTTATTACGGGAGCGCGCGTTTCTCAAGGAAATCGCGGGCTGGGCGGCCCCGGATCGCAACCTTTTTTTGATTCGATCCGTCCAACCCTGTCGAGCGCCCCAGCCCGTCCCTTCCGGCCTTGGGCCCGATCTCTCTCCCCTGGAGTGACGCCATGACCCAGCGTTTCGCCGCACTCGCTTTGGTCGCCGTTCTCACCGCGTCTTCGGCTCGCGCCGACGATCTGAGCTTCACCACCAACACGCCCGACGACAAGGACGTGATCACCTGCTCGGACGTCGAGATGACCTATTGGAAGACGAGCCGGGGTCACGACGACATCCGCACCGTGCGCCGCGACCAGACCGTGTCGGTACGGGCGCCCGGATCCGGGCCGCTGCGTGTCGCGGCCTCGGAAAATGGCGGCGTGTGGGTGCAGCCTTCGAGCGACGGCTCGATCTCGGCCGTCATCTGCGAGGCGGCGGGCGCCGAGTCCGAGAGAGAGGCCAACGCGATCCTCGACCAGCTGCGGATCGTGAACGAGGGCGGCGAGCTTCGCGTCAAGGGACCGAGTGACCACGACTGGTACACCTACATCATTCTTTCGGTGCCTCGCGGAACGTCCGTCGACATGAGCGCGACGAACGGGCCGCTCGAGCTGCGCGTGGTGCAGGGCACGTTCCACCTCGAGACGACGAACGGACCGATCGGGGTCTCGCGCGTCAGCGGCACCGTGGTCGCTCGGGCCACCAACGGGCCGATCAAGTTCCGGGGACACGAAGGCGACATGGATCTCCGCGCCGAGAACGGACCCGTGAAGGTCTCTCTCGACGCGACCGCGTGGAGCGGCAAGGGACTCGACGCGCACACGTCGAACGGGCCCATCACCGTGGTCGTCCCCGAAGGGCTGCAGACGGGCGTGAAGGTGGAGAGCTCGTCGAACTCGCCGTGGAGCTGGAAGGCGCAGGCCAACATGTCGCACGACGAGGATTGGGAGGACGGCCGCTCGGTGCAGCTCGGCAAAGGCCCCGTCCTCGTGCGCGTCTCGACGGTCAATGGCCCCGTCAGCATCAAGTCGCCCGGCGGTGAAGGCAGCGGGAAGAGCAAGAACAAGTCGCGGATCTAGCGCAGCCGGAAGCGCACCTCGGCTTTTTGCCAGTCGTCCGGCGTGTTGACGTTCTGGAAGGAGACGAGCTCGGGATCGGCCGTGCGCAGCTC
>DATFWU010000260.1:0-6806 GCA_035259005.1 Candidatus Eiseniibacteriota bacterium
GGCGCTCGTCGACGCGCAGACCGCCGAGGGCGCTCCACGGGCCGTGATCGACCTGCTCGAACACATAACCGGCGCCATTCAACAATCGTGCGTCGGGCACGAGCGGGATCGGTCCGCGCGTGTCGTTGGTCTGGGCGATGCCGGAGACGCCGAACGCGCCGTGCAGCTCTCCCGTGCCGCCATGGTGCGCCAGAAGATCCAATTGATAGGTGTCGAGCACGAGATGGAACTGTTCGGACTCGGTGCCCGGCGTGCCGCCTCCGCCCGGCTCGTCGGCTACCTCGATGAGCGAGTGGTTCTGCCACTGCGCCTTGGACTCGAAGCGCAACCCGCCGAGCAGGAGATGGCCGCCCAACTGCACGCGGTTGTCCGAGGTCTTGCGCTCCGGCCCACCCTCTTCGTTTTCCCCGGGCGGCGCGTCGGCTTCGAGCAGCTTGAACTCACCGCCGTAGTGCGCGGCGCGCAGCGTGGCCGAAGAGCTCGTGCCGCGAAGCCCAAGGGCGGTCTCACCGTTCACCGCGCCGAAGCCCGTGTTGGGAATCTCGCCGTCGGGCGTGTGCAGATCGTCGCCGTGGCGCCCGACCACGAAGAGCCGGCCACCGAAGGCCCCCGCGGCGTGCTCGAGCTTGAGCGCCGTGCCGAACTCGGCGTTGTTGGAAGCACCGTAGACGCCCGCGGCGGCCCGCGTGACGCTGCCACCGGCCGCGTTGGGCAATTCGGCGGGCAGCGCGTTCACCACGCCGGCGAGGGCGTCGGATCCATAGAGCACGCTCTCCGGTCCGCGCACCACCTCGACCCGGTCGGTGAGCCAGGCGTCGACCGAGGGGCCGTCTTCGTCGCTCCATGAATAGTCCTCGAGCCGGTAGCCGTCTTCGAGCACGAGCACGCGCGGACCGGCGAGCCCGCGCACCACCGGCTTTCCGACCTGAGCGCCGGTCGAGAGCGTGCGCATGCCCGGCAGCTCCTGAATGGCGTGCGCGAGCGAGACCGTGTGCTCGCGCTGCAGCCGGTCCCCCGAGAGCGTCGCCGTGGGCTGGGGCGAGCGATCCGGATCGATGGGGGAGCGGGACGCGGTCACTTGCACGGGCGCGATATCGAACGGAGTGGTGACGAGCTTCACCTGCAGCGGTTCCGCTTTCGGCAAGGTGAAGGAGAGCGAAGCCGGCGCGTAGCCGCTTCGGCGAACGACGAGCGTGTAGGTTCCCGACTCGCCCACGGTGAAAGCGAAAGCGCCGTCGGCGCGCGTCACCGCGCGCAGGCCGAGCTCGGGCACACTCACCACGGCATCCGAAAGAGCGGCACCGGCCGCGTCCGTGACGTGACCGCTCAGTGTGGCGGCGTGCGCCGCGCCCGCGAGGCCTAGCAGGGCCGCGACCCACAGCGCGCTCCTCCACGCCCGCCTCACAGCTCGAGCTCCCTCTCGACGATGATGCGGGCGATGAAGCGGTAGGGCCGGGGGTGGACGCCGAAGCCGCCGGCCATCCGGATCGACATCTCGTTGGGCAGCTGGAGCGTGACCTGCGGCACGATGCGCGTGGCGCGCTCCAAGGGCTCGTGCGTGATCTCGGCGCCGACCGCCACCGGTTCATGGTCCGGCCAGCGGGCGCCCACCGCCCAGGCGAACCGGGAGCGCTTCACGGGATCGAGCTCCCAAGCGATTCCGGCGTTTCCGGTGACCAGGAACGTGCCCGAGAAGACGCGCGTCACCACGAGGCGCGGCGTCAGCACGCGCTCGTAGAGCGTGTGTTTGGCCGCGTTGCTCTCCACTTCATATTCGGCCGCGGCGGCCACGGAGAAGGGGAGCTTCGGCTGCTCGAGGGCCACGTAGCGCGACTCGAGGCGCCAGCCGGCGAACTCCAGGCCACGCCCCCGGCTCAGTCCCTGAACCACCGTTTCGGCAACCCAGCGACTCGTGAGTCCGTATTCCAGAGCGCCGGCGAACCATCCCTGGAGCTGGTCCAAGGAGTCGACGCGCGCGTCCGCGCCCAGCTCGAGCCCGGTCTCGCCCCGGCGCATGCCCTCGGCAACCAGGGTCTCATCGGCGAAATCGCGGCCCGTGGCCCAGGCCGCTCCAGGGAAGGCAACGCAGGCGACAAGTCCGAGTGCCAGAAGCGCGAGATCGGGTCGGGTCGCGCGCGGGGCACGCGCACGAAGCGGTCGGGTCATGGAGTTTCGACGTTTCGGGAAGCGTCGGGCCCGCAGGATGAAGACCAATCCGGCTCGCGGACCAGGAAGATCGGCGCCGGTCAACGTAGCTTGGAATTCCGTTGTGCCGCAAGAGGAAAGGGGTGCTCGGCACCTGCCTGGCGCGCCTCGAACGAGAAAGTGCTAGGGTCGAGGCATCGGCCCACCCGAACACACACACCGGGACTCACGGAGAGAAACATGAAGATGGATCGCCGCTTGCTGATCTGCCTCGGGGTACTCACCCTGTTCTCGGCCGGGCTCGCCCGCGCCGACGGTCCTCCTGCCGCGCGCAAGGACCCGGTCACCGACACGTATTTCGGCACTACGCTCACCGACGACTACCGCTGGCTCGAGGACATGAAGTCGACGGAAGTCACCGACTGGCTCAAGGGCCAGGCCGACTACACGAAGGCCACGCTGGACAAGATCCCGGGCCGCGACGCGCTGGTCGCCGACTTCGTGGCCCTCGACGCCAAGCGCCCGGCCCTCATCTCGGGCGTGGTGCGCAAGAACGGGCGCTACTTCTACAAGAAAACGCTGCCCACCGAGAACGTCGGACGCCTCTATTACCGCGAGGGGCTGAACGGCAAGGAGACCCTTCTCTTCGATCCCACGGAAGGCGCGAACGGCAAGAGCGTCTCGCTCACCTTCTATGAGCCGACCGAGGACGGGAAGAAGGTGGCTCTCGGCGTCGCCGAGCAGGGCTCGGAGTCGGCCACGATCCGCATTCTCAACGTGGACGACAAGACCTTCGCGCCGGAGACCATCGCACCCTGCTGGCAGGGCGTGGGCGGCTGGTCGGAGGACGGCACGGGGTTCACCTACAACCTGATGAACTCCACCGACGTGCACGACAAGAACCGTGAGCTGAACACGAAAGAATACTTCCACGTCGTCGGCACGGATCCCAAAGACGACATCGTCGTGCTCTCGGCCGAGAAGTATGCCTCGCTCGGCATCACGCCCCAGGACATTCCCATCGTAGTGTTCTCAGACGACCACAAGTGGATCGTCGGCATCGCGGCCAGCGTGCGCAACGAGCTGACCATGTTCGTGGCGCCGGCGACCGAGCTCAAGTCGGCGAGCATTCCCTGGAAGCCGTTCTTGAAGCCGGAGGACCAGGTGACGAACGTCGTGGCCCACGGCGACATGGTGTATCTGCTGTCGCACAAGGACGCGCCCAAGTACAAGATCCTCTCCACGAGTATCACGAATCCCGACGTGGCGCACGCCGCCCTGGTGCTGCCGGAAGGCGCGGAGACCATCGACGGCATCGACCGCACCAAGGATTACCTCCTGGTCACCACGACCGACGGCATCAACAACCACGTGTCGCAGTACTCCTATGCCAGCCAGAAGTGGGAGCCCCTGAAGCTTCCGCGCACCGGCACGGTAGGCTTGAACGGCTACGACATCACGAGCAACGACGCGCAGATGGTGATCACGTCGTGGACCAAGCCGACCGAGCGCTATCAGTACTCGCCGCAGACCAAGTCGGTCACGCTGAGCCCGCTCAACGTCGCGGCCTCCTATCCGGGCATGGACGACCTCGTGGTCGACGAGGTCCTGGCGACGGCCAAGGACGGCACCAAGGTGCCGCTGTCCATCATCTACAACAAGCGCGTGGCCAAGAACGGCAAGGCGAACTGCTATCTCTCGGGCTATGGCGCCTACGGCATCTCGGCGACGCCGCACTTCTCGATCCTCAATCTCGGGCTCATGAACCGCGGCGTGATCGTGGCCGTGGCGCACGTGCGGGGCGGTGGCGAGAAGGGCTTCGACTGGTATCACGCGGGCTACAAGGCGACCAAGCCCAACACCTGGAACGACTTCATCGCCTGCGGTGAGTACCTCGTGCAGAACAAGTACACCTCGCCGGCCAAGCTCTTCGGCGAGGGCACGAGCGCGGGCGGCATCCTGATCGGCCGCGCCATCACCGAGCGTCCGGATCTGTTCGGGGCGGCCATCTGCAACGTGCCGTGCGCCAACGCCGTGCGCATGGAGAACTCACCCAACGGTCCGATCAACACACCGGAGTTCGGCACCGTGCAGGACGCGAACGAGTTCAAGGGCCTGCTCGAGATGGACGCCTTCCAGCACGTGAAGCAAGGGACCAAGTATCCGGCGGTGATCTGCGTCGGCGGCTTCAACGATCCGCGCGTCATCGTCTGGCAGCCGGCCAAGTTCGCGGCCGCGCTCCAGAACGCGACGGGCTCGGGCAAGCCGGTGCTCCTGCAGGTGAACTACGACGACGGCCACTTCACCGAGGACAAGAAGGTCACGTTCCGCAATTTCGCCAACATGTACGCCTTCTGCCTGTGGCAGACGGGCCATCCCGACTTCCAGGTTCCGGGGTCGACGAGCGCGTCCGTGGCGCCCTAGCCGGCTCGGCGGGAGTTGGTCAGCATCCGGGGCCGCGCTCGTTCACGGGCGCGGCCTCGCTGTTTCAGGACGAGGCCTGTGCGGCCGAAAACCAGGGTATGGCCGAGCTCCGCAAGAACCCGACCCGCTGGGATATCTCGACCGCCGCGCTGGTTCTGGCCAACGCCACCCCGCTGGTCGGCGTGTTCCTCATGCACTGGCAGGTGTTTCCGCTCCTGCTCCTCTACTGGCTCGAGAACGTGATCGTCGGCGTGTTCAACGTGCTGCGCATGGTGTGCGCCGATCCCACCGATCCTGGGGGCTGGATCGGGAAGTTCTTCCTCATCCCTTTCTTCTGCGTCCACTATGGGATGTTCTGCTTCGTCCACGGCATCTTCGTGTTCGCGCTCTTCGGCGGGAGCCAATACAACGCGACGGCCTTCCACGTGTGGGGGAACGTCCTGCCCGCGATCCAGCGCACCGGCCTGGGATTCGCCGCGCTCTCCATCGCCTCGTCACACGGCGTTTCGTTCGCCGTGAATTACATCCATGGCGGCGAATACCGGCACGTCTCTCTGTCGCAGCTCATGACCCAGCCCTACACGCGCATCATGGTCATGCACTTCACGATCCTGCTCGGCGGCTTCGCCATGATGGCACTGCACTCGCCGGTCTACGGGCTTCTCATGCTGGTGGCGGTGAAGACCGGGGTGGACGTGGCCGCTCACAGAAAGGAACGGGAGCGCCTCGGCTCCGGCTGGCCGGTGATGCCGGCGGAAGAGCAGCCAGCCAAGATCGCGTAGCGATCCCGACCGGCTGGCGTCGCTGTGAGATCGCTCTAGGGGCGGAAAGGATTCGGGCGCCGATAGCGACCGACGGCTGGCTCCAGTTCGGCGCCGAGACGGTCGAGCGCCCCTTGTAGGCGATCTCTCAGCTCGTGCAAGAGCTCCTGGCGCTTCTCGGCGGACGTGTCGTCGCTCGTCACCGTCAACGGATCGGGCACCCGGATGCTGGCGACGCGCCGGGCGACGGCGACGGGCAGCACGCCGAAGAGTCCTTCGCGCAAGCCGCGGCCCGCGAGCGCCAGGCGAATCTGCGTCAGGCTCTCGGCGATCTGCTCCTGAGTCAGCGTGGGCCCCCCGTAATACTCCTCGGTGAAGTGTCCGAGGCGCTCGATCTCGGCGAGCGCGCGCCGATCCTGGCGTGCGCGCTCCGGGTCGGCCCCGGCCGCGGCGAGGAGGGCGCGGCGAAGCGCATGGGCGCGCCGGCGGCGATCGCCCTCGCTCGTGCCATGACGCGACTCGAGATCATGAAACAGCGATTGCACGTGCTGCTCCTGATCGGCGAAGAATGTTCCGACCGAGATGGTTCGCGCTTTGCCGTAGCGAGCCATGCTGCGCTCGAGAAGGAGCGCTTGCAGCGCGGCGAAGCGCTGCTCCAGAGGCAGCTTCGCCGCCGACGGCACGCCGAGCATCCTTTCGATGTGCGTGATGGCTTGGTGCAGCTCGCGCGACACGTCGCCGCGGAAACGGAGCTTCCACACCAGGGGCGCCACGGTGGCGCGGCCGCCGCCCTGGCGCGCCGCTTCCAGCGCCATGTCGATGACGCCGGGCACCAGAGGACCGACGCGGTCTCCGTGCCAGCTCGGCACCCCTTCGGGATGGAGCAGGACGCCGTGGCCCGCCAGCGCCCAGCGCACCGAATACTCCTTGCCCGCGCCGCCGGGCGCGTTGGCGATCAGGTTGTTGCGCAGCCATACCCACTGGGCGACGGGATGGATGTTCACCACTTCGTACGAAGCCCAGTGGGCCATGAGCGCCGATGAGCGGCGCGCGATCTCCTTGTCGATCAGCCAATCGGTGGTGAATTCCGGGTGGTGCGGCGCCAGAAAGGTGGCGCCCGTCTGGCGCAGGGTCGCGCGCAGGCGCGTGAGATCCGCCTGCGGAAAATCGATCTCGGCGACCCGCAGGACCCCGGGCAGGATGACGTAGCGGTTGAGGATGCCGAGCGCGTCCATGAGGGGCCGGGACGGCGTGGGCTCACGGTAGGCGAGGCGATCGAAACGCGGCCGCGACATGGCAAGTGTTCTATCTTATTCGTCTTGGAAGGAGAACTCGAAAAAGGGGGGCGCGTGGATTCGGCCGACGTGGTGATCGTGGGGGCGGGGGCGGCAGGACTCATGGCGGCTCGCGAGCTGAGGGCGCGCGGCCGCTCGGTGATCGTGCTCGAAGCCCGCGACCGCATCGGCGGCAAGGTCT
>DATFWU010000261.1:0-24790 GCA_035259005.1 Candidatus Eiseniibacteriota bacterium
CGTCCACACGCCCAAAGCCGCGCCCGCCACTACGTCGCTCGTCCAGTGCTCGTCGTCGTGGATGCGTGACCAGCCCACGAGACCGGCCATCGGATAGACGACGAACGGCACCCAGCGCGCTTTCGTCTCGCGATCGATCGCCACCGCCGTCGAAAAAGCGATCGTCGTGTGTCCCGAGGGGAACGATTTGTTGCCGCTGAAGGGCTCGAACTGGAAGGGATCGCCGGGCGAATTCTTGGGGCGCTTGCGGCCGATCGCGTTCTTGAGCACGAACGCTTCGGCGCCGGAAGTGACGTCGGCCACGCCGATGCGCACCGTCGAGCGCACGAGCGACGGGTGATCCGTGAGGTGCGCGGCCCCCCAGGTGACGGCCAGGGCGGCGCCCACGACGGCGGCATTGCCAAAGGGCTGGGCGAAGTCGGCGAGCTTCTTTTCGAACTCGGAATGGTTCTCGTCGGTCTCCAGCTCGATCGTGCGGTCGAGCGCGGCGGCGCCGCCGATGGCGACAACAGTGCCCAAACCCCACCACAGCTTGTGCGAGACGTGCACGTACTGGAGTGCTTGCGCCGTGTCGGGCGGCGCGCCGGCCCGCGCCGGCGAGGCGAGCGCGAGGGTGCACAGTGCGGCGACGAGCGCTCTCATTCGGCGGCTCCGCCGCGCGCGAGCAACGAAGGAAGCACGAGGAGCAAGAGAAACGCCGACACCATGAAGCCTCCGATCACGGCGATGGCGAGCGGGCGAAGCAGCGCGCTCCCCGAGCCGATGCCGAGCGCCAGGGGCGCGAGCGCCGCCACGGCCGCGGCCGTGGTCATGAGCACGGGCCGCGCCCGCCGCCGGGCCGCCGCGGTCGCCGCTTCCTCGGGCGCTTCCCCCGCTGCCAGGCCGCGGCGGTGCTCCATGACGAGGAAATAGGCGTTCTCGGCCACGATGCCCACCATCATCACCGCGCCGACGAAGCTGGTCACGTTGAAGGCGACGCCGGTCACGAGCAGGGCCGCGAACACGCCCACGAGTGAGGCGGCCGCGACCACGATCACCGAGCCCGCCTCCCACCACGAGCGGAACGCGATCAAGAGCAAGAGAAGCACGGAAGCCGTGGCGGCGATCAGGACGATCGCGAGGCCTTGAAACGACGATTTCTGCTCGCGCCACAGGCCGCCGTACTCGACCGTCATGCCGGGCGCGAGGGGCAGATCCTTGGCGATCTTGGAGCGGATCTCGGCCATGGCCGAGCCGAGATCCCGTCCTGAAAGCCGCGCCGTTACCGCCACCATCTCGCGCTGATCGTCGCGCTCGATCTCGGTCTCGCCCGGCTTCACGGTGATGGTGGCCACGTCCCCCAAGCGCACCCAGTGTCCGGGCGTGGCGGGTATGCGCGCCTGGCGCAGGACGTCGACCCCGGTCTGGTTCTCGGGCAGCGGCAGGTAGACGCGCAGCGGCCAGGCACGCGCGCCGCGCTGGATCTCGCCGGCTTGGATTCCCTGCAAGTAGGGCTCGACCTGCTTGGCCAAATCCTCGCTCGAGAGCCCGAGCCGCTGGGCTCCGGCCGCGGGCGAGATGTTGAGATTGGGACCGCTCACCACGATACCGTTCTTGACGTCGACCGTGCCGCGCACCTTCGCCACGATCGCCGCCGCCTTCCCCGCCCGGTCGTGAAGCACGGTGCGATCCTCGCCGAAAAGGCGAATCTCGACGGGCTGGGGCGTGGCGATGAGATCGCCGATCACGTCCTCGACCAGCTGGCCGAACTCGATCACGAGCGTGGGCTGGGCGCGCCCGATGCGCTCGCGCAGGTCGTCGGCGACTTCGTCCGACGAGCGTCGGTGGCCGTTCTTCAGGCGCAAGACGTAATCGCCGACGTGCGGCTCGGTGGTGAAGAAGCCGAGCTGATCGCCGGTGCGCCGCGACCACGCGGCGATGTCGGGAACCGAATCCAGGATGGCCTCGACTTGCTTGAGCTGACGATCGGTCTCGCTGAGCGACGTGCCGGGAAGTGCCACGTAATCCATGATCAGCGAGCCCTCGTCCATCTCGGGAAGGAATCCGGTCCCCACGCCGAGCAGCAAGAGGGGAATCGCGCCCAGGAGGACGAGCGGAACCGCCCAGGCGATCCAGCGGTGGCGCGGGCCGTAGTCGATGGCGCGCTCCGCCCAGCGGGGCGCGTGGCGCACGCCGCGGCCCTTTTCTCCTCCGCCCCCCCGTCCCAGGTGCGGCAAGACGAGCGCGCAGAGCAGCAGCGAGCTCGCCAGCATGAGCGCCATGCTCAAGGCGAGCACACGGAAGAAAGCACCGGTCACGCCGCCGAGCCACATGAAGGGCAGAAAGATGGTGAGCGTGCAGAGGCTCGAGCCCAGGAGCGAGGGAAAGACGTCCGTGATCGCCCCCAACACCGCCTCGGCGTCCGCTCCGGCTCCCAGCGTGTGATCGAAATGCTCGACCACGACAATGGCGTCATCGAGCACGAGACCGACGGCGGCGGCGATGCCGCCCAGGGTCATGAGATTGAGCGACTGATGTCCGAGACCAAGCCCCAAGAGGGTGAGCGCGATCGAGCCCGGCAAGACCAGAGCGGCGGCCAGACCGAGCCGCAAGCTGCCGAGAAAGAAGGCCACGATGGCGATGGCCATGAGCGCGCCGACCAAGAGCGCGTCGCGCACGCTCGCCACCGAGGCGCGCACGAGATCGGCCTGTTCGTAGAAGGTCTCGACCTTCACGTCGGGCGGCAGGGTCTGGCGATGCTCCTCCACCCAGCGGTGCGCAGCCTGGGAGAGCGCCACCGTGCTGGCCTGGGGCTGGCGGAGCAGATTCACCAGCACGGCCTCGTGCGCGTGCGCCGCGTAGCGCCTGAAGCGCGGCGCCGGGGCGAGCGCGATCTTCCCGAGCTGGCCCAGGGGCACGGGCGGACCGCTGTCGACCGGAACCGGCACGCTGGCGAGCGCGTCGAGGTTGGCCGGACGCGCGTCCGCGAGGCCCAGGTACAGCTCGCGATTGGCATCGAGGAGGCCGACCTCGTGCAGCTCGGCGGAGCGGCGGATCGCCTCGGCCACCGTGGGCGCGTCCAGATGGCGGCCCTCGAGGCGCGCCGGATCGAGCGTCACCGTGGCCTCGAGCGGATCGCCGCCCTGCACGATGACCTGCGCCACGCCCGGCAGGCGCGACAGCTCGGGCTGCCAGCGCACGCGCGCCAGATCGCGCAGCTCGGCCAGGCTTCGTGTGGGCGAGGTGAGCGAGAAGCCGAGCACCGGGAACACGACCGGACTCATGAGCCGGGTCTCGATCGTGGTGGCGTCAGGCAGCGTGCCGCGCACGGCGTCGACTCGCGCCTGCACCCGCTGCAGCGTGAGGTCCATGTCGGAGCCCCACGCGCAGTCGAGGTTGAGCTCGACCGAGCCGCGGCTCGTCGTGGTGCGCATCTCGCGCACGCCGGGCACGAGCCGCAGGCCCTCCTCGAGCGGGCGCGTCACCGAGCGCAGCATCTCGTCGGCGGGGCGCTCGCCGCTCTCGGCCACGATCTTGACGCGCGGGAACGTGACCTCGGGCAGGATGGCCGACGGCATGCGGAGTCCGATCCACACGCCGACCACGACCGCGGCCGAGAGCAGAGCGCCGGCCGCGCGCCGCTGCGAGTGCAGGAAGCGGAAGAATCGAATCACTTCGCGGCCGTCACCTTGGTTCCGTCGGCGAGCCCGCGCTGTCCCTCGGTCACGATGGCCTGACCGGGGGCGAGCCCCGGTGCTGCCACTTCACGCCATCCGTTCTCGGCCGGTCCGAGCGTCACGGGCTTCCAAGTGAGAACGCCGGAGCGGTCGACGACGGCGAGGCGGTGCTGGCCCGTGAGATCGTCTTCGACCACGGCGGAGTCGGGTGCGGCGAGTGCCGTGTGCGGCGAGCCCACGTTGATGACCGCGGTGCCGAAGCGGTCGAGCTCGGGCGTGGGCGCGAGCGAGCGCGGCACGAGCCAGACAAGGATCGTCTGATCGGCGGCGGACACCATGGGAAGCACGCGCTCGACGACGGCGGGACGCGAGGGCTCGTCGGGGATGGCCACGCTGGCAAGCTGGCCGCGCTTGACGATCGGCGCACTCGCAGCCGGCACGTGGGCCTCGAACACCACCGTCTTCCAGGGCGCGATGGCCACGATCTCGGCCGCCTCGGCGAGCGACGAGCCGGGCTCGGCCGAGCGCCGAATCACCACGCCGGCTTGCTCGGCGACCAGAGGAACATGCACCAGGTCTCGCTTGGCGAGGGCGAGCCCGCGCTCGGCTTCGCTGTGCTCCTTTTCGGTGTGCGCCTCGCGTACCAGGATCATGGCACCCTGGAGCCCGGCCCACGAATCGCGCGGGATGAGCGTGCCGACGCGCTGGCCCGCCTGGACGCGATCGCCAACGGCCACCTTCAAGTCCTCGAGCTGGCCCGCGGTCGAAGCGTTGATCACGAGCTCGCTTCCCGACTGCCACTGACCGGGCACCGAGAGCACGTTGTGGAAGGTGCGCTCGCCGAGCGCCATCAGGCGCACGGGCACAGGCCCGCTTTCGCCGCTCGACTCTTCCTCGCCCGAGCTGCGCGAGCAACCCGCCGAGAGAAGCGCCAGGAAGAGAGCCAGGATCACGAGATTCCTCATCGGCGGATCTCCCCTTCCCAGTGGGCGAGGCGTGCGTCGGAGCGTGCGTCGGCCATCCGGTCGCGCGCTTCGTCCCACTGCTGGAGCGCGTCGAGCAGCTCGAGCAGGCTCGAAGCTCCGCCGGCATACAAACTCCGCATGCGAATCAAATTGTCGGACGCACGCTCGAGCGACACGCGGGCGAGCGCCACGCGCGCCGAGGCCGAGCGCCAGCGCGACAAGAGATCGAGCATCTCGCGGCGGCGGTCGGCCAGGGCCGCCGCCTGGCGCAGCTCGGCGGCGCGCAGCCGCGCCTCCTCGGCCTGCACGGCGTAGCCCGTGGTGGGATCGAAGAGGGGACGCTTGAACTGGAGCGAGATGGAAGCGCCGAGATCGCGTTGCAGCCGGTCGCCGAAGGTGGCGCCGGGATCCTCCTGCCGGAGATCATCCGGGATCCAGCGCGTGAGATCGGCGCCCCAGAGCCCGGCGTCGGCCGAGAGATCGACATGCCAGGCGTTCTTGGCCTTGGCCTCGGCGAGTGTCACGCGTCCCTTGGCGACGTCGGCACTGGCGCTCTTCACTTCCGGCGTGTTGGCCGCCGCGGCGGCCAGCGCAAGCGAGTCGGACGTGGAAGGCATGGCTTCGAGCGTGGGCTCCGGCTCGGTGACCGCCACCCGCGCTCCGGGCTCGCGGCCCACGAGCTGTGCTAACTCACGCGCCAGCGCGTCACGCTCGGAGCCCGAGGTCAGCACCTCGGCTTCGAGATCGTCGCGCTGAAGCTGCGTGCGCACGGCGTCGGCTTGTGGGCGCGCCCCACCCTTGACCGAGGACTCGACCAGCTCGGCGAGCCGGTCGAGCCACGACAGAGTCTCGCGGTTCGTATTCTCCACTTCCTGATGCTTGAGGAGATCGACGGCCAACGTGGCCGCGCGAAAACCAGCATCGCGCGCGGCCAGCTCGCGCTGCGCGTTCGTCGACAGCAATCCGGCGAGCGCCTGCTGGCGCTGGCGGCGCCGCTCACCGCCGTCCGCGAGAGGAACCGTGGCCTCGAGCTTGGCGCTGTACTCGCCCAGGTTCGTGATCACCGGGTCGTAGAATCCTTGCGGGGCGACGAACACGTTGCCGGCGACGTCGATCGCGGGGTGGTGGTTCTTCCAGGCCGCGGTGGAATCGAGCCGGGCACCGGCCACCTCGGAAAGTCGCGCCTGCACCTCGGGGGCGCGCTCGCGCGCCAGCGCCACGCATTGCGCGATGGTCAGGGAGTCGCGCATTTCGTCCGTGCCGAGAAAGGCGGTCTGCGCGCAGGCGGGAAGCGCCCCCAGGGGGAGCGCCAGCAGGATCCAAACCAGCTTGACTCGTGACGCGGTGCCGTGAGGCAATCCCGCCATGCGGCGTGTCTCCCTGGTGGGGCGAACCTCGTCAGCATACTGCATTCGCCTTTTGAGCCAAGGCCCCGCCACTTCCCCCGCCGCTTCGGAGTGAGAATGAAATCCCTGTATCTTCTCGTGGTTTCGGCGGCCGTAACCCTGTCGTTGCTGGCGCCCGCGCCCCGCGCGCACGGCGCCGCTTCCTCCTACCGCGTGGTCGCCCGCTACCAGCCGGGCGGCGACGGCGGCTGGGATTACCTGACCGCGGATCCCGACGGCAAGCGCCTGTTCGTGTCGCGCAGCACGCGCGTGCAGGTGCTGTCCCTCGCCGACGGAAAGCTCCTGGGCGAGATCCAGGACACACCGGGCGTGCATGGCATCGCCCTCGCCCCCGATCTGCACAAGGGCTTCACCAGCAACGGCCGCGACTCCTCGGTCACCGTCTTCGACCTCGCCAGCTTGGCGCCCGTGGCCAGAGTGGCCGTCGGCGCGAGCCGGCCCGACGCCATCCTCTACGAGCCGGTCACGCATCGCGTGTTCACGTTCAACGGCGGCAGCGCCAACGCCACCGTCATCGACGCCGCCACCGACAGCGTGATCGGCCACATCCCCTTAGGCGGTAAGCCGGAGTTCGCGGTGCACAACGGCCAGGGCACGGTATACGTGAACATCGAGGACAAGAGCCAGGTAGCGGCGATCGACGCGGCGCAGATGACCGTGCGCTCGACGTGGCCGATCGCTCCCGGCGAGGAGCCGAGCGGGCTCGCCATCGACCGCGCGCACCATCGTCTGTTCTCGGTGTGCGGCAATCAGAAGATGATCGTGCTCGACGCCACCGACGGCACGGTGCTCACCCATCTTCCCATCGGCTCGGGAGTGGACGGGGCGGCCTTCGACGAAGCGCGCGGCCTCGCCTTCGCGTCCAACGGGCAGGGCACGCTCACCGTGGTGCGCGAGGTGTCGCCGACGAAATTCGAGGTGGCGGAGAACGATTCGACCCAGCGGAGCGCGCGCACGATCGCGCTCGACCCGTCCACCCATAAGCTCTATCTGCCGGCGGCGCAGTTCGGGCCGGCTCCGGCCCCGACGGCGGACACACCGCGGCCCCGGCCGCCCATGATCCCCGGAAGCTTCGTGTTGTTGGTCGTGGAGCGTTAGCTCAGCGCAGGCGCAAGAGTCTCAAGCGCGCGCTCGTTCCGGGCGCGCTCAGGCTCGCGAAGTAGAGCCCCGAGGGCACCTCGCGGCCCGCGTGGTCGAGGCCGTTCCAGATCACGGTTTGCGGCCCCGCCTTCTGCCAGCCGCTCGCCAGCGTGCGCACGACGCGCCCGCTCGCGTCATAGACGACGAGGCTCACCTGCCCCGCGGTGGGAACCAGGAAGTGCAGCATCGTGGTCTCGCGGAAGGGGCTCGGCAGCGCTTCGAGACGCGGGCCGGTGAGGACGGGCGGCGGCGTCACCCCGACGACGGGGTTCGCCAGCACCGCTTGATAGGCGTTGAGCTTCTTGCCGATCGGGAAGTCGTAGGGCTCATCGTCGCCCGTGTTCTTGAGATGGTTCATCACCTGCACCGGGGTCAGATAGGGATAGCGCGCGCGCACCAGGCCGGCCACCCCGGCCACCAGCGGGCACGCCATCGAGGTCCCGGACTGCGTGCAGTAGGGATGCACGCCGTCGTAGTCGTAGATCGCACCCAAGTAAAGCAGCGTCGTCTCGTCGAGCGGATAGTTCTGGACCAGGGTCGAGAAGATGTCGTCGCCCGGGGCGTTGATGTCCACCCAGTCGCCCCAATTCGTGTAGTACGACATGGTCTGGAACTCGTTCGTGGCCGCCACCGCGATCACGCTGTCGCAGGCCGCCGGGTAGCGGTAGTCGCTCACGCCCTCGTTGCCGGCCGCCGCGACGGGCACGATGTTGGCGCCGATGGCCACGTCGATGAGCGCCTGGAAGAACGCTGCCTCGTCGCCCGGCGAGGCCGAGTCGGGCGCGGCCGCAAAGCTCATGTTGATCACGCTCGCGCCGTTGTCGGCGGCGTAGAGGATGGCCTCCGCCGCCTTGTCCTCCGTCATCTGCCCCGCCGAGTTCATCATCTTGAGCGGCATGATCCGGCAGTGCCAGCCGGCGCTCGCCACGCCCTCGTGGTTGCCGGTCTGGGCGGCGGCGATGCCGGCCACGTGCGTGCCGTGGATCGCGATGTCGAAGCCGGTCGCGGGATCGGGCGCGTAGGCGGGACGGGGATCGTTGTCGTTGTCACCGAAGTCCCAGCCGTTCACGTCGTCCACGAAGCCGTTCCCGTCGTCGTCGATGCCGTTGCCGGGGATCTCGTGCGGATTGTGGAAGATCTGGTTCTTGAGATCGGGATGCCCGATGTCGACGCCGGTGTCGAGGATGCCGATCACGACCGAGGTGTCACCGCGCGCCAAGTCCCAGGCCTCGGGGAGATGCGGCGTCTCGGTGGCAGCAGGCATGAGCGCCCACTGGTACTCGAGGGTATAGAAGGTGTCATCGGGCGCGGTGACCGAGAGGACGAGATTGTGGTTCACGTCCACGGCGCGGAAGAGCCCCGTCGCCTTCAAGGCGTGGGCGGCGGCGCGGGCATCGAAGCTCGGATCACTGCTTTGGACGCGGAGGAAGCGCAGGTCGCTCTTCGAGCGCGCGACGCTTCCCAAGAGCTGCACGCGGTCGGCGTGCTGGGCGGCGAGCACGCTGCGGGCCGCCGCCGAGCGCAAGAGCACGTCCTGGCCGTGGACGCCCTGGGGCCGGATCGGCCTCGTCATACCCGCCGGCTGCAGGAGATCGAGCTGATCCGCGCGCGCCACCACCAGGACCGCGGGCGCTTCCTTGGCCAACGAGAGCGAAGGAAGCGCGCCCGGCAGCGCGAAACCGATGAGTACGATCGTGCAGACTGCACGCATGGCGGAGCTCCGAGGCGAACGCCGAATCGGCGCGGGATGCCCCCGAAAGGCAGCAAAGAGCGTACCAGGAAACGCACCGAAAAAAGAACGCGGGGCCACCGAAGCGGCCCCGCGTCTTGCGCCTTCGCTGAATGGCGTTAGTGGTAGATGGACTTCAGCTGACCCCAGGTCATGTTCTTCGCGGCCACCGGCTTCTGGCACTCGAAGCAGACCACGTCGGTGAAGAAGATGTTGCCTCCTCCGTCGTCGTAGAGCACCTGGTAGCAACAGAAGAGCGGATCGAGCACGACATCGAAGGGCTCGTGTTTCTGGCCGGTCATGATGCACCCGACTTGCTGAGCCGGATCGATCGTCCACAACGCACCCCCGTCCGGGGTCAGATCACAGTGCCATCCCGGCGCGTTGCTGCATTGGATGATGCGGCACGAGTCCGGTGGCGAGCTGCCCGAGGGGATGGGAATGAGGTGGATCGAGCAAACCGGGATGGGCCCGAGGTTGATGACGCCGAAGGTGACGTGCACCAGCGGCGGATTGACGCTCAGGGTGTCGCATCCGGTCTGGACGATGTGGACTGGGGCCTGGGCCATGGCCGGAACGGCCACGAGGCCCAAGGCGAGAACAACCGCGATCATGGGGAACACACGTAGCAATTTCATGCGGACCTCCACGGCTGTCGCTAGGTGATGTTCGCGACTGGAAACGCGTGGGGGAGGTGAGGCGCGTCCCCAGCGGCGAAGACGCTACTCGCGTGGTTTCGCCCTCTCTAGCGAAAACGGTTGAATCTGCCGGGCCAACGACGAATCTTCACATCCACAGTCCAATGAGCACACCTTCGTCCGCACTAAACAAAGATACCTACGAAAAACGCTTCGATATGACCAACCCGTTACCGGACGGTCGTATCGCAAGCGTCTTCCATACCTGGTGGCCGCTGGCCGCGAGCTGGATCCTCATGGGGCTCGAGGTGCCGGCGGTGAGCGCGGTCATCGCCCGCCTCCCTCATCCCACCGTGGGACTAGCCGCCTACGGCGGCATCGTGATGCCGGTCTCCATGTTCATCGAGGGCCCCATCATCATGCTGCTCGCGGCCTCGACCGCGCTGTCGCGCGACCGCGCGTCGTACGACGTGGGACGCCGCTTCATGCTGCGCGCGGGCTTTGCGCTTTCGGCGCTGCACGCGCTGGTCGCCTTCTCGCCGCTCTACGATCTCGTGGTCGGCTCACTCCTCCACGCGCCGAAAGAAACTCTCGAGGCCGGACGGCTCGGCCTTCGCCTCATGACCTTCTGGACCATCGCCATCGCCTTCCGGCGGTTCCAGCAGGGTGTGCTCATCCGCTTCGGGCACGGACGCTCGGTGGGCGTGGGCACCATGGTGCGCCTGGGCACGAACGCCATCCTGCTCACGATCGGGGCTCTGGCGACGCGACTCCCGGGAATCGCCGTGGGCACCATCGCCGTAGCGAGCGGCGTGCTGGCCGAAGCGCTCTACGCGGGCTGGCGCGTCCATCCGGTGGTCGCGCGCGAGCTGCCGGCGCGCGACGCCAAGACGGCTCCCCTTTCCACGGCGGGCTTCCTTCATTTCTACACGCCGCTCGCGCTCACGCCGGTCTTTCTCTTCGCCGCCTTGCCCCTCACGAGCGCGGCCATCGGGCGCATGCCGCTCGCTCTGGAATCCCTCGCCGCCTGGCCGGTGGTGAACGGACTCGCCTTCACCGTGCGCAGCATGGGATTCGCGTTCAACGAGGTGGTGGTGTCCTTGCTCGAGCGTCGAGGGGCGGCCCCCGCGCTCCAGCGCTTCGCCTGGGGGATCGCGATCGCGGGCTCCGTGGTCTTGGGTTTCGTGGCGGCCACGCCGCTCGCCTCGCTCTACTTCGCCGGCGCCTCCGCCTTGCCGGCGCATCTTCAGCCTCTCGCCGGGCGCGCGCTCTGGCTCCTCGTTCCGCTCCCCGCCATCACCGCCCTGCAGAGCCTCTATCAAGGAGCGCTCGTCCACCATCGCCGCACGCGCGCGGTGACCGAGTCGGTGCTCGTCTTCCTCGGCGTCTCGGTCGCCGTCCAAGGCGTGGGCATCGCCCTCCAGAAGTGGACCGGGATCTACGTGGCGCTCTTGGCCCTCGTCCTGGCCAACACCGCCCAGCTCGTCTGGCTCTGGATGCGCGGCCGCCACGCCTACGTCAGCCTGACCGGCCCGGCGGCGCCGGAGTCTCTGCCCCTGGCCGGTCCGCCAACCTCGTGAAGGCGACGCAACCGGGCCATCCCACGCCGGTTGCGAGCCGTGCAACCGAGGGGTGGCCGGGAGCGTAGAATTCCCGACGGCTCAGACGCCGGCGTCCGACCGGTGGGACGGACCGTGGACCCAGTCATCGGAGGATGTCGATGGAGTGGCTCGTGCTCGGCGCGCTTGCTCTCGCGTGCTGTTTCGTCCTCTGCTTGGTTCTCTCGGTGTTGGGAATCGCGTGGTTCGTGATCACGCTGCCGTTCCGGCTGCTCTTCTTCGTGATCCGGCTTCCGTTCCTCCTCCTGGGCCTGGCCGTGGCGGCGGTCGTCATCGCCCTGCTCGTGTTCGTGCCGCTCGCCTTCCTGCTCACGCCCGCCCTGCTCGTCATCGCCGTGGCCTACGGCATCTGGCGGCTCGCCACTCGCTCCCGCGGGAAGACCATGCCGGCCTAGACTCGCAAGGCTGACCTCGTGCATTCTGGCTTCGCCCTTTCGAAGCCAATTCCTGCACAAGGAGGTCGCCTTGTTCGATCGCATTCTCGAGCAGCTCGAGCACGTCTCCCCGGCCCGCGAAGCGTCCGCGCACTGTGACGGCCCGTGCGGCGTGTACGATCCGGCGTCGGCGCGCATCGCGGCCGAGGCCGTGCTCTCCATGACCAAGAAGATCCTCGCCCTCTCGCCGCCCGCCCCGGGCGACCAGGCGGCGGGGATCGCTTTCCTCAACACGCTCTCGCGCTATGTGACCATCAAGGAAGAGCAGGCCGAGCTGGCCAAGCACGACCTGCTCGTCCTGTGGACCGACTATTTCAAACCGGACCACTTGAAAGACGCCCCCAACCTGCACGAGATGTTCTGGAAGGCCGCCAAGCTGTGCTCGGAGTGCAAGCAGACGGTGAACGAGCAGAAGGCGACCGATCTCCTGAAGGCCATCCAGGAGATTCACGGCGTGTTCTGGAAGTCGAAGAAGCGCGAGGTGCCGTGGTACACGGCGGCCTGAGCCGGGCTCGCGAGAGCGGCTGGCTGCGCCGCTGGGCGCACTTCGTGGCCTGGACTCTGGGACGAAGGATGCGCGTGCGCGTGCGTGGCACGAGCATGGCGCCCGCTTTGCCGGACGGCTCGTTCGTGCTCGTCGATCCGCGTGCCTATCGCTCGCGCCTGCCGGAGCCCGGCGACGTGGTGCTGGCGCGGCATCCGTACGTGCGTGATTTGTGCCTGGTGAAGCGCGTGGCCGAGGTCGCGCGCCAGGGACGGGTGGCGCTGGTCGGCGATTGCGCGGAGGCCAGCACGGACAGCCGCGACTTCGGCGCCGTCGGACTCGATCACGTGCTGGGGCGTGTCGTGCTTCGTTTGTCCCCCTGAAATCCGTTCGGAGGACTCCATGATCTCGTTTTGGCCGCCGCTTCTCTCGCTCGCCCTCGCCGTCACCGCCAACAACGCCCAGCGCGTGGACGTCTCGGCCGACGTGCGCGGGCTCGTGACCTCGGAGGCGGCCTTCGCCAAGGCGGTGCAGGCGCACGGCATCAAGGACGGCTTCCTCGCCTACCTGGCCCCCGACGCCATCCTCTTCCGTCCCGGACCGGTGGCGGGCGTCGAATGGCTGAAGACGCGCCCGGCGGCCAAGGGCTGGCTCGAGTGGCAGCCGATCTTCGCCGACGCTTCGCGCTCGAGCGACTTGGGCTACACGACCGGACCGTGGACGTTTCGCGCCAAAGGGGCGAAGGATCAGGCCTCCGCGTGGGGCGACTACATCACTTTATGGAGGAAGCAGCCGGACGGCGTGTGGAAGGTGGTATTCGACGGCGGCATCTCGCACCCGGCGCCCAAGGCGCCCCCGAAGTCGACGCGGGCCGGCGCCATGACGTCGGGTGGCCGCGTGATCGTCCGGCCCTCGAGCGATCCCGATTCGGCCCAGGCCGAGATTCTGGCGCTCGAGCAGGGACTGAACGGCGCCATGACCAACCTCGGGCCGGTGGCCGCGTACGGACAGTACTCGGCGCAGGAGCTCAGGATGTATCGTGAAGGGGCCTACCCCTTTGTCGGCCTGGCGGCGGCGCGCAACTTCCTGCAGACCACGAGCACGCGCCCGTCGTGGACGCCGACGCAGACGTTTCTCTCGACCGCCACCGATCTCGCCTACGTGATCGGCTCCTATCAGATTCCGCGGCCGGCCGAGAGCGGCGCTTATCTTCGCATCTGGAAACGGCTGCCCGAAGGTGGCTGGAAGATCGTGCTCGATCTCGCTTCTCCCACCCCGCCCTCACCCCGCTCATGAGGCACACATGACTTCATCGGAAGCTTCCGCCATCGATCTGCGTTATCCGATCGGCCGTTTCGACAGCTCGATCCCGGTCACGTCCGAGCACGTGGAGGAAGCCCTGGCCGACATGAGCCGCTTGCCGGCCGCGCTTTACGCCGCCGTGCGCGGGCTCACGCCCGACCAGCTCGAGATCCCGCATCGCGTGGGCGGCTGGTGCCCGCGGCAGATCGCGCACCACATTCCCGATAGCCACATGAACGGCTACATGCGCATGAAGCTCGCGCTCACCGAGGACGCGCCGGCCATCAAGACCTACGAGCAGGAGCGCTGGGCCGAGCTGGGCGACGTGCGCACCGCCCCCATCGATGCGTCGCTCGCCTTGCTCGAGGCTTTGCACACGCGCTGGGTGGCGCTCGGGCACTCGCTGTCCAAAGCCGACTGGAGGCGTGTCTACGTGCAGCCCGACGGCAGACGCGTGCCGATCGATCTCCACCTCTGTCTCTATGCCTGGCACGGCCGTCACCACGTGGCGCAGATCACTTCGCTTCGCGAGCGCATGGGCTGGGTCTAGTCGGTGCGGCGGCCGCCCGCGTGAGCCCCAAGCGGAAACGAAAGCCCGAGGGGCGCGCCGGACGGCCGGCTTCGCCGCGCGAGCGGACGGGCGAGCCGCGGCGTACGTGGCTTCCGCTCGCCATCGTCCTCGCTGCCGCCACCGCGCTCCATGCCGCGATCTTTTCTGCGCCCTTCTTCGCCGACGACTATCTCTTCCTCGATCAAGTGCGGGCTCGTCCGCTGTGGGACGCGCTCACCTCGCGCGATCCCCTGGGCAACTTCTTGCGCCCGGTCGGACGCCAGCTCCACTTCTGGGTGTGGTCGCACGCCACGCGCGAGTCGCCGCTCGCCTTCCACGTGGTGAATCTCCTCGTCTTTCTGGCTGCGGTGGCCGTGCTCTACGAGATCGCACGGCGGCTCGCGGGACGCGGGCCAGCCCTGGTCGCGGCTTCGTTCCTCGCCTTCCATTACGCTGCCGACGTGCCGCTCTCGTGGGCCTCGGGAAGCCAGGATCTCTTGGCGCTCGCGTTCGGCCTCTGCGCCATCCTGCTCGCCATGCAAGAGCACGTCGTGGCCGCGGCCGCCGCCTTCGGCGTCGCCGTCTTGTCCAAGGAGACGGCAGCGGCGATCCCCATCCTCTGCTTCGTGGCGGGACGTCGCCCCAGCGAGTCGCCGTTTCAAACGCTCCGGCGCCAGTGGCCGATCTTCGCCGTGCTCGCGGCCTGGGCTCTGTGGTGGCTCGCCACCTTCGCCAGCCGCCACGGCGCTCCCGAGGGCGTGTCCTCGCCGGGTGGCCTTCCGGCGGCTTTCGTGCACGCCCTGCAGGTGGCGCTCGGCCTCGAGTGGAGTAAGGACAATCCGCTCCCGCTCCTCGCCCACCCTTGGATCTGGATTCCGCTCGTGGCGGGCGCGCTGGCGACCTGGTGGGCGGCGCGCGACGCCCGGCCTTCGCGGCGCATCTGGATCGTGGGCGCGACGCTCGCGGTCCTGGGTGCTGCCCCCGTGATCGCGGTGGCTTCCATCTGGAGCGCCTATTTCTATCTCCTCGCCATGGCCGGGGTGGCCTTGCTGCTCGGGGCTTGGGTCGGGAGCCGCCCGGCGTGGGCCACGGCCGTCGTGCTTCTCCTGGGACTCGCCTCCGCGAACGCGCGCCTCACCGACGAGTTCTCGACCGCACACGGCCCGTGGACTCGGCTCTCGCACGTGAACCGCTTCTACCTCGATCGCGCCATGGTACGCGTGGCGCGCTACGTCGAGCAGATGAAGGCGCAGGAGCCGAAGATCCCGCCCAGGAGCACGATCTTCTTCGGCAATTTTCCTTCTTTTCTCGGCTTTCAAGCGGGCGACGGGCCGCTCGTGCGCTGGGCCTACCGCGATTCGAGCGTGCGCTCGTACTACGTCTCCGGGTTCGATCGTGAGCACGTCTCGCGCGGACCCAGCTACTTCTTCGTGATCCGAAACGACAGCTTGGTCGAGATCGCCAACCACGACGCGCTGATTCAAGACCTCTGGTACACGAGATTCATCTCCCAGGATTGGGCGCGGGCGCGAGAGATTCTGGAGGTCGCCCTACCGCTCACCACGCATCCCCAGCTCGCGTCGTACTGGCTCGCCTGGGTGCGTTACGCCCAGGGCGACACGGCGGCGGCCTTCGCCATGCTACGGCCCTTCCGCATGAATCCGGTCTTCGGCCCGAGCTCCGAGCTCGGGGTAGTCGACCAGGCTCTCTTGGCTCACGACACGCTCGACGCCGTGCGCATTCTCTCCATGGCCATTCCCCGGCGCCCACTCGACGCCCGCCTGCACGCTCGCATGAGCGACATTCTCCTGGCGCGGGTCGACGGCGGCTTTCTGGGCGGCCTCGAAGCTTCGCTCACCACCGTGCTCGATCCCCACGACGCGACGGCGTGGCGGCGGCTTGCCGTGGTGCAGATCGATGCCAACGGGCCGTACGAGGCCAAGCGCTCGATGCAGCACTATTTCGAGCTTACGGGGAGTGCGGGACGGTCCGACCCGCAGGCAGTGGCGATCGAGCAGCTGGTGGAACAGGCGCTCCCGGGCGGGGAGCTGGTGCAGAAGGCGATCCGGCGCTAGGGTTTTTGGAAGACGAGGCAGACGTTGCCCATGAGCGAGCGCAGGCGCGCCGCCATGAGCGCCCGGTCGTAGGCGCGCGCCAGTGAGCGCACGACCGGAAAACGCTGTAGATAGTCTTCGGTGCTCGAGAAGTGGCACACGTCTTTGGCGCGGAATCCGGCACGCTCGAAGAGCGCGACCAAGCCGGCGATGGAGCGGTACGAGTAATACTTCTCGCCCACCACGTGTCCGCGCACCAGCTTGTGGAACCACAGCGGCGTCCAGCGCGCGAGTCGGAATTCGAGGGCCGTCGGATTGGGCACGCTGGCCACGTACACGCCGCCCGGGCGCAGCACGCGGTAGATCTCGGCGGCCGCGCCCTTCACGTCCTCGACGTGCTCCAGGAGATAGTTCGAGAAGGCCGCGTCGTAGCTCGTGGCCGACACCGGATTCATCGCCTGTGCGGGGCAGCAATAGACGTTTCGCACGTAGGGGCGGTCGACGTGCGCGTCCACCAGATCGAGCCGGTCGCTGACGAAGCGCGCACCCTTGGCGACGAGCGTGTCCTCGATGAGCACGCTCGTGCCGGCGCCCACGCTCAGGAGGGTGGGAAGCACCCCCTCATGCGGCCGGAGCAGCTCGGCCAGCGTGTCGATCAGTCGAACCTCGGCGGGTGTCTGCAAGGTGCGGTGACCCCAGGCGCCTCAGTCTTCGGAGCGTAGGAAGAAGTTCTGATAGAGAAGCGCGGCAGCTGCCCCCCCAAGAAGAGGGCCGATCCAGTATACCCAATGCGCGGTCCAAACGCCCGCGGCAAGTGCCGGACCGAAGCTGCGGGCCGGATTCATCGAAGCGCCCGAAATGAAGCCGCCCATCAGGATGTCGAAGGTCACGGTGAGCCCGATGCCGAAGCCGCCGATGCGCGGCGCGCGCGCGTCCACCGCCGTCCCCCACACCGAGAGCACGAGCAGGAACGTGAGGATGAATTCGACCCACAGGCACTCGAAGGCAGTGGCGCCATGGTTGGGGAAGGGCACGCCGGACATGACCGGCAGGCGCGCCTCGAGCGGAAAGGCCTTCACCACCAGCAAGCCGCCGACGAAGGCGCCGAGGAGCTGGGCGATCCAGTAGCCGAGGGCGCGTCCCGGCTGAATGCGGCCGGTGAGCAGGAAGCCGAAGGTCACGGCGGGATTGAAGTGACCGCCCGAGACGGGAGCGAGCGCAGTGATGGCAATGCCGAGCGCCAGGCCATGGGCGAGCGCGACGCCGACCAGCCCGACTTGACCGCCGCTTAGAGAGTGCGCGCAGATGGAGCCGGCGCCGATGAAGCAGAGAGTGAAGGTGCCGATGAATTCCGCCGTGTAGGCTCTCATCCCGTTCATGGTCCCTCCTGCCGGGGGCATCGCAGAACGAACGGGCCGGTCCAATCAGGACCGGCCCTCCGGAATGGAGCGGAAGACGGGATTTGAACCCGCGACAGCCACCTTGGCAAGGTGGAGCTCTACCGGGCTGAGCTACTTCCGCGTGGGCGCAAAGTATCGGCGCCAAGGACCGCCTGTCAAGGCGAGCGCAACACTCGAAGCATGCCTTCGCGTTGACTCGCTCCGGGGCGTGTGTTATCGCCGCAAGCATGCCGGTCCTGGTCCACAAATATGGCGGCACATCGGTGGGCACGGTGGAGCGCATCCGGGCCGTCGCCGATCGCGTGCTCGCGGCACAGCGCACGGGCCACCACATGGTGGTCGTGGTGAGCGCCATGGGCCAGTACACCGACGACCTGCTCGAGCTGGCGCGCCAGATCACGACCGAGCCCAACCAGCGTGAGCTCGACATGCTGCTCACCGCCGGCGAGCGCATCTCGATGGCGCTCCTGGCTCTCGCGCTCCAGGACCGCGGGGCACGCGCCATCAGCTTCACCGGATCGCAGACCGGCATCCTCACCGACGAGCGCCACGGCCGGGCGCGCGTCACCGAGATCCGCCCCCACCGCGTGCGCGAAGCGCTCAACAAGGGCGCGATCGTGATCGTGGCCGGCTTCCAGGGCGTGTCGCGCGAGCGCGAGGTGACGACCCTGGGGCGCGGCGGCTCGGATACCACGGCGGTGGCGCTCGCGGCGAGCTTCGGCGCCGCCTGCGTCATCCACACCGATGTCGACGGCGTGTTCAGCGCCGATCCCCGGCTCGTGCCCGAAGCGCGGCGGCTTGCGCGCATCGGCTACGACGTGATGTCGCTCCTCGCCCACGCCGGCGCCCAGGTCCTGCACGCGCGCTGCGTCGATCTCGCGGCTAAGTACAAAGTCCCTCTGGAAGTGAAGTCGTCGTTCCACGAAGGAGAAGGAACCATGATCACCGATCCCGCCGCTCTCGAAGGTCCCGCGGTGCGCGCCATCGCCCTGGAGCGCCACGCCGTGCTCGCCGTGCTCGAAGGAACCGATTGCGCGCCGGGCGCCGAAGGCTCGGTGCTCGAGGCGCTCTCGGCGCTCGACGTGCCGGTCGACGCGCTGGCGCTCGATTCGGGGCGCGGCCGCGTGCGCCTGGCGTGGACCCTGAGCGAAGCGGATGCCTCGGCCTTCGAGGCGGCGTGGGCGGCGACCGCGCCGCCGGCCGGCCGCTGGCAGCTCACGCTCGAGCGCGGACGCTCGCTCGTGACCTTGGCGGGCCACGATCTCGCGGGCGACGCCGACGTGGCGCTCGCCGCCTCGCGCGTCCTCTCGCGCTCGGAGATCCCGGTGCTGGGCGCCCGCGTCACGCCGCTCTCGGTGAGCTTCCTCGTGCCCTCGGAGCGCGCCGACGACGCCATGCGCCGCCTGCACACCGAAATGATCGAGAAGGCCGGCTCGGGAACGCCCGCGCGCTAAGCCGCGGGAAAGCCAGGCCCCACGGCGGCCGATCGAGTTTGCACGCCTCACCCATGAGCTAGCGTCCGGCCCCTCGGCTTTGCGCCTTCTTCGTGGCCTCCGCGTAGACCTCTTCGTACCTTCGTGCCGACGTGTCCCACGAGAAGTCCTCGGACATGGCCTTCACCTGGAGACCGGCCCACACGTGCGGCTGCCGGTACGTGGCGAGGGCACGCTGCAGGCAGGCCACCATGGCCTTCGCGTCGTACGGCTCGAACGAGAACCCGTTGCCTTGGCCGCTCGCCGGATCGAAGTCGTGCACGGTGTCGGCGAGGCCGCCGGTCGCGCGCACCACCGGGATGGTGCCATAGCGCAGGCTCATCATCTGGTTGAGCCCGCAGGGCTCGTAGCGCGAGGGCATGAGGAAAAGATCCGCCCCTGCCTCGATCCGGTGCGACAAGGGTTCGTCAAAGCCGAACACGGCGTGTACGGCGAGGGGCCGATCTTTCATCCAGCCCGCGAACAGGTCGTGATAGCGCTTGGCGCCCGAGCCCAAGACGAAAAGGCGCATCTCGAGCTTGGCCAACCAGGCTTCGGCTGCTTCGAGAAGGTCGAAGCCCTTCTGGTCGGCGAGACGCGACACGATGCCGACGATGGGCCAGTCGGAGTCTTCCGGCCAATGGGCTTCGCGCGCGAGCGCAGCGCGACAGGCCACCTTGCCTGACAGCTCTCTCGCGGAATAGCGCGCCGCGATCTCGGGATCGGTCTCGGGATTCCATACCTTGACGTCGATGCCATTCAGAATGCCGCGCAGGTCGGCGGCGCGGGTGCGGAACACGCCTTCCAGCCCGTGGCCGAACTCGGCGGTGGTCTGGATCTCCTTGGCGTAGCGCGGGCTCACGGTGGTCAGGAGATCCGAGAACTCCAGGCCCACCTTGAGGAAGTTGAGCTTGCCGTAGAACTCGAACGGCGATCCATGTGCCACCGCCACGTTCGCGATGCCGGCGCGCGTCAGAACGCTCGGCGCATAGATACCCTGGTAGCCCACGTTGTGCGCCGTGAACACGATGCCCGTGCGGTAGAAGAACGGATCGGCCGCGTAAGAAGTCTTGAGGTAGGCGGCGACGAACGACGTCTGATAGTCGTTCAAGTGCACGATGTCCGGCCGATGCCCAAGGCGCTTCAAGCTCTCGCACACGGCGCGGCAGAAGAAGAGAAAGCGATCCGCGTTGTCGGGATATTCCTCGCCCGTCGCCGGATCCACATAGACGCCTTCGCGCTGGAAAAAGGCCCGCACCCCTTCGTGATCGATGAGATAGATGCGGGCACGCGATCCAGGGAGCTTGAGCTGATGCACGGCGGCCAGCTCGTCGCGCTCTCCCATGGGCACCGGAAACACGTCGAGCACGGGCGTGCGCTCGGCACCGAGCGGAATGGTGAGCGAGCGATAGTCGGGCAGGAAACAATCGACGTCGTGCCCGCGCTCGGCCAGCACGTCGGTGAGAGCGGCGGCCACGTCGCCGAGACCGCCCACTTTGACGAGCGGCACGCGCTCGGCCGAGACAAACGCGACACGCACGCGTTCAGGCCCGGGCGCCGGCTTCGACGAGGCGCGCGGCGGCCTCCTCGGGCAGGGCGGCGACGATGTGCACCCCACTCCCCCACTCGAAGCCCGCGAGCCGTGCGGTGCGCGGCAACACCTCGACGTGCCAGTGGAACGATGGCGTCTCGGCGCTCCGGCAAGGCGCGTTGTGCAGCACGAAGTTGTAGGCGGGGTGCTGGAGAACGGTCTGCAGGCGGCCGACCGCATCGGTGAGCGCCGCCGCCAGGCCGGCATCCTGTGCCTCGTCGCCCTTCTCGAACGAGGTCGCGTGGCGGACGGGCGCGATCCATGTCTCGTATTCGAAACGAGGTGCGTAAGCACAGGCGGTGAAGAAGCCGTCGGCGTCCCGCACGACGCGTACTCCGGCCGCGCGCTCGCGCTCGATCCATTCGCACCAGGGGCACTTGCCAGTCTGCGCGTGCCGCTCGGCCGCGGCGCTCCTCTCGGCGCGCGCCGCCTGCGGCACGAAATCGAGCCCCAGGATCTGCGCGTGCGCGTGCTCGATGGTCGCGCCCGCCGCCGCACCATGGTTCTCGAACGCGAGCACATAAGCCAGGCGCGGCTCGCGCGCCAGCGCGGCCAAGCGTTGGCGCAGGATGCCAATGACCCGCGTGGCCTGCTCGAGCCCCATCGTGCCCAGGTCGGCTTCGTGATCGGGGGTCTCGATCAGCACCTCGTGGACACCCACCCCCGGGCGAACCGCGAAGAACTCGTCACGCGAAGGTCCCTGGGTCGCGAGCGAGAGAGCCGGAAAGCGATTCGGCACCAGGCGCACGCGCCAGCCGGGTGTGTCGTGGGCGGAGCCGTCGGGGCGGTCGGCCAGGACCTCGTTCGGCGTCTCGCGCTCCTTGCCCGGGCAGAAGGGGCACGGGCGCTCGGCGCGCTCGATCTTGTCTTCGAGATATTCCGACGGCCGAGCGCCGCGCTCGGGCGAGATCAGAGTCCAGCGTTCGAGGAGGGGATCCTTGCGGAGCTCGGACACGAGGACATCTTAGCGGGCGCGCGGCCCGGCGTCCCAGGCGGCGCGAAGGGCAGCTTCCTCGGCGGGCGTGAGCTCGCGGTCGCGGCGGCTCATGGCGATGCGCGCCGTCAAGATGAACTTATCCCACTCGTGGCACACGGAGCGCTCGCCGTCCCACCAGGACCAGCCTGGCATGTGCTTGGGCGTGAAGCGTCCGCCGGCGACGAGATTCGATCCAGGACCGATCACCGAGCCGGTAGCGATGAGAGTGCCGATGCCCGTCTTGACGTGATCGCCCAGGAAACAGCCGACCTTGGACTCGTCGCTGTCCTGCTCGATGCCTTCCACCCACACGCGCACGGAACCGTAGGTGTTCTTGAGATCGCTGTTCGTGGTGAGGGCGCCGAGATTCACCCACTCCCCCACGACGGCGTGGCCGAGAAAGCCCTGGTGGCGCTTGTTGGCGTAGCCGCGGAAGATCGTCGCTTCGACCTCCCCTGCCACCCGGCACTGCGGTCCGAGGGCGACGCGCGACAGCTTGCCGCCCAGGAGCTGGGTCTGCTCGCCTACGATGGCCGGACCCTCGAGGTGCGTGAAGGGCGCGAGCCTCGCGCCCTCGGCGATGACGATGGGCCCGTTGCGCGCGTCGAGCACGCAACCGGGATCCACGCGAACGTCGCGCGCCACCGATACGCGCGTGCCGAGAACGTGCACATGGGGAAGCGTGGGTGTCGCACCCGGATCACCGAGGGCATCGACGTCCCGCACGATCTCGAGCTCGAGAAGCTTGAGCAGGTCCCAGAGCTGGCGCACCCACAGCACCTCGACGGGCAGCTCGCGCCATTCGGCCGGCAGCGGCGCATGGGCCTCGGCGAACGCCATCGCACGAGCCGAGGACACATCGGCGCGGTGCCACACGCCGACGACGAATCCTTCGGAGTCGACGAGCCGCACGCCTTCGCTGAGTGTCGGGCCTGCGTCCGGCGGCGCACCAAGCGGAATCGCGGCGCCATTCCACCAGAGAATGGATCCGCGCGCCTGCTCGCTCTCGGCCTCGACCGAGAGCCCGCGCCGCGCCGCGAAGGCTTCGATCACCGGCGCACGGCTCTTGTCGGTCGAGCTCTCGACCGCGATGGCCAAGGGCTTCCAGATGTCGCGCGTCTTCTCCCACAAGCAGCGCACGCCGAGCCGGAGATCCCACACCGGCCTCGTGGCCGAAAGCGGCCACAGCTTCCGCCAGTTCTCGTCTTCGTAGAGGACGAGGAGATCGGGGGTCATGAGCCCGAAGGTCCGCTCTGGCGGACGACGAAGGCGCCGGGGTAGCCGGAATCGCGCACGCGATCACGAAGCGTCGTGGCGTCCGTGTAACTCAGGCAGTCGCCGCCGGCTCGCACCTTGGATAGTCCGTTCTCCAGGGCGACATGAGTCGCCACTCCGAGTCGGGACGCTTCCTGGGTCGCGATGTCTTGCGCACGATTCGCGTCGGAGACCGCGGTGATCTGCACTTCCCAACAACCGGTGGGCGGAGGAGAAGGCGGCGGCAAGTCGGAAGCCGGGGTCACGACCGGCTGATCACGGCGGGATTGTTCCTCGATGGCGCGAGGAATGGGGACCTTGCCCGGATCCGGCAAGCTGTCGAGAACCCGCTTCGCCATCTTGCTGGGGCCGCCGGAGGGCGGCTGCCAGGCGTGCGCGGGTGTCGCGAGGGTGACCAGGAGAAGCACGAGCGCGATTCTCATTCCCAGCCTCTCCGCTTGAGCTCGGCGACGGCTTTGCGGACGTCCTCTGCGCGATCGAGGGGGCAGACCAAGGTACCACCCGGCCGTTGCACGACCACAAGCCCTCTGGCACCGAGCACGACGACCGGCGCGCCGTCGCCCAGGATCACGCAATCCTCGGAGTCGATGGCCAGGGCCTTGCCCACCGTGACATTCCCGGCGGCGTCGCGGGCCTGGCGGCGCGCCCAGGCGCCCCAGGAGCCGAGATCGTCCCAGTCGAACGGAGCTTCGAGCACGGCGACGTTGTCGGCACGCTCGAGCACGGCGTAGTCGACCGAGATGGATTCGAGCCCGGGGAAGATTTCGTCCAAAACGCGATCCACGGCGGGGCCGTCGCCCTTGGTCGGCAGGTGGTCGAGGCCCTTTGCCAAGTCGGGGCGGCAGCGCGCCAGCGCGTCAAGCAGCACGCTCGGACGCCAGAAGAACATGCCGCTGTTCCAGTAGAAATCCCCCGCCGCGAGGAAGCGTCCGGCCGTGCCGGCGTCCGGCTTCTCGCGGAAGGAGCGCACGCGGAACGCACCCGGGATCCCGCCCAAGGCCGGACCGCGCTCGATGTAGCCGTAGCCGGTCTCGGGGCGCTGCGGCGGAATGCCGAGCGTCACCAGCATCGATTCGCGCTCGGCCAGCTCGAGCGCCCGCTTTGCCGTGCGACGGAAGGCGTCGGGATCGGGCAGGAAGTGATCGGCCGGCAACACCATCATGCCGCCGTTGGCTCCCGCGGCCTTGGCCAAGTGGGCGCCCAGGCCAACGGCGGGCGCTGTGTTTCGTCCCACCGGCTCGCCCACGACGCGCGCGCGCGCGCCCACGACCGCCGAGACGGGACCGAGCAGATCGCGACCGGTCAGCACCCAGGTGTGCTCGGGCGGCACCAGATCGGCCATGCGATCGAGCGTCGATTCGAGGAGTGTCTTGCCGTCGGCGAGCGGGAGAAGCTGCTTGGGGAGATCGGACCGGCTCCACGGCCAGAAGCGCTCGCCCCTTCCTCCCGCGAGAATGAGAGCGGACCGCGCCGATTCCATTGTGTCTTTCTACACTCCGTGTGCCGTCTTGGCAACCGGCGTGGCGCCCGCGGAACCGTTCGCCAGCGCGCCGTACACCTTCTCGAGCGCGTCCACGACGCGATCCCAGTTGTAGTGCTCCTGGATGCGCTGGCGTGCCAGACCTTCGTAGTGCTTGACCAGCGCCGGGTCGTCGATCAGGCGCTGCAGCTTCTCGGTGAGATCGGCGATGTCGCGCGAGCGGAAGGAGAGCGCGCACTCGGAGGCCACCTCGAGGTTCTCCGGGATGTCGGACATGAGCACGCAGCGCCCGTGCGACAGGGCCTCGAGGAGCGCGATCGAGAGCCCTTCCATGGTCGACGGCAGGACCACCATGTAGGCGTTCGACCACAATTCCTCGAGCAGCTCGCCGTACACATAGTCGAGCATGCGCACGCGGTCCGACTGCTGCTTGCGCAGCTCGTTCACGTAGCCCTCGGTGAACGACATGCCGCCCACGACGGCGAGCTTCATGTCGCTGCGCACGTTCTGGAAGGCTTCGATGAGGTAGTGCGCGCCCTTCTCGGGCACCAGGCGCCCGACGAAGAGCACGTACTTGCCGGGCTCGATCCCGAACTCGCTCAGGCGCCTCGGCAGGCGT
>DATFWU010000262.1:0-15641 GCA_035259005.1 Candidatus Eiseniibacteriota bacterium
CGCAAGCCTGCTGCTGGAAGACCACCGGCTGCCCGAGCTGTTCTGTGGATTCACGCGCCGCCGGGGCGAGGGGCCGACGCTCTATCCGGTCGCCTGCTCGCCGCAAGCCTGGTCGGCGGCAGCACCCTTCCTGCTCCTCCAGGCGACGCTCGGGCTCACCATCTCGACCGCGCACCGGCGCGTGAGCATCCACCGCCCGGCTCTCCCGGACTCGCTCGACGAGATTCGCATTCGCAATCTGCGCGTCGGCGACGATCACCTCGACCTCGTGTTCCTGCGCCATCCCAACGACGTGGCCATCCACGTCGCGCGGCGCACCGGAAAGATCGAGCTCAGGGTCACCAAGTAGGCTCAGCGCGACGCCAGACGCTTCGCCCTGGGCTCCGGCACCACGACCACGCCCCACGGTCCCTCCCCCACCTCCACACGCGCGATCTCGCGCCCGGCCTTGGTGTCCACGATCGAGAGATCGTGCGACGCGCTGTTGGCCACGAAGAGCCGCTGCCCGTCGGACGAGAGGGCCGCGCCTTCGGGCTCATCGCCCACGCGAACCGAGCGGCGAAGCTTGCCGGCCACCGGATCCACGATGCACACGGTGCCGGCCCGGCCCGTGGTCACGTACAACCGCTTGCCGTCGGGGCTCATCACCGCTTTCACCGGGCGCGCTCCGGCCGGAAGCGTGAGCGTGGAGCGCACGCGCAGGGCGGCGGCGTCGATCACGTTGAGCCGCCCGTCGGTCTCCGTGGGCACGTAGGCGCACGATCCGTCGGGACTGAAGGCAATCGAGCGCGGGCGCCCGCCGGTCTGGATGCGCGCCACGCGCTCGCCCGTCTTGCCGTCGATCACGAACACGCTGCCCTGAGCCTCGCAGGCGACATACACGGAGCGGCCATCGGGGCTCACCGCCACGCCTTGGGGCTCGTTGTCCACGCGCACCGTGTGCTCGACCTTGCCGTCGGCGAGACGCACCACGCTCACCGTCCCGGCGTCCTCGTTGGAGACGAAGAGATGCGTTCCGTCGCGGTCGAGAGCGAACTCCTCGGGATCGGTGCCGGCGGGAATCACTCGCACCACCTGGCGCCGCGCCAGGTCGACGACGGCGATGCCATCGGCGTAGCGGTCGGTGGCGCGACCGTCGGGGAACGCCGCCACCGTGGTCTGAGCCCGCTCGCCCGGGCGGCGCGCGAACGGCGTCCCGCTCAAGGCGACGTAGAGCCAGCGGCCGTCCGGACTCGCGTGCAGGCCGCGCGGCCGCTTGCCCAGGGGAATCGTGGCCAAGAGCCGGTGCGAAGCGCCGTCCACGATGCTGAGGTCGCCGGAGCGCTCGTTGGTGACGCACACCCAGGTACCGGAAGGCCGGTTCCCGGCCTCCGGAGCGCGCATCGCCGCGTGCGCGGGCGGCGCGAGGAAGAGAAAGACCGAAAGAGCGGCCGCGCCAAATCGCCACAGGACTCTCATGTCCGATCTCCCGCGGGTGAGATTTCGATTGCAGGGGCGGTCACGAGCCGGCCTCCACGAGGGTTTGCCGTCTGGCTTCGGATTCGAGCTGACGCAGAAGGTCGAGAGACGAGCGCGCCGCGATCTTGTCCTCGCGCTCGAGGGCGACACGCGCCGTGGCGATCGCCGCTTCGAGCCTCTCGATCTCGGTCATCGCCTCCTGCACGCCGCCCGCCGAAGCCGGCATGGAGGCCACGGCGCCCGAGATGCGGTCGAGATTCTCGCCGGCGCGATCCACGGTGCGCATGGCGTAGTCGCGGGGCACGTTGCCATCGCACCAGGCCTGCACGAAAAGCGTGGCGCTCGAAGCCGTGGACGCGACGTGTTGCAGCTGCTCCTCGAGCGACAGCGACGAAGAGCCGCAGCCCGCGAGCGCAAGCAGGCAAGCGAGGGGGACGAGGCGTACGATGAATTTCATGTGGACCTCGCGGCCGGAAGCGCGTCCGGCACGAGAAATGCCTGAGCGGAGCGAGCAGAGGCAGAGACTCTCGACGAAAGGAGGACGGCATGAAGGAGAAGGCTCACCGCCCGGCGCAGGGACTCGAGACCCTCTCGATGCGCGCGGCCGACTGGACGGGAAGCTCGACCGCCTTCGCGATCGCGGCCGTCATCGTGGTCGTGTGGGCCGCCACGGGCCCCCTGTTCCACTTCTCGAACACCTGGCAGCTCGTCATCAATACCGGCACGACGATCGTCACCTTCCTCATGGTGTTTCTGATCCAGCGCAGCCAGAACAAGGACACGCGCGCCATCGAGCTCAAGCTCAACGAGCTGGTCGCGGCAATGGAGGGTGCGAGCAACCGCCTCATCTCCATCGAGGACCTGAGCGAGGGCGATCTCGAGATCTTGCGGCGACACTATCGCGAGCTGGCCAAGATGGCGGCCAAGGAGATGGAGCTGACGCGCTCGCACTCTCTCGAGGAAGCCCGTGCGCGGCACCGCAAGAAGTCCGAGGGTGTTCATCGCGGTTGAGCCGACGGCACGGGCGTCAGGTCACGCAGCGCCGGGCCTTCGAGGACGCGGCCACCGGCGTCGAAGCGCGAGCCGTGACACGGGCAGTCCCACGAGCGCTCGCCTTCGTTCCAGCGCACCACGCAGCCCATGTGCGAGCAGATCGCGGAGCACTCCCAAAGCCTTCCACCGGGCTCGCGATAGACGGCGAGCCGCGACGCGCCCTTGCCCACGACCGCGGCGGCTCCGGGGGCGACTTGGTCACTCGAGGTCAGCTCCTCGGCGGTGAATCGGTCCCCGACCTGTGCCACGCTCGCCGCACCCTGTTTCGCGGCTTCGATCGCGGCGTCGAGCGTCTTGCGACCGGGGTCGAAGACCGCGCTCCATGCGTGGTCCCCTTCGCGCAGCAGCGAGGCGAGAAGAATCGCCGATAGGGTTCCGTGGGTGAGCCCGTTGCCCGAGTGCCCGGTGGCGAAGAGCTCCTGACCGTGGTGGCCGGGAGCGCGGCCCACGAATCCAAGCCCGCCCGAAGGCTCATAGACCTGGCCGGACCAGCGATGCTCGATCGGCCCCAGCGAAGGGAAACGCTCGCGCGCCCAGCGCTCGAGGCTCTCGTAGCGCCGGGCCGCGTCGCTCGCTTCCCCGGTGCGGTGATCCTCGCCGCCCACGATCAAGAGATCGTCGGACGCGGAGTGCGGCGCGCGGCGGACGTAGTGATAGGGCGAGGCCGTGTCCCAGGCGAGCGCGCGCGGAGTCTTTCCTTTCGGCAGCAGGCCCGTGATGACGTAGGTCCGATGGGCCTGAAGCCGGGCGTGGATCCCCGGCTTGCCGCCCAGCGGCGCGTGCGTGGCGACCACCAAAGCCGAGGCTCGCACGATGGGACCGTGCCCGACTTCGACCAGCACCGAAGCGCGGGAGCTCTCGGTGATGCGCGTCACGGCAGAGCCCGAGCGGATCACGCCGCCCAAGCCTGCGACCGCCTGCGCCAAACCCTGAACGTAGCGCCACGGATCGAGCTGCGCCTGACGAGGGAATCGAAGGCAGGGTCCGGCGCGCCGGCCCTCGAACGGGGCCGAGATCTCCAAGACGGCGTCCGCGATTCCTGCGCGGCGCGCGGCGTCCGCCTTCCTCTCGATCCGCTCGTCCTCGCCCGGCTCGCCGACGAGCCACCCGTCCACGCGCTCGAAGTCGGAGTCCAGCTTCTCTTTCGCGATCACACTCTCGATGAAGTTCACGGCGGCGCCATGAGCCTTCACGGCCGTGGCGGCGCCGTCCTCGCCGAAGCGCTTGATCAGCACGCCGTAGTCGTCGTCGAGGACGCAGGTGAGATGGCCCGTGCTCCGGCCCGTGTCCCCCGATCCGATCTCGTTTTTCTCGAGGACGAGGACGCGGTGGGAGGGCGCGAGCAGGTAGGCGAGCGTGAGCCCGGTCAGGCCGCCGCCGACGATGCAGACGTCGGTCTCCTCGTCTTCCTGGAGCGCGGGAAAGGCGGCGGCACGCTTCCCTGCCATCCACAGCGAGACGGAGCCTCCAGGCGGATGCCGGCCGTTTTGCGTGCGCATGGCTGTTCTCCCCGAGGGCGAAGAGGGCGAAATCGGGTCCCGCAAGGCCCGTGCCACGCCGTGGCGCCTGGGAGCGCCCGAAGTTGCATCAGGAAAACCGGCTCAAATCGGGACGATGGGAAGGAAGAATCTCCAATGTGCGGGGCGGAACTACACCCTGGAAGCCCCGCCCTGTCAGGCGGCGCCCTACGTCTTCGCTCGTCGACGCGCGCATCACAGGCAGTGATCGGCGCGCACTTTCCCTTGTTTCCACACCGGACGCCCGAACCCTGGCCCGCCCGCGGCACACGCTTTGCTCGAGTCTCTCTCGCGCGTTCACGCATGGCGTGAGCGCAGTTCACGATGACTTGTGAGTTCCAAGGGACAGAAGGGACGGATCCGACGATGCATCGGCATCCATTCGATTCGATGAACGACCTTCTTGTAGATCAGCTCGAAGACCTCTACGACGCTGAGAGGGGCCGGACGCCGGCCAACGAGACCGAGGTCAATCCGTCGCAGAAGGTGCGTTCGGCAGGTGGCAAGGGCGCGAGCCAGGCATCGGCACAGAGCTCGGGCAAGCAGAATCCCGGAACCGTGACCGAGCAAACCTGCGCCAATTGCGGCATGAGGCAGGACGAATGGCGGACGCCGCAGGGCTACCAGCAGGACGGAGAGACGTTCTGCTGCGAAGGCTGCGCCACCGGCACGGGTTGCACCTGCTGAGACGGGGCCGAGCGAAATCGAGAGAAGGAGCGCGACCGGCCGGGCATTGCCTGGCCGGCCGCTCTATGACGTCGTCACTTTCTTGAGCAGGGCGGCGGTGATCGTCTGGCGCGCCCGGGCCATCCCCTTCCACGGATCGGGCCTAGGCATCTCCTTCGAGAGCGTCTCCACGGTGTAGCGGCCGTTATCGAGCCGCGGCGTCACGTCGTCCCAGCGGATGGGACAGGAGACGGTGGCTCCCTCGCGAGCTCGCGGCGAATAGGGCGCGACCCAGGTGTGGGCCCGCGTGTTGCGAAGCGTGTCGAGGAAGATGCGGCCCTGGCGCCGCTGCTTGAGAAGCTGCGCCGTGTACTTCTCGGGACTCTCGCGGATGAGCCGGTCGGCGATCGCCGCCGCGAACCTGCCCACTTCCTCCCATCCCGGCCCGCGGCGCAAGGGCACCACGACGTGCAGCCCCTTGCCGCCCGTCGTCTTGACGAAGCTCTCGAGACCCCATGACTCGAGCGCCTCGCGCAAGCGATGGGCCGTGCGCGGCACCTCCGGCCACGGCGTCCCCGGATCGGGGTCGATGTCGAACACCATGCGGTCGGGCTCTTCGATGTGCTCGACGCGGGCGCTCCACACGTGGATCTCGAGCGCTCCCGCCTGCAGGAGTGCCACGAGCCCCGTGGCGTCGTGCACCACGACATAGCTGTCGCGCCCCTTCTTCTCGCGCACCGAGACCTTCTCGAGGGATTCGTGGAGCGCGCCGTGCGGATGCTTCTGGAAGAAGCACGGCTTGTCCCTGCCCTCAGGACAGCGCAGGAGCATGAGCGGGCGGCCGGCGACCTCGGGAACCATGCGCTCGGCGACGCTCTCGAGGTAGCGCGCCACATCGAGCTTGGTGAGCTTGCGCTCGGGGTAGAGCACCTTGTCGGGATGACTGATGGTCACACCGGCGACCGTGGCGCCTTCGGCCCGGGCTCGCGCTCTGCCTGCTGCCGGTTTCTCGCGCACGACTTCCGCCGCTTTCTTGTCCTCGCGCAGTCCCACGAAGGAAGGGTGGCGCAAGAGCCCGTCCGATGTCCATTCGGTGAACGAGACCTCGGCCACGAGCCGGGGCTTGACCCAATGCGTGTCGCGCTCGCGGGGCGGATCGTGGAAGGGCGCCTCGCGCGTTTCCAAGGCCTGGAGCTTCCGGTGCAGGGTGCGCAGAAGCTCGTTGTCGAAGCCCGTGCCCACGCGTCCCGCATAGCGAAGGCCGCGACCCTTGTCTTGGACCCCGAGAAGCAGCGCCCCGAATCCCACGCGCGAGCGCTTGGGCTCGGTGTAGCCCGCGATCACGAACTCCTGGCGCCACGAGCACTTGATCTTGAGCCAATCAGTGCCCCGACCGTGGCGCGCGAGCGAAGCGCGGCGCTTGCTCACGACGCCCTCGAGGCCGCGCTGGCAGGCTTTGCCGAAAAAGGCCTCGCCCTGTCCGATCACGTGATCGCTGTAGCGGATGGCGCCGGCCCTCCCCTGTCCGGAAAGCAGAGCCGAGAGGGCGCGCTTTCGCTCCTCCAAGGCCACGCCGCCGAGTCCCCAGCCGTCCTGATGCAAGAGGTCGAAGACGAAGTAGACTAGCCGGCCGCCGGCCGGACGCTTGATCGCGTTCTGGAGCGCCTGGAAGCTCGAGATGCCATCGGGGCCCAGCACGACCACTTCGCCGTCGAGAAGGAGCCGGCGCGCCGGGAGTCTGGCCACGGCTTCGCCGACCGCCGGGAAGCGATCGGTCCAGTTCTGGCCCGAGCGTGTGAACAGCGTGGCGCGCCCGTCGTCGAGGCGCGCGATCACGCGATAGCCGTCGAACTTGATCTCGTGCAGCCACTCGTCGCCGGACGGAACCTGAGCCACGAGCGTGGCCAGCTCGGGCGGCCACCTCGATGGCAGCGGTTCGCGGCGCGCGCCGGCCAGGGAAGCAAGATCGAGCGAGGCGCGCCGCGTCGACTTCCGGGCGGGTTCCTCTTCCTCGGCCGAGCCGGCGCGACTCCCGCGCCGGGGACGCGTGCGGCGGCTTCGCGCGGCTTTTTTCGGGCGCATCTTCGTGCCGATCTCCTCGATGGTCCGTCCCGTCGAGACACTTTCGGGCTCCAGGGTCACGATCTCGCCGGCTTTCCCCTTCTTGGCGAACTCGTCGCGCTCCTTGATGAGGAGCCAATTCTTGCCGTCCTCCGAGCGCGGACCGATCATACGAACCAGCGTCCATCCGCCGGAGAGTTTTTCGCCCTCCAGCTCGAACTTGAGATGTCCCTTGCGCAGGCCTTCGCGAGCGTCTTCCTTGGGCCGCCAGCGCCCGCGGTCCCACAGGAGCACGGGCCCGGCCCCGTATTCGCCCTCGGGAATCGTGCCCTCGAAGCGCCCGTACTCGACCGGATGATCCTCGACTTCGACGGCGAGCCGCCGCTGCGCCGGATCGAGGCTGGGCCCGCGCGGCACCGCCCAGCTCTTGAGCACGCCGTCCAGCTCGAGGCGGAAGTCGTAATGGAGGCGCGTGGCGTCGTGCTTCTGGATCACGAAGCGCGCCCCTTTTCGCGCACCGGCGCGGCCACGCGGCTCCGGCGTGCGGGCGAAATCGCGCTTCTCGTGATAGGTGCGCAGACCCATGGCTACGAAGCCGAGCGCCGCCGTCCAGCCTGGCCCGCCCGGGCCGGCGTGCGCGAGCGCGGCGTGCGGCTCCTCTGGCCGTGCTTGCTCAGACTCTGCTTGAGGAGCGGCATGAGGTCGGTGACCTCGCCCTTGGTCTTGGCCGGCCGCCGCTGGACCTTCTCCACGATCTCGTGCGTCTGGCCGGCCTTGACCTTCTTCTCGACCAGCGACATCACGTCGTCGCGATAGTCGTCCTTGTACTTGTCGGGATCCCAAGGCGTCGTCATGTCCTGAATGAGACGCTCCGCCATTTGAACCTCGGCTTTGGAGATCGATCCCGGCCCTTTCGCTTTCTCGGGAGCGACCTCGGCCGGCTCGCGCACTTCGTAGGCGTAGCGCAGGAGCACGAGCGCCAGCACGTCTCCGTGCGGGATCACGGCGGCAAGCCGCTGCCGCGTGCGCAGCACGAGGCGCGCGATGCCGATCCGTTTGGTCTGCGCCAGCGCCCTCTTCAGGAGCACGTATCCCTTGCTGTTTCGCTTCTGCGGCTCGAGGTAGTAGGGCGTCTCGAAGAGCATGGGATCGACTTCGCTCTCCTCGACGAACTCGAGGATCTCGACGGTCTGCGTCTGCTCGGGATGCGCGTTCTTCAGCTCCTCGTCGGTCAGGACCACGTATTCGTCGGGCTCGTACTCGTAGCCGCGCACGATCTGATCCCACGGCACCTCGCGGCCGGTCTTCTTGTTGTAGCGCCGGTACCCGACCGGCGAGAAATCCTTGCGATCGAGAAGGGTGAAGCTCAGCTCGTCGGCTTCCACGGCGGGACGAAGCGCGACGGGAATCTCCACCAGACCGAAGCTCAGCGTGCCTCGCCAGAACGTGCGCGCCATGGGACGCCTCCTCTGCGAAAGTGGCTCGTTGCTTGCAGGACGTCTCGTGCAGAAGACGTGCCGTCGGCAAGCCAGGGAATCGGCGAGGAAGGGCGCGCTGGAACCGCATGCGGGAACGAGGCTTTTCCCGGCCGCACGCCGGGCGCGCCGGCTCTCCGGCTTGACACGAGGAAAGTCTTACACCCCATGATGACCTTCGTACACGGGCCGGCGCTCCCGCCACGCCCACGGCACGGAGGAGTCATGGTGCGATTGCGTGGGGCATCGGTCGTCGTCGTGCTGCTCGTCCTCGCGGGCTGTGCTTCGTCGCGTGAGAAGGCGGAGAGAACCCAGTTCGAGAAGGCGAGCGCGCGGCGGCTCGCGGCTGCCAAAGCGGGCCTCGACAGCCTGGCCGAGGAGATCAAGTTCCGCACCGACACCACGCGCGCGAAGCTGGCGCAACGGCTCGACAGTCTCGACGTGGCGCGCGGCGTGGCATCGCTCAAGCTCGATACGCTGAAGGCGACCGAGTCGAAGCGCTGGCGGGAGATCAAAGGAGAGATGGCCGACATGCTGTCGGTGCTCGAAGCGCAGACCGACAGCCTGAGAGCCCAGCTGCGTCGCTGATCGTGGAGGGTCCTCTTTGAGCCGAAAAGCGGCCTACCTCATCGTCTTTCTCCTTCTCGCCGCGTTCGGCGTCTGGTGGCTCTATCAAGCCCTCGAGGCGCGCACTCCCACTTCCCGGGTGGCGCGCCAGGTCCGCATTCTCGTCCAGCGCAAGAGCCTTCCTCTTCCGGGAACGAGCCGGCAGGAAGCCGCGCGCAACTGGAGCTTGGTCCGCGAGTTCTATCAGCGCCGCGGCACCAAGCCGGCCTGGACCGACGGCCGCGGCCCGCTCTCGGTGACGCAGCAGCTCGTGGCCGCCATCGAGGAGAGCGGGCGCCGGGGCCTGGATCCGGCCGACTACGATCCCGCGGGATTGACGGACCAGATCGCCAAGCTCCAGTCGGTGCCGCTGGGCACGCCGCCGCCGGCGCGCGATCTCGCCGCGCTCGACGTGCGCGCCACGTACACGTACTTCCGCATGGCGAACCATCTACTGAACGGCCACGTCCCGCCGCGCTCGCTCGACCCCGACTGGCGAAAGAGCCCGCGCGCCGCCAACCTCGCCGGCAATCTCGAGTCGGCCATCCGGGCGAACGACGTCTCGAAGGCATTCGACGAGCTGGCGCCGAAGGATCCCGCCTACGCGCGGCTGCAACAGGCGTGGGACGAGTACGCGAAACTCACCCAGGCAGGTGGCTGGCAGCCGATTCCGGGTGGCGCGCCGATGCGGCCGGGGGAGCGCAGCACTCGGGTCCAGGCGCTCGTGCTCCGTCTCACCGCCACGCGCGATCTCCTGACAGGACCTTCGAGCTACGACGGTGTCGTGGGTGAGGCGGTACGGCGCTTTCAGGCCCGCCACGGGCTCGCGCCCACCGGCCTCGTCGACGCCACCACGCTGGCCGCGCTCAACGTGCCGGCGGGCTCGCGTCTGCGCCAGATCCAGCTCAATCTCGAGCGCTGGCACTGGCTGCCGAGCGATCTGGGCGATCCTTACGTTCTGGTCAACATTCCCGACTACCGGTTGGACGTGATCGAGAACGGGCGCTCGGTGCTCACCATGGCGGTGGTGGTCGGCAAGCGCATGAGCCCGACGCCCATGTTCAGCGATCGCGCCGTGGCGGTCGAGGTGAACCCCTATTGGAACATTCCGGCGAGCATCGCCAAGAACGAGATCGCACCCAAGGCGGCCCAAGACGCGGGCTACTTGGAGCGCTCGCACATGCACGTGCTTTCGGAACCGGGACAGAATGGCACGGAGGTCGACGCGAGCTCGGTGGCCTGGTCGGACACTTCGAGCGACGTGTCGTACGCCCTTCGCCAGGATCCCGGACCGGACAATCCGCTCGGCCGGATCAAGATCGCGCTGCCCAACGAATACGACGTCTACCTGCACGACACACCGGCGGGCCAACTCTTCAGCGCCAAGTCGCGCGACTTCAGCCATGGATGCATTCGGGTCGAGAAGCCGCTCGATCTGGCGGCCTACCTTCTACGGGGAAGCTCGGAAGGAACGCCCGAGCATCTTCAGCAGCTGATCGACAGCGGAGAGAATCACTGGATCGCCATCCACAACCCGGTGCCCGTGCACATTCTGTACTGGACGGCGTGGGTGGATCCCGATGGCACGGTGCAGTTCCGCAACGACGTCTATGGGCACGACCAGCGCCTGGACCAGGCGTTGCGCGAAGGACGTGTCTCCCAGTTCGAGATCAATCCCCAGCCTCAACAAGAGGAGTCGGGTCCCTAGAGGGTCCCGCCTCTTCGTACATCGCCCGAGTCGCCGCTCGGATCTTCCTCAGACCACGCGGCGCCCCTGAATGAGGCGAATCAATACCGCGACGATGGCCAGAAGAAGAAGCAGATGGATGAAGCCGCCCAGGGTGTAACTCGTCACCAGCCCGAGAAGCCACAGGACGGCGAGGATGACGGCAATAGTCCAAAGCATGACGACGCTCCTTTCAAGACACCTCTGCCTTCCTCGGGTGTCCCAGATCCAAACGGCATCCCGGCACACCTTGCCGAGGCCCGCTTGGGAGTGGAGCAGAAGCCATGCCACGAGAAACCCCGCCATGATCGCTTGCGTGCGGAGCATTTAGACGCGATGTCCGGTGGCGGTATGAGGTATTTGTTGGAATTTCAGGGTACGGGCTACATTCGCGCCCATCCCCCGCGAGAGGAGAACATGGCGGCCCAGCAAAGAGAGCTTCCCGACGGACGCGTCGAGCTCGTCGACACGAAGGCAATCGAGGAGAGCCCGCTCTACAACCGCGATCTGGCTCCCGTCCCCGTGGCCCAGCGGCGCTGGACGACGTACAACTACGCCGCGCTGTGGATCTCGATGGCCCACTGCATCCCCACGTACATGCTCGCGTCCGGCCTCATGGCTTCGGGCATGAACTGGAAGGAAGCCCTGTTCACCATTCTGCTCGGCAACACGATCGTGCTCATCCCCATCCTTCTCAATTCGCATCCCGGCACCAAGTACGGCATCCCCTTCCCGGTGTTCGCGCGCGCCGCCTACGGCACGGCCGGCTCGAATCTGCCCGCGCTCATGAGGGCCCTCGTGGCCTGCGGCTGGTTCGGCATCCAGGCGTGGATTGGCGGCGAGGCGCTGCAGACCTTCTTCATTGCCTTGCATCCGGGCTGGCGCGAGTCGCTGGGGCCGGGATTCGGCGGGCACACGACGACCGATTGGCTCTCGTTCCTGCTCTTCTGGGGACTCAACATCTGGATCGTCTACCGCGGCATGGATCTCCTGCGCAAAGTGGAGAACTGGGCGGCGCCGTACGTGCTCGCGGTGACCGTCGTTCTTCTCGTCTGGGCGGTGCGCGCCGCGCATGGGTTCGGCCCGCTGCTCTCGCATCCCGGCAAGCTGCCGACTCTGGCTTCCTTCCTGCCCGTGTTCTGGCCGTCGCTCACCGCGATGATCGGCTTCTGGGCCACGCTCTCGCTCAACATGCCGGACTTCACGCGCTTCGGCCGCTCCCAGAAGGACCAAGTGATCGGCCAGACCGTGGCGCTTCCCACCACCATGTTCGCCTTCGCCGCCATGGGGGTGCTCATCACGAGCGCGAGCGCGATTCTCTACGGCGAGCCGATCTGGGATCCGGTGAAGCTCGTGGGCAAATTCCAGGATCCGTGGATCGTGGGCATCGCCATGTTCTCGGTCGTCGTCGCCACGCTGGCGGTGAACATCGCAGCCAACGTGGTGTCGCCGGCCAACGACTTCGCCAACGCCATGCCTCGTTTCATCAGCTTCAAGACGGGGGGACTCCTCACCGGGATCATCGGCATCGCGATGGAGCCCTGGCGCCTGCTCGCCGATCCCAGCGGCTACATCTTCACCTGGCTCGTGGGCTATTCGGGCGGGCTGGGCTCCATCGCCGGTGTTCTCATCACCGACTACTGGATCGTGCGCAAGCGCAAGCTCGCGCTCGCCGATCTCTATCTGCCCGACGGTCAGTACGGGCGCTGGAGCGCTCCGGCGGTGATCGCCACGCTGGTCGGCTGTGCCCTGGCTTGGGGCGGGCTCGTGATTCCGCCGCTTCGTCCGCTGTACGACTACGCCTGGTTCGTCGGCTTCTTCTCGGCCGGGGCCGTCTATCTGCTCTTGCGACGCACGGCGCGCGCGCCGGTGCCGGTCGCCGAGCCCGCCGCCTAGAAGCTGATCAGCGCGTAGCCTTTTTCCTGGTACTCCATGAGGGCGAGGAGGGCGTCGCTCGCGCAAGAGACGAAGGCGAGGGCGAGAGCGCACACGGCGGCCGGGAGCTTCATGGAACACCTCCTTCGAGCGTGAAGGCCACGGCGGGGTAGCCGACGAAGTGATATGGATTGGCGGGCGCCGTTTCGCCGAGTCCGAGATCGCGCACCGGGATCTCGGGCGCGTCGATCGAGGTCGAATAGGCGATCGGATGCGCGGTCGCGCGTCCCAGGCGCGCCGTGAGCAGCACTCCGAAGGGAATCGAAAAGCGCCCGCACCAGGTGACCCGATAGCGCTCGGGTCGCGCCGGATCGACGAAGGTCTCATAGAGCGTGCGCGCCTTGGCGTCGGTGACCGGACCGGCGAGCGGGCCTCGCAAGATCGAAAGGTCGCGCGCCACCGCGCGCTCGTGCGCCTCTTCCCCGCCCACACCCAATCCCACGTGACCGAAGTCCGCGCCGTAGTGAATCGCGTCGGCCGAGATGGCGATGGCCGTGTCCTTCCCGTGCGCCTTCAGCGCGACCGCCAGACGCGACGCCAGCTGGCTCATGCGATCGAACGGCATCTCGGGCACGAGGATGGGGACGATCTCGCGATCGGGCCGCCCGTGCATGAGCCAGTAGACGAGCGCTTCCACCGAGTGCTCGGAGTCGTGCATGGCGGCGTCCTGGATGAAATCTTCGGCGGGGAGCGCGGCCATGAGCTTCTCCCGCAAGGCCGAGACGCGGACCGCCCCGCCGGGCGTGCGCCATGCGGTGAAGGGATCGAACACGAGGCGCCCGCGCTCGCCGAATCGACGATAGCGATGAAACACCCCGATCAGGACGATGGTGCGCGCGGTGACCAGAGGAATGACGCTCCGGTAGACGCGCGCCGCGTAGAGATAATCGTCGTGCGGACAGATCACCGTAGCCACCCCCGGCGCGGGCGCGGGCCCGAGCGCGAGCGGCGCGGGTGGCGTGGCCGAAAGCTCCCACGCCCTCTCCATCTGGTCGGCGCGCGAGGCAAAACCCACCGCGTCACGCTGCCCGCGCACCGCGAGATCGAGCGAGGGAATGTCCATCTCGCTTCGCACCTGCTCGAGGCTCGGCGCCACGACCGGGGCGGCGCTCATTCGGCCGGCGCTCCGTAGCGCAACGTCAGGAGGCGATGGCCGCCGGCCCCGTCGAGCACCACGATGTAGAGCTTGTCGTAGGGAACATTGGTCGAGTCGGGAAACACCTCTCCGGTGAGCGCTTCGTAGGTTCCGGGGATGGTGTCCGAGTGGCCGACCACGAGCACGTTGTCGCCTGTCTCTGTCGCGCGGATGCGCTCGGCGAGTCGCTCGGGATGCTCGGGATCGTAGGTGCGCACCGTGTCCTTCTGGGCGCGCGCCACGGCCTCGGCGGTCATGCGCGCCCGGCCGAACGAAGTCGAGTAGACGGCATCGAGAGGCAGGGGGCCCAGCACGCGCGCGAGCTCGGCCGCGCGCAGCTGGCCCTTGGCGCTCAAGCCGGCGTCGCCTCCGGCCGGATGCGGATTCTTCTCCGCGTGGCGCACCAGAAACACCGTGGTCACCGGCGTGCGGGTTTCCGCGCTCGCGACCGCGCCCATCGTCAGAAACGCGATCGCGATCGTTGCCAGCCACTTCTTCATGTGCGTCCCCCACTCGGACAACGAGGCAGCGCCTCGATTTTCATCGCCGGGACATTTTGCACGCCCGCCGCACGCGTTGAACCGCGCTGTGGGCCAACAACATGGTTGGCCCGGGACCTGCAAAGCAAAGAAGCGCGAAAGCCCCGCAGGATCTTTTCACGAAGGAGGCCCGTCATGCCCAAGCGCATGATGACTCTCGCAACCTCTGGCCGACGCCTCACGGGTGCAATCCTTCCGGCTGTCTTGTCTCTCTTGGTCGTCGCTTCCGCGCACGCAGGCGGAGAGATCGTGCCGTCGTTCGGCATCACCAAGCCGGTCGACGGCGATGACAACGCCAAGATGTCGGGCGGCCTCGCGCTGCGCAGCCATCCCCTGCCCTTGCTCATGACCGAGATCGGCGCCAGCTATCGCAGCGAGTCGCGGTTCAACGACCAGCTCCACGTGCGCCAGTGGCCGATCACGGCCTCGCTCTATCTCGCGCCCCCCACGTCGATCGTGTACGGCGGCGCGGGTGTGGGATGGTACCACTCGACCTTCGACTACCAGGAGTCCACGGGCGTTCCCGACGAGACCAAGCAGCAGTTCGGCGTTCACCTGGGCGGCGGCTTCCAGGTCCCCCTCGGCGAGAAGGCCGGCGTCGACCTGAACGGACGCTACGTCATGTTGCGCGACCAGCAGAGCCACTTGATCCCGGAGAAGTTCAATCCGGATTTCTGGACCACGCAGCTCGGCCTGGCCATCAAGTTCTGAGCAGGATCGGCGAGCCCATGCATCGACCGCCCGGAAGCGGCCCTTCCGGGCGGTTGGCGGGGCTCCTTGGCGCCCATCTCGCTCGCCTCGTTGAGGCCGAACCATCCATCGCGCCAAGTGGTTGCGTGGCGTTCATTTCCCGAACCTCGACGCCGACTCAGAGAGAAATTCGCCAGCTCCGGGGTAAGACGGGAAGTTCGCCCCCCTGCGATTCCAGGCCGAAGGAAGGAACCTTCATGGCAGGGCCAGGACCGACGCGCGTTAGGAGCCGCGTCCGCAAGCTCCGCGGCGACCCCGACCGCACGCAAGGATTGCCCTCGTACGCAAGAACGGCCCCGCCTCCACAGGAAGCGGGGCCGTCTCCTTTCGCCCTCGGCTCGGACAGCCGGGGAGTCAAGTCATCAGACGCTAAGGCACGAGCAGAACCCGCGTGCTCTCCACGACGGTTCCGCCGACGCGCGCACGGATGAAGTACACCCCGTGCGTCACCGACGAGCCGCCCTGGTCCTGACCGTTCCACACCGTTTCATAGCGGCCCGGTGCTTTGGTCTCGTTCACCAGCTCGCGAATCAAGCGACCGGCCACGTTGTAGATGCCGATCTGGACCCGCTCGGAAGCGGATCCGCTCACCTGATAGGCGAAGCTCGTGGTGTTCGAGAACGGATTCGGCGTCGGACGATACAGCTCGAGCACCGACACGCCCGAACCAGTCGCATTCACGTCAGTCGACGTCCCGTCACCCGACCCGTTGGTCGAGAG
>DATFWU010000263.1:0-2948 GCA_035259005.1 Candidatus Eiseniibacteriota bacterium
GCAATTCGGCGCGCGTCAAGAAAACGTCAACCCATGCTCTACTTTTCGGTCCCCTGACACAATCGCTCGCGAAGCTGTGCATGATGGGTGTGTAGTCGCGTTGCGGTTCGTAGGTGTTGTTCCGAACAGCAGCGCCCAGACGAGGGCGGGATCGACGCGCAAAATTCTCGAAGAGTGCGGCCCTCTTCGGTCCGAGCGTGCTCGAAACCCCGCCCTCTTCTGTTTCCCTCCCGAAACCAGCTCGTCCTTTCCTGTGTGCTACGCTCCCGTCTCCCCGTTGTGCATGTCCCCGCGGAGGCCGGTGATGCGGCGTTCTTTTCCCAAGCGGGCATAGCGCGCGAATGCCGACCATGCGCGGCCGCCTGCTCGAAGAGATCACGTTTCCAGCGCAGGGCTTTCTCCCCACGCAGAGCGCGGCCGGGCCGGGCGCGGCGTGGCTCGAGAGTCAGGAGCGCGCGACGCGCGGCGATCGCTGGTCTTTTCTGGCGTGGGATCCCCAGCGCATTCTCGAATGGACACCTCGCGGGGGCTGGACTTCGCATCGCGGAACTTCGGCGCGCGATCTGGTGCGCGACCCGTGGCGCGGGCTCGAGCAGGCGCTCGCCGTGGATGCAACCGAGCGCGAGCCCGAGGCCATCCGCCAGGAGCTGCCGCCGTTTCGCGGCGGCGCCGTGGGCTACTTCGCGTACGAGCTGGCCACCACGCTCGAGCACTTGCCGGCGCTCGAGGTGCACGACCCGGGCGTGCCTCTCGCCCGCTGGTCGATGGCCGACGTGGTGTTCGCGCTCGATCACGAGTCGAAACGTGCCTTCGTGTGCTCGAGCGGAAAACCGGAGCACGGCAAAGCCGCGGACCGCCGCGCGCACGAGCGCATGGATTCGGCGCGCGCCTGGTGGAAGGACGCGCTCACGCGCGAGCACGTGCGCCACGCGCCCGGCCGGCCCGCGAGCCTCGGCGAATTGCCTCCGCTTACCGAGGGCTTCGAGGCCAGCCTGGATCGCGCGGAATACGGCCGCCGCTTCGCTCGACTGCACGACTATCTCGTCGCAGGAGACTTGTATCAGGCGAACCTGACAGTTTCCTTCGCCGCCCGCCGCGACCTCGACTCGCACGCGCTGTTTCGCGCGCTGCGTGCAATGAACCCCGCGCCGCGCGCCGCGCTGCTCGACGGCGAGGAGTTCTCGGTCATCTCCGCGTCGCCCGAGCTTTTCCTGTCGCGCCGCGGGAGCCGCCTCGTCACACGCCCCATCAAGGGCACGCGCCGCCGCGGCAAGGACCCGGCGGAAGACATCGCCCTGGCGCAAGAGCTCACCATGAGCCCCAAGGATCGCGCCGAGCACGTCATGATCGTCGACGTGCACCGCAACGACCTGGGCCGCGTGTCGCGTTATGGCACGGTGGACGTCGAGAGACCCTGGGATCTCGAGTCGTTCGCCACCGTGCACCACCTCACCTCGACCGTGGTCGCCGACGAGGAGCCGGGCCAACCGCCGCTCGAGGCCATCCGCGCGGCCTTCCCGGCCGGCTCGATCACCGGCGCGCCCAAGGTGCGCGCCATGGAAGTGCTGGCCGAGCTCGAGCCGCACGCGCGCGGCGTATACACCGGTGCCGTAGGCTGGATCGGCGACGACGGCGACTTCGATCTTTCGGTGGCCATCCGCACCGCCACCCTGCGCGACGATCGCGTGGTCTTTCCGGCGGGCGGCGGCATCGTTCTCGACTCCGACGTCGACGAGGAATATCGCGAGGTGTGGCAAAAGGCGCGCGGCCTGTGGGCCGCGATCGAGAGCGCCGCCGGGCTTTCCCTTCGCCATGGATGAGCCGCTCTGGTGGGTGGATGGCGACATCGTGGCAGAAGATGACTTCGCTCTTCCCGTCGACGACCGCGGGCTCGCCTACGGCGACGGCTTGTTCGAGACCATCCTGGTGGTGAAGGGCCAGCCCATCTGGCTCATGGCTCACATGGATCGCTTCCGCCGCTCGGCGCGCGCCCTCGGCTACAAGGGAGTCGACACGCTCATGCGCCGCGGAGCGCTCGGCACCCGCGAGCTCCTCCAAGCAGCCCGCCCCGCGCGCGGGGCGCTCCGCATCACGTGGACGCGCGGATCGGGCCTCGGCGGCTTCGCCCCGCCCGACAACGCGCGCCCCAGAATCGTCGTGCGTCTCGCGCCCGTCGCGCCACGCAAGCTCACCGGCGTCCGCGCCATCACCCTGCCCGATCTTCACGGCGGCACCATGGCCCAGCACAAGTCGTGCTCGGCGCTGGCCTATGTCGAAGCCGCGCGGCGCGCACGAGCCAAAGGCGTGGAGGAAGCGCTGCTCTCGGACGGGCAAGGCGGGATCGCCGAAGCCTCCGCAGCCAATCTGTTCGCCGTGGTCGACCGAAAGCTCATCACGCCGCCGGTGCAGCTTCCGCTCCTGCCTGGCGTCACGCGCGCCTGGGTCATCCGGCGCGGCCGCGTCACGCGCCATCCGCTCAAAGAAAAAGACCTCGCCCGAGCGAGCGAGGCCTTTCTGACCAACAGCATCTCCGGTGTCGTTCCGCTCCTGGCGGTCAACGGAGAGAAGATCGGCTCCGGCCGGCCCGGCCCGGTCACCCGCCAGCTCGCCGCCGCCTTCGCCAAGGCGACGAGCAAATAGGCGTCTAGAGCGTCGGCGCCATCTTCACCTTCACGTCGTGTGACGAGCCGGCACGCGATACCCTGAGCGTGATCTCGGTGCCGGCGGGCGAGTCCTCGAGCAGCGGAAAGATGTCGTCGATCGAGAGACTGGCCGCGTCCCTGCCGTTGATCTCGCTCACCACGTCGCCTTCCTGGAGGCCGGAGGCCGCCGCCGGCGTGCCCGCGGCCACGTAGCCGACCACGATCCGGTCGCCGTCCATCATGATCTGAGCGCCGAACTGGCCGAACTCGTCGCGCTTGCCGAAGCGCCCATTGGGCTCGAGATAG
>DATFWU010000264.1:0-9943 GCA_035259005.1 Candidatus Eiseniibacteriota bacterium
CGAGCGCGCCGCTTTGATCCGCGACCGCCTCGACGCCGCCGTCGCGGAGGAGAGCGGAGCGCGTGCCGATTCCATCTGGCTCAAGCGCACCGCCGAAGGTGTCGAGGTCTACGACCGCGAGCGCCTTCTCTGGGTGGTCACGCAAGGCGACATCCAGGGCATGAGCGTTTCAGAGCTTGCCAACTACGCTCAGACGCTGCCCGAGCGCTTGAAGCAGGGGATCTTGAAGGAGCGGGCGTCGCGCAGCCCTCTGGGGCTCGTGATCGCCATTCTTCTCGCTCTCGGCATTACGCTCGTGGCTCTCGTTCTCGCGAAACTCCTGATGGCCGGGGGCAAGAAGTGGCGGAAGTTCCTGGCCGGCGCCTTGCCGAAGCGGCTGCCGGGGCTGCGAGTCGGCACGTTGCAAATCCTCTCGCCGGGACAGCTCGCGCAGATCCTGACCCTCGTGCTGGGCTATCTCGACATCGTTCTGGGTGTTCTTCTTCTCTACGGCTATCTCACGGCCGTGTTCTCGCTCTTCACCTGGTCGCAGGCGTGGAGCTGGTGGCTCGTGAGCTTCGCCCGGGCGGAGCTTCTCGCCGCCTTGGCCGCCATACGCGACGCCATCCCGGACTTGCTCGTCCTCGCCGGCATCTTCTTCCTCTTCCGCTGGCTCAGCGGGGTTTGCGGTCGGTTCCTCGATGCCGTGGCCGCGGGCACGGTGCAGCTCGACTGGATCCATCCCGAGCTGGCCAAGCCGACCAAGCGGCTGGTGACCATCGGCCTGTGGGTGAGCGCCCTGGCCATCGCCTATCCGCACATTCCGGGGTCGAGCTCGAAATCCGTGCAGAACATCTCGATCCTGCTCGGCCTCATGCTCTCTCTGGGATCGACCGGCATCGTGGGCAACGCGATCGCGGGCATCGTGCTCACCTACTCGCGCTCGTTCAAAGTCGGGGATCGCGTGCGCATCGGCGAGCACATCGGCGACGTGGTGAGCCTGGGCTTCTTCGCCACCAAGCTGCGTACGCCTCGCAACGAGGAGATCACGGTTCCCAACGGCCAGACGGCCACGCAGGCCATCGTCAACTTTTCTCGCCTCGCCGACGCAGCGGGGCTCATCCTGCACACCCAGGTGACGATCGCCTACGATGCGGAATGGCGGAAGGTGCACGCGCTCTTGATCGAAGCCGCGAGCCAGGTGGAGGGAATCGAGCGCGAACCCGCGCCCTGGGTCTATCAGCGCTCGCTCAACGACTATCACATCACCTATGAGATCTGCTGCGTGACCCGGCGACCCCATGAGCAGCTCGGGCTCTATTCACGACTCCACGAAGCCATTCAGGATGCGTTTGCGCGCGGCGGCGTGGAGATCCTCTCGCCCATGTACAACGCGGTGCGCGACGCCAACGCGCCGGCCCTGCCCGCCGACCCGCCCGGGCCGCGCGCTGAGCCCCGCGCCTTCCGTGTCCGGTCGCGCTCCGAGAATTAGATCTTCACGCCCGGCGTGAAGCCGCAGTAGACCATGACGAGCGCCAGCGTGTCGCTGAATCCGTGCGCCAGGATGGCGGGCCAGAGATTGCGTCCGAAGGCAAGATAGAGACCGCCCAGCACGAGTCCGGTGACGGTCGCATCCATGACGCCCGACGGCCCCTGATAAAGGTGCCCGAGACCGAAGGCCACGCTGATGACGACATAGCTCACCGCCCAGGCCACGCGCGAGCCGTTGCCGACATCGGCCATGCGGTTCATCAGATACCCGCGATGCACGAGCTCCTCGCCGAAGGCCGCGAGCGTCCACGTGACGGCGAGGCCCAGGAGCGCGAGCTTCCAGTGGCCGATCAGCTGGCGAAATTCCGAAAGGTCCGGTGGCTGCCCGGTGATCCGCGTCGCCAGCGGCACGGTGATCCACAGGCTCACCGCCTGCAAAGCGACCGCGGCGACCAAGGCGGCGAGAAACACCTTGCCCCAGCTCTCCGGCCGGCGCAGTCCCACCGATCCCCAGCCTCGCTTGCGCACGCGCAGGGAAATCCAGCCCAGGGCGAGGAGCCACATCGTGTCGGGTCTCCATATGCGATGCAGTTTGGTGAGGACGATGAAGGCCGCGGCGAGGGCCAGCTCGAGGACGGCCCAAAGCCGGGACCTCGTGCTCACGAAGCTGGCCTGGGGCAGGACAGCGACACGGTTCGATTCCATGCGGACTCCTGAAGCGCAGTCTGGAGAGTGGCGCCCGGGTGCTCGTACTACGGCCTTCTTCCTGCGTGGGTTTCATGCCCCAAAGAAAACGGCCACCCTCGCTTTCACGAGGATGGCCGCCGAAGCTCGATTCGAGCCGTCTCAGTGATACAGGGCCTTGAGCCTGCCCCAGGTCCTCGGCTCCGCCGCGACCGGGGAGATCGAGTACTGGATGTCCGACCACGTCGCGTCGATTCCGTGTGGCTGCCCGATGGTCTGCACGAACATCTTGACGTGCCCGCCGGCGTACCAGGGATTGAGCGCGCCCCACAAGCCGTGAGGCGGGTCCTCCGCGACATTGCCCTGGTCGAAGTTCAGCAGTCCGCTCGTGTAGTTGATTCCGGCGTAGCGAAGGTTGTAGACGATCTGCGCCGGAGAGACCGACGAGAGTCCGTTGGGGATGTAGACGATGCCCAGCTCGATCGGCGTGTTGTTCACGTAGTGGAGTCCGAAGGCGCCGGTGAAGGTGAAGAACGGCATGCGGCCGCCGAAGCAGGCGATCTCGCCGTCCGTCGTACGCACGTTGAAAAGGCCGTCGGCGTCCGGGGAGAACCATGGCGACATGTTGAGCCCGCCTTCTCCGATTCCGTTCAAGACCAGGGTGGCGGAATACGAGAAGCCGTCGCCATTGAGAAACTGGAGCGCATTGACGCCGTCGGTCGAGAAGCGCCACGTGTGCAGGTTCGCGAAGCCGGCGCACAGCGGCTGTGGCGGCTGGTTCTGATCGTTGATCTCGATCAGTCCGGGGAACAAGTTGGTGGTGTTGAGAATCGAAATCGGGCAATCGTTGAACACGCGCAGGTGAAGAACCGCGCTGTTCGGGGTCGGCGTCGCGTGCGCGAGGGAGGCAAGCACGAGACTGCCCGCGGCAGCCAAGATGACCTTCGTAACCAGTGGCCTCATGGGAGTGACCTCCGGACGAATGAGGGACGATCAGCAGAGAGGAAACGCAAGGAGCCTGGCACCGGTCCCGGGCACCCGTCAATCGAAAGCAGACTTCATGAGCAGTGAACCAGGAAGATTCAGGCGCCCAGCATCCAGCGTGCCAGGCCGCGACGCGTGCGGCGGGGGAGGGTGGCGCCGGGCGCCAAGGCCGCGGCCTGCCGCGCCTCCTCGCGATGGATCATGAAGCGGAGCGTGACCAGCACGAGCAGGTTGAAAGCGAGGCCGATGAGCCCGGAGAGCTGCTCGCGGTAGAACATGAAAACCTGCGTGAGGAAGATCGAAATCAGAGTCGCGCGCTCGAAGAGCCGGTAAGCCGCGAGGCGCGAGCGCCGCATTTCGGCGATGCCGAGGAGGATGAGCCCCCCCGAGAGCAGCGACGATCCGATCTCCGCCCAGCCCGCGAAGTTGAGCGTGGTGACGCGGCTCGCCAGCGTGCCGATGTAGCGCATGTCCACGAGCGAGACTTTGCCCAGACCGCGCACGGACACGAGCACGGCGATGAGCACGGCCTTTCCCAGGAGCTGCACGACGAAGAAGGCGATCACGGCGGCCGAGAAGCCGGGAAGCTGGGTGACACGCCGGTAGCCATTGATGAGCTGGCGCCGGAGGCGCGGGATCCGGCGCTGGCGGACGGCGCGCACGGCGGCGCGCGTGTGGAGCAGGGACTTGATCTCGGTCACGATGGGGTCGCCGTGGCCCGCGTGCTCGAAGTCGTGGAGCGCCTGCGCGCGCCGCTCGGTGTCCAGCCCGTGCGCCGAGGATTCGGTCAGGATGCGGAAGGCGTTCGCCTGGTACTCGGCCGGCGCGTAAGCGCCTCGCGCGTGGATGGCCCGCGCCGCCAGGAACACGAGAATGAAGGCGACGTAGATCACGGCGATCGAAGGGCGGAAGAAGTAGTCGTTGTCCCGCGTCACGAACTTTCCCACCTCGTCGATGAAAAGGCCGAATCCAATCCCGCCCAGGATCGACGCCAGCTCGACCGAGCCCCGGTCGAGAAACGAGAGCAGGAGGAGGATCGAAGTCGTCATCAGGAGGCCGCCCCACAGCATGTGGCCCACGTGGTAGTGGCTTCCACCCAGCTGGGGATAGCCCGCGAGGCTCAGGGAGAAACGGATGAGGAGCACGGCGGCCACGGCGGCGGCGAGGAAGGACTCGATGTGCCGGCCGGCGTCGAAGTTGCGCAGGGTGCGGCGCGGCGGGGGGTCGGAAGGGCGATGGCTCACCGGGAAATTGTACGCCCGTCCGGGGCCGATCAGATGTCCGGCATCGTGACCTCGACCGACTTGGTGTTTTCCAGGGTGACCCGGCTCCGGGGAATCAGGTCCGCATAGCGAATCAACGAAAAGGCAAAGGGATTCCGAGGATTCTGGTCACGGATCAGCACGTTCGTGTCGTACATGCGGAAGCGGCCGAACTCTGAGTTCCCGCCCGCCAGATAGATGTAGTTGTTGCCCGACGAGGCAGGCGCGGGCACCGCCTTCCCGGCGAAGGTGAGCTCGATCATCGTGCGGTCGACGCGCACGCCGGCCATCGTGCCGTTCACGCGCGGCGGGGGAAACAGGCCGAAGGGCTTCACCATCATCGTGTTGCCGCGCACCAGGAGGCTCTTGTTCGGAGGCAGCGTGAGCAGGCGGTCGAGGTGGAGCGGCTTCATCTTGATGAGGCCCGTCGCGTGCAGGAAGCCCATGACCTTCAGGTGATCGACATCGATGACCAGCGTGTTCGTCGCGCGATCCACCGAGAGCCGCGTATCCATGTCGAAGGGGATCCAGGTGATGACGTTGATGCTGCCCTTGAGGTTCACGTCGGGGCCGTTCTCGCCCTGCTTGATCGCCACCTTGAGGCCGCGCAGCTTGGACTCGGGATAGTTGAACACGCTCTCGTTGAACATGCCCTCGAGCACCTCGGGGCGGATCCGAACCGTCGACTGCTGCACGTTCATGACGAAGGAATTGGGGTCGTCGAAATCGACGACCCGGCCCGCGACCGGGACGGCACGGAGCGCCATGTCCCCGGCGTCGATGTAGACGCGGTCCGACCACATGAAGTGGACGTTGGCGAGCCGGATGAACACGCCCGAATCGGATGGCGCTCCCAGCGTGTCTCCCTGCAAGAACGTGGACAAAAGCTCCGACGAATGGCGAGACGCCGCACGATTGATCGCGCGCTCCTGAGAAAAGAGAAAGCTCACGACGAAGAGCGCAATGACGAGAAGGCCGATCACCGCCGCGCCGACGACCGTCTCGTGCTCCCGGTACCACTCCACCGCGCGATGCGACATGTGGACCCCAGAGGCTTGGGTCAGGGCACAAGAGTCGCGGAGCAGCATCCGTGCCATGGGAGGAGGAACTGTCGATCCGTCACTTAGGAGAGAGAAGCGTACGAGATCGGGACGCGCGGACGGCACGATGTACTTGCTACAGGAGTGGCGTATCATGGATGTCGGGCCTGCGCCCTTGCTCCCGCGCGGGTGCCGAGGACATCTCATGCGCCCCATCTCTGTCATGCTCGCCGTGGCCGGCCTGCTCTGCCTGGCCGGAGGCGCGCAAGCCGCGCCTGCCGATAGCCTGTCGTACGCGCTCACGACTCCGCCGAGCCAGCTCGAGAGTGGCTGCCAAGGCCCGTGCGATTGCGCCGTGCAGGCGGTGCCCACGTACGGCAGCTTCGACCTCATCCGCACCGGCGCCGACGGCGTCTACACCTATTACGAGATCCACCGCTACATCGCGTCGTTCAACAACGGCCCCGGCGCTGTTTCTTTGATCGGAACGGGAACGTACAAGATCGACTCCTCGGCCGGCATGCAGGAGATGACGCTCGATCTCGAGGTGTGGGGAGAGCCCGAGCACTTCGCCAGCGGACTCGTGCCGGTGACGGTGCCGTTCCCCGAGCTCCGCGCCGAGTGCGCGGTGCACGGCTTCGCGTGCCTGGACTCGGTGATCGTGGTCGACGCCCAACCGCTCGAGCAGGTCGGCGTGCCGAGCTCGCCGACCGTCTTCGGCATTCAGACGGCGTGGCCCAATCCATTCCAAAAGGGGATGAACATCGGGTTCGCCCTGCCGCAAACCGGCAGAGTAGACCTGCGCATCGTGGACGCGGCGGGGCGCGCCGTGCGCATGCTTCTGTCCGGGGCGTCTTCGGCCGCGCTGCGCTCCGCCAGCTGGGATGGCCGAACCGATGAGGGTCGAGTGGCGCCCCCCGGAGTCTATTGGGCTGTCTTGCGCTGGTCGGGCGGCGAGGACCGTCGCCGTCTCGTCAAGCTCGACTGAATCCTAGGCGAGATACTGCCGCGCGAATCGCCGGGTGAAGTAGATGCCGGCGGCGGTTCCCACCAAGCTGATCATGAAGGCGCCGAACATGCCGAGCGGGCTGGCGAGCCAGCCGGCCAGGCCACCGCCGACGGCGCCGCCCAGCCATACCACCAAAGTCGAAAGCTTCACCTGAGGTCTCCTTCCGGAAGCCGGAAAGGCTCGGCTCCGCCACCTCGGTTATCGACCGTTGGCGTTTGGATGTTAGTTGGGCTTCTTCCCCAAGTTCCAGTGGAACATGTTGTTCCGGCGCACGGCTCGGTGGGATGGCGTCATCGTGGTCGCGCCTGCGTCACGGCAGCCGGGAGGCCGGCCTTGGCCTCGATCGCTGAAAGAATCGCCCTCGCCAGTTCGGTCAACGAAGGATCGCGGGCGCCCATCACCAAGACCAGGTCGCCGGGGCGCGCCTCGGCGGCGAGGGAGGCGACGAGGGCTTCGCGGGTAGACGCGAAGTGCGCATGGCGATCGCGCGCCACGATCTCCGCGACGAGATCGGCGGAGGAGAAGTCGCGCTGGGCGGTGCCGCCGGCGTAGAAGATCTCGAGCATCCAAAGCTGATCGGTCGCGCCCAGCGCCCCGGCCAAGGCGCACACGAGATCGGGGCGCAGGAAGCGCGTGGGGCCGTAGCCGTGCGGCTGGTAGACGGCGAGGACGCGGCCCTGGGCCCGGCGTCGAGCGGTGGCGACGGCGGCTTCGAGCTTCTTGGGGTTGTGGGCGAAGTCGTCGACGACTTCGACGCCGCCAGCGACGCCGATCGATTGAAAGCGGCGGCCCACACCCTGGAACGACGCCAAAGGCGCAACCATCGCCGCGATCTCGACGCCGACGGCGCGGCAGGCCGCGATGGCCGCCAAGGCGTTCTCGACGTTGTGCGCGCCGGGACAGGGAACGGCGAACGCGCACCCGGCCACGTCGAAGTGCGAGCGATCGGCTTCGAGGCGGATCGAAGTGGCGCGCACGTCGCGATCCGTCGCGTGACCGAAGGTCAGGCAGCACGTGCCGCGGCTCTTCGCCTCGTCGATCAAGGGCGCGATCTCCGCGCCTTCGCCGCACACCAGAGTCTCTCTCGCGCGCCGCTCGAAGACGCGGAGCATCTCCAGCACTTCGGCCGGCTCGCGGTGATCCTTCTGCAGGTTGAGGACGACAGCGACGGTTGGCTCGTAGGCCACGAGCGAGCCGTCGCTTTCGTCGGCTTCGACCACGAGCAGGTCCGCCTTGCCCGCCCAGGCGTTTCCCCACAGGCCTTCCTTCTGCAGCGCCATCAGATCGCCGCCGGTGATCACCGAAGGGTCGTGCCCGGTGGCTCGCAGGATCTCGAAGATCATGGCCACGACGGTCGACTTGCCACTCGTCCCCGAGACGGCGATCGTGCGGCTCTCGGAGACGAAGTGCGCGAGCAGGCGCGAGCGATGCACGAGGGGCACGCCGCGCGCGACGGCTTGGGCGAAGTCGGGCACGTCGGGCTCGACCGCGGTCGAGAACACGAGGGCGGCGCAATCGTCGTCGATGCCGCTTCCGTTCTGCGGAAACAGACGAATGCCGAGACCCTCGAGCTGCTTGCGCGCGATCTGTCGGCCGCCTTGATCGAAGCCGCGATCGCTTCCGCTCGCCCGTCCGCCGCGCAGCGCCTGATATTGCGCGAGGGCGCTCATGCCGCTTCCGCCCACGCCCGCGTAGTGGAAGCGCCCGGCGCCAAACGGATTGGGAATGGGCGCGTTCGCGCCGGCGAATGCCGCGCCCGCGGGAACATCTTGGGGCTCGAGAAAGTCGCCGATCACAACCACGGGATCGCCGGCTTCGACGCGCTCGAAGAGATCTTCGATGTCGGCGCTCGTCATGCGCACGCAGCCGTGCGAGGAGGGCTCGCCGATTCGACCCTCCTCATTGGTGCCGTGAAAATAGATGTAGCGGGTGAGCGAATCGCGTCCCGGCCCCCGGTTCACGCCGTCTTCCAGCCCATCGAGCGTGAGGATGCGGGTGAGGATGAGATCGCCGGGGCCGGCCTCGCCGCGCCACACGCGCCCCGTGGCCACGCGCCCTTCGAAGGTGGAGCCACGCTCGGCGCCGGCGCCGATCTTGGCGTGAATGGCGTGCCAACCTGGCGGGGTGCGCAGCGAGCCGTCTTCGCCGCCGATGCCGCGCTTCGAGGTCGAAACGGGGTAGTCGATCAGTGCCTCGGCGCCGTGGAACAAGACGACGCGCTGGCGCGCGACGTCGACCAGAAGCCAGCGCTCCGGGAAAGAAGCAAAGGGCGACAACGGGCGGCGCAGAGCGGAGGCGGCGAGAGTCCGGTCGCGGGCAGAGGTCATGCGCGCCTACTCGAGACGCTTCTTCAAGAAGGCGATGGTCATGGGCCACGCCTGCTGCGTGGCCTTGAGATTCGCCCCACTGCGCTGCGATTGGGCGCGCAGGAAGCCGTGCCCGGCGCCATCGAACACGTGTGGCTCATAGCTCTTGCTGAGCTTCTTCAACTGCTTCTGCGCGGGCTCGATCGTGGCGTCGACGCGCTCGTCGTCGCCGCCGTAGAAGCCGATGACCGGGGCCTTCACCCGCGTGAGCGTCAGGCTGTCGGGCGAGGTTCCGTAATAGACCACGGAGGCTTTGGGCGCGGGATCGGTTGCCGCGTACTCGAAGCTCCGTCCGCCGCCCCAGCAGAACCCGATGGTCGCGTACTTGCCCGACGCTGCCGGCAGCGCGACGGCCCAGGCGCGCACCGTGTCGAGGCGCTTCTTGGTCTCGTCGGGCGTGAGCGCGCGCACGAGCTTCACCACGTCGTCCCGGCTTGCCACCGAGTCCGTCCCACCGCCGCCCGGGCCCATGCCCGAAATGAGATCCGGCACCACCGCGATGAAGCCCTCGCGTGCCAGCTGGTCGGCGACGCCGCGCACCCAATCCGAAAGTCCAAACACCTCGTGGATCACGAGGACCACGCCGGCCTTGTCCTTGCGCTCGGGGTAACTGATCCAGGTCTGGATCGCCGGCCCGCCCGCCATCGGCACGTCGACCATCTCGCCGTGGCGGGGCGAGGTGTTGAGCGCGTCCTTGGCGTTTTCTTCGCCCGCGGGAAGGTTGGGATCGCGGGGCGCAGGAGCCACCGCCGTGCTATCCGCCGCGGCGCGAGAGAGGGAGGGCGACAGCAGGCCGAGAGCCAAGATCAGACCGCAGAGAGAGCGCACGATGGACCTCCAGGTCGATGGGCGGGCTCAACATAGCCGAGGCCGCCTGGGATGACCAGCAAGCGCTTCGCGCGTACCGTCTTTCGACCGCGATGCGAATACCCCCGGGTTCGGGCTGCGCTGTTCTTGCTCCTCCTCGCCGCGGTCGCCGGCTGCGTTACGGCCCACGTGCGTCCGTGGGATCGTGACCTTCTGGTCCGTCGCCGCAGGAGAGCGACACGGACGACAACATCTATTTCAGCAAGGAGGGCTCGACCGGCGGTCAGGCAGTGGGGGGCGGCGGCTGCGGATGCAACTAGA
>DATFWU010000265.1:0-10593 GCA_035259005.1 Candidatus Eiseniibacteriota bacterium
GAGGCAAGGCCTTCCTGTTCGGAGGCGGTATCTGCAAGAGCATCGCGGCGGGCTTCGCGAGCCGCATCCCGCCCATCGGGGGCACGGCTCCGCCGCCGTTCCCGTACCGGCCGATCATCACCCGGGTGGACCGCCAGCACATCTTGAACCCAGGCAACTTCATGTACGACTACTTGAAGGTCCAGCAGGGGTTGGACATTGCCGACGCGGGCGGCGCCGGAGATCCGCTGACCGCCAACGACAACTACATCGACTTCATCCCGTACCTGCCGCAGTTCCAGTGTCCGGGATCGCCGTGGCCGCCGGACAACACGACGCCACCGCGCACGGCGACTTGCGATCCGCGCGTCGGTCCGGCTTCGGTCAATAACCTACCCACCTGGGACGGGCTGCCGATCCTGCCCATGCAGACGGAGTTCAACAGCTGGCCGACGCTGCCGCCGCAGTCGATCTCTTGTCCGTACATCTCTCTGGGCACGAGTATCCCGACCTCCGAGGCCGAGTTCGACACGCTGTACCTCGGGCGCTGCATCGTGCAGAGTAAGCGCCCGGATGCGGGATGGCCGGACGGCAAGCCGGTCTGGTTCCACGTCACCGATCACACGGGTGCGGGCTGGGAGCTCGATTGGTGTGACATTCCGCTCTGGTATCTCGATCGCACGCAGCTGCAGATCGCGATCGGCAAGGTGTTTGGCAAGTTCGGTTTCCAGAAGAACACGAATCCCATGACACAGACCGGGCCGGGTGAAGTGGAGACCGATTCCCGGGACATCGCAGGGAGACCTATCGAGTGACCCCACGCTCGAATGAGTCACATGCCGACGCATGGATGATCCGCCTCCTGCTCGTCGCCTGCCTCGCGGCGAGCGGGATGGCGGGGTTGGCGGGTGGAACCCGGGCCGCCGATTGTCCGAACCCGAATGCCGATTGCGCGGGCGTGGCCAAGCCGGACACGTTCCCGCGCATCCATTTCCGCGCCTTCCCGGGCGTGATCGGATCGCAGGGCCAGGACAGCACCGTGGGCCGCAAGGTCACGCTGGTCTGGGACCGTGACCTTGCGTTGGAGCAGCGGCTCCTCGCCGATACGGCGCAGGGCGGGTTCGGGGGCTACAACATCTACCGCGTGTTCGTGAGCCCCGACACGTGCCGCATGGAGCTGTTGCGACGCTACGTCTATCACGACACGCTCTTGTGGCACTTCCCGGACAACCAGGCGCGCGCCACTTTCGTGGATCCGGATTCGGCGGGCGACGTCCAGCGGGTTCCCATCTGCCGGCGGATCGATCCGCTGAATCCCAAGCGCTGCGCGCAGATCGACTCGGTGTGGGCCCTCGTGCCGCCGCCGCCGCCGCCCGACGGCTTCGCGGCGTTCTACGCCATCATCTACATGACCGATCCCAACCTGGTGCAGAACGGCTTCGAGAACCTGTTCGTCGCCGACCTGGGCGGATGCGCCGACCCGTCCCATCCCTTCACGTGCTGCAACATCAACAACCTGGCGCTCAACCTGATGACCACTCCCGTGCTCATCACGCCGCCGCCGAGCCACGATCTCGAGCACGTGACCGTGGTGCCCAATCCCTATCGCGGCCGCGAGGCCTGGGACTCGCCGGGAACGCACAAGATCGAGTTCCGCGGCCTGCCGGCGCAGGCCAAGATCCAGATCTACACCGTGGCCGGCGACCTCGTGCGCGAGCTGAACAAGGACACGGTGGTGAGCGGGGTGGCGGCGTGGGATCTCAAGAACGCACGCTCGCAGGACGTGGCGGGAGGCATCTACATGTACCGCGTGACCACGCCGGAAGGGTTCGAGTACAAGGCCCACTTCGTGATCGTCCGCTGAGCGGGGGCGAGCCGATCGCCGTTTGACGGGGCTCTCCGTTCGCGGAGAGCCCCGGCTTGTTTCGCGGAACTTTTCGGGCGAAAATGGGCCCGAACCCCATCCTCGGAGGCCACCCCTTGATCGTCACCAAGCGGCCGAGTCCGCACGGACCCGAACTCGTCACCAAGGAGCTGCCCGGGCCGCGCGCCAAGGCGGTCGTCGACCGCGACCACCGCGCCATCTCGGCCTCGTACACGCGCGCCTATCCGCTGGTGATGAGCCACGGCAAGGGCGCCCTCCTGTGGGACGTGGACGGCAACCGCTTCCTCGACTTCACGGCCGGCATCGCCGTGGGCGCGAGCGGCCACTCGCATCCGCGCGTGGTCAAGGCGATCCGCGAGCAGGCGGGGCGCTTCTTGCACATGTCGGGGACCGACTTCTACTACGACCTCGAGGTGCGGCTCGGCGAGCGCATCACCAAGCTCGTTCCGGGACCGGGGCCCAAGCAGGCGTTCTTCTCGAACTCGGGCACCGAGGCGGTCGAAGCGGCCATGAAGCTGGCGCGCTACCAGACCAAGCGGCCGCTGTTCCTCGCCTTCTACGGCGCCTTCCATGGCCGCACCCTGGGCTCGCTCGCGCTCACCGCCTCGAAGGCCGTGCAGCGCCGCGGCTTCGCGCCGCAAACGCCGCAGGCCACGCACGTGCCGTTTGCCGATTGCCGGCGCTGCGTGTTCAACCTCAAATTCCCCGATTGCGGCATCGCGTGCGTGTCCTTCATCGAGGACTTCGTCTTCGCCAAGCACACGCCGCCCGAAGACGTGGCGGCGGTGTTCGTCGAGCCCATCCAGGGCGAGGGTGGCTACGTCACGCCGCCGCCCGGATACTTCGAGCGCCTGCGCGCGCTGTGCGACAAGTACGGCATCCTGCTCGTGGTCGACGAGGTGCAGTCGGGCATGGGACGCACCGGCAAGTGGTTCGCGATCGAGCACTGGAACGCCCGGCCCGACGTGGTGACCATCGCCAAGGGGATCGCCTCCGGCATGCCGCTCGGCATCACGGTGGCCTCCAAGGAGCTTATGTCGTGGCCGCCCGGCTCGCATGGCAACACGTTCGGCGGCAACCCGGTGTCGTGCGCGGCGGCTTTGGCCACCATCGATCTCATCGAGGACGAGCTACTCGAGAACGCACGCAAGGTCGGCGCCTTCCTGACCCGCGAGCTCGAAGCCATGGTGGCGCGCCATCCGCACCTGGGCTGGGTGAACGGCAAGGGGCTCATGCTGGCGCTCGAGGTGGTCGAGCCGGGGACCACGCGCGGGGATCACGATTTGCGTGACGAGATCATCCAAGCCTGCTTCGAGCGCGGGCTTCTCACCCTGGGCGCGGGTCACTCGGCGGTGCGCATCTCGCCGCCTCTCACCCTGACGCGCGCGCAGGCACAGTCCGGACTCGAAGTGCTCGAGGATGCGATCGCCGCCGTGACGTCGCGCGGCAAGCGTGGACGCGTGAGCCTGAACGGGAAGGGCGGCAAGCGGGGCCCAGTCAGGCGGGCCGGATGAGCCTCGCGACGGCGCGCTACCGCGTTCACGTGCGGCGGGGAGCTCCCGGCCAGGACGAAGCCGAGCACGAGGTGCTCGCCGTGTCGTGGCGGCCGGGCGGGACCGACGGGTTCGATGGCGCCGCCGACGACGCCCACCTCGTCACCTTCTTCCGCTCCGCCTGCAAGCCCTTCCAGGCGCTTCCGCTCGTCGAGCGCGGCCACGCCGAGCGTCTGGGCTTCGGGCCCAAGGAGCTGGCCGTGATGTCGGCCTCGCACAACGGGGCCGCCGAGCACGTGACCGTGGTGCGCGGCATGCTCGACCGTCTCGGTCTGAGCGACAAGCATCTCTTGTGCGGCTTTCATTATCCGGAAGATCCGGATCACGACGCCGCGCTTCGCAAGGGCGCGCTCGCGCCCTCGCCTCTCTACAACAATTGCTCGGGCAAGCATGCTGGGATGCTGGCGCTCGCCGTGGCGGAAGGCTGGCCGGTCGAGGACTACGTGAGCTTCGACCACCCGGTGCAGCGCGCCTGCGTGGCCGCCGTCTCTGAGGTGTGCGGCGTCGACGCGCGCTCGGTGCCGCTCGGGGTCGATGGCTGCAGCGCCGCCAACCCCGCCGTGCCGCTCTCGGCCATGGCACGCGGCTTTTCGCACTTCGCCTCCGCCCGCGCCGACGCGTCCGACGCGCGCGAGCGCGCGCTGGCACGGGTTCGCGACGCCATGATCGCGCACCCGGTTCTGGTGGCGGGAGAGGGGCGCTTCTGCACCGACGTCCTGGCCGCGGGCCAGGGCGCGGTGGTCACCAAGACCGGCGCCGAAGGTCTGCAGTGTCTCGGCTTTCTGGCGAGCGGCGAAGGGGTGGCGATCAAAGTGATCGACGGGTCGCGCCGCGCCGTCGGTCCGGCGGCGATTGCCTTCTTGCGCGATGGCGGACGCCTCGGGGCGGCCGCCCTGGAGGCGCTCGAACGCTGGGCGCACCCTGCGCTCAAGAATCATCGTGGGCTGGTCGTGGGCGAGCTCGCCGCGGAGCGGGAGGCGGCCGAGCCGGCCACGGTGACCGCCCGCGGCCGATGACCCGGGCGCTTCGCCCGCTCGCGCTCTTCTGGTGGAGTGTGGCGCTGCCCGCGGTTGGCGCGGCCGCGCCTTCCCCATCCCCGGCCATCGTCTGGGTTCGCTTCGCCGACCATGGCGCGCTCGAGCGCGCGACTCCCGCCCTGCGCCGCGCCGCGGCGCGCGCCACGGTTTCGGCGCGCAGTCTGGCGCGGCGGATGGAGCGGGGCGTGGGGGGCGACTTGGTGGCCGGCGATCTTCCGGTCGAGCCGCGCTACGTGCAGGGGCTCGTCGATCGCGGCTTTCGGGTGCGGGTCGTGAGCCGCTGGCTCAACGCCGCGAGCGTGGAAGCGGCTCCCGATCGCCTGGCCGAGCTGTCCGCGTTGCCATTCGTGATCGGCATCGAGCCGGTGGCAAGGTGGCGTCGTGACGAGGCGGCCTTCGATCTCGAGCGGGCGACGCCGATCGTCGAGTCGCCAGCGGGAGACCGCGCGTTGCGCTCTCAGTCCGCCCCTGGCGACGCGACCTTCTACGGCTTCTCGGCCGCGCAGAACACGCTCATCGAGGCCGACCGCATGCACGCGCGCGGACTCTCGGGCGCCGGCATCCTGATCGCCATGCTCGACACCGGATTTCGCACCACGCATGTGGCCTTCGATTCGCTGCGCGTGGTCGCGCAACGAGACTTCGTCCACGGCGACAGCGTGGTGGCGAACCAGCCGGGGCAGGACCAGGCGGGACAGGACTACCACGGAACCGAGACCCTCTCCGTGGTCGGCTCGTACGAGCCCGGTCGTCTGGTGGGCACGGCGTTTCGCGCCTCCTTCGCGCTGGCCAAGACCGAGGACGAGAGCACGGAGTTCCCGATCGAGATGGACTGGTGGCAGGCGGGCGCGGAGTGGGCCGACAGTCTCGGCGCGGACGTCCTCTCCTCGTCGCTCGGCTACACGACGTTCGATTTCCCGTATCCCTCGTATCGCTACGCCGATCTCGACGGACGGACCACGGTGGTGACGCGCGCCGCGGCCGAGGCGGCCCGGCGCGGCCTGGTGGTGGTGACCGCGCAAGGGAACGAGGGCTCGCGGCCGTGGCGCTATCTCATCGCGCCGGCCGACGGCGACACGGTGTGCGCCGTGGGTGCTACGGACTCCACCGGGTTGGTCGCGATCTTCTCGTCCTACGGGCCGAGCGCCGACGGGCGCGTGAAGCCGGACGTGTGCGCGATGGGCTCGGCCATGGCCCTGGCCTCGCCCGGAGACGACTTCGGGATCGCGACCGCGAGCGGGAGCTCGTTCTCGACCCCGGCCGTCGCCGGGATCTGTGCCTTGCTTCTCGAGGCGCATCCGACGTGGACGCCGTTCGAGGTGATCCAGGCGCTGCGCGCGACGGCGAGCCGCTTCGCCGCGCCCGACACACACGGAGGCTATGGCGTGGCGCGCGCCGAAGCAGCTTTGTCGTGGGTCCCGAGCACCGCGTTCGCGAATGTCTCGTCGCAAGGCGCCGCCCTCGTCCTCGCCGGCGCGGCGCCCTTTCTGCGTGGCGGGACCATGGCTTTCTGGGCGCGCGCCGGGGCGGCCGCCGGTTCTGCCTCGGTGGTCGTTTTCGACGCGCGCGGGCGCCGGGTGCGCACCCTGTTCGCGGGCGCCATGCTCGCCGGCTCCGAGCGCCTGCTGTCCTGGGACGGGCGCGACCAGGGCGGGGTCGCTTCCGCCCCCGGCGTCTATTTCGTTCGTTTCGAGGCTCCGTCCGTACATCTCGGACGGCGCGTCGTTTTGTTGTAGTTTCCCTCTTTTCAGCAACCCCTTCGAAAGGCCGAGGACGCGGGGAGAGCCCCGCTCAGGAGGAAGGAATGACGGGTAAGGGATGGACCCGGGGAGGAGTCGCGCTCTTCGTGCTGGCGGGGCTCGCGCTCGGGACCGCGGCGGCGCTGGCGGCGCCGGCGGACCTTCTGTTGCCCAAGGAGGGCCGTCTCAAGAACGGGCTCCGTGTGCTCACGCTCGAGGACCCCAAGGCGGCCGTGCTCAGCTTCCAGGTCTGGTACGACGTGGGCTCGCGCAACGAGCGGCCGGGGATCACCGGGATCTCCCATCTCTTCGAGCACATGATGTTCAAGGGCTCGAAGAACGTCGGGCCCGAGGAGCACTCGCGTCTCATCCAGGCGGCGGGCGGTCAGGACAACGCCTACACCACTTGGGACGTGACCGTCTATTACGAGGACGTTCCCGCCGATCAGCTCGAGCTGTGCGCGCGCCTCGAGTCCGATCGCATGTCCACGCTGCGCCTCACGCCGGAGAACTTGAAGAGCGAGCGTGAAGTGGTGAAGGAGGAGCGCCGCTACCGCGTCGATAGCCAGCCCATCGGCCAGGCCATCGAGGAGATGACCGCGCTGGCCTACATGGCCCATCCGTACCACTGGCCGACTTTGGGTTGGCCGAGCGATCTCGATGCCATCAGCTTGGACGACGTGAAGAGCTACTATGCGATCCACTACGCGCCCGACAAGGCGACGATCGTGGTGTGCGGCCCGGTCACCCACGAGCAGGTGATGAAGGTGGTCGAGAAGTACTTTGGTTCCTTGAAGCCCGGGCTGCCGTCTCCGCCCGTGGTCACGGTCGAGCCGGTGCAGGAAGGCGAGCGGCGCTCCGAGGTGCAGGCCATCGTTCAGCTTCCCATCGTGATCGCGGGCTACAAGGTGCCGCCGGACTCCTCGAGCGACACTCCGGCCATCGAGGTCGCCAACCGCATCCTGTCCAACGGGGAATCGTCGCGGCTCTACAAGAAGCTGGTCTACGAGGACCAGTCGGCGCTGTTCGCGGGCGGCTTCACGCTCGGGCGCAAGAATCCGGGACTGTTCTACGCCTTCGCCGCGGTCAAGCCGGGCAAGGATCGTAAGGCGGTGGAGGACACCCTGTTCCACGTGATCGACGACCTCGGCCACAACGGCCCCACGGACGAGGAGCTGACCAAGGCCAAGAATCAGGCCGAGTCGGAGCTCTTGTTCGGGCTCGAGGGCGTCGAGGACCGCGCCAGCGCGGTGGGTCAGGCCGCGCTCATCACCGGCGACGTGAAGGCCGCCTCGCGCCAGCTCGACGAGGTGCGCAAGGTCACGGTCGACGACGTGCGCCGCGTCGTGGCCACTTATCTGCAGCCCACGCAGCGTACGCTGGTGTGGCTCGTGCCCAAGGAAGGAGCGGCCCAGTGATGCGCGCTCTCGCTTGTCTTTCCGCGCTCGCGCTCCTGGCCACGGCACCGGCGCCGGCCGCGCGCGCCGCCAAGGCGGAGCCGTCCTCGGTGTCCGCCGAATACAAGGTGCCGCACCCGGTCTCGCGCACCCTGGCCAACGGGCTCGTGGTGCACGTCTTCGAGGACCACGATCTGCCCACGGTCTACTACCGGATGCTGATCAAGACCGGGGCCTCCAACGAGCCCGCCGAGAAGTCCGGGCTCGCGGCCCTCACCGCCGACGTGATGCGCAAGGGCACGACCTCGCTCAACTCGCAGGATCTGGCGGAGAAGATCGATTTCCTGGGAGCTTCGCTCGAGGTCAACGCCGACCGCGACTACTCGACGTTGCTCGCGCAGGCGCGCACGCAAGACAAGGACACGATTCTCGGTCTCATGGCGGACGTCGCCCTGCACCCGGCCTTCTCGCAGGACGAAGTCGATCGCGAGAAGAGCCAGACCCAGGCCGCGATCCGCCAGAGCCGCGACGATCCTGCGAGCGTGGCCGACGAGCATCTGGCGGCGCTCATCCACGGGCCGCATCCCTACGCCCGTCCGGTGATCGGCGACGAGCACTCGGTAGGCGGGCTCTCGCGCCAGGACCTGGTCGATTTCCACGCGACGTACTGGCGGCCCAACAACGCGGTGCTCGCCATCGCGGGCGACGTGAGCGCCGAGGACGCCTTCGCCGCGGTCGAGAAGGCGTTCGGCGGCTGGGAGAAGAAGGACGTGCCCGGCCGTCCGGCCATGCAGAGCCCCGATCTGCCGGGAAGTCGCGTGCGTCTGCTCGACAAGCCGGACCTCACGCAATCGCAGATTCGCATCGGCTACGTCGGCTTGCCGCGCTCGACGCCGGATTACTTTCCGGTGCAGGTCATGAACTACATCCTGGGCGGCGGCGGGTTCGCTTCGCGTCTCACCGCCGACGTGCGCTCCAAGATGGGGCTCACCTACGACATCTCGAGCGGCTACACGTACGGCGTCGACCCGGGCAGCTTCGTGATCGAGACGTTCACCAAGAACGCCACCGTGAAGCAGTCGATCGACGCCACCCTGAACGAGATCAAGACCTATCGCGATCAGGGGGCGACGGCGGACGAGCTGGCCAAGGCCAAGTCGTACTATCTGGGCGCCTTCCCGTTCCTCTTCCAGGGCCCGGGTGACGTGGCGCGCCAGTGGCTCGTGGCCGAGTTCTACGGGCTCGGCGACGACTACTTCGACAAGTATCGTGACCGCATGCGTGCCGTGACCATCGACGATGTGAAGCGCGTGGCGCAGAAGTACCTGCGCACCGAGCCCGTGGCCGTGGTGGTGGTCGGGCGCGCCGACAGCGTGCAGGCGCAGCTCACGAGCTACGGCCCGGTGGAGAAGCTCGACTTCACGGCGCGCAGCGGCGCGGTGCCCGAAGTGGCGCCCGCGGTGCCGGCGATGGTGGCGCCCGATACCAAGGAATCGCGCGCGCATGCCGCGGCGGTCGTGGCCAAGGCGGTGAAGGCGCACGGCGGCTTGCCGGCTCTGTCCGCCATCAAGAACTGGCACACGCAGGGCTCGCTGTGGCTCAACGTGGGGAGCACGAACCTCGACGGACAGTACAGCGAGACGGTGCAGCTGCCGGCGCGCCGGCGCATGGAGATGGCGGTCATGGGCCAGACCATGGTCCAGGTTCTCGACGGCGATAGCGCGTGGGCCTCGGCCTCGGGACGCCTGGTTCCGGTTTCGCAGGACCAGATCGACGCGATGCGGCAGGGGACGTACGCGAACCCCGTGCGGCTGTTGACGACTTTGTCCGATCCCAAGGCCGATATCCGCTACGCGGGAACCGACACGGCGTTCGGCAAGACGGCCGACGTGATCGAATGGAACCGGCCCGGCGGACGGCCGGCCAAGGTATACGTGGAGGCGAGCACGGGATTCCTCGTCCTCATCGAGCAGCCGGAGCTCTCGCCGCTCGGCTCGGGATGGACTCCGGTGCGTCGCGTGTACGGTGACTACCGGACCGTCGGCAAGGTGAAGTTCCCGTACACGGTCACCGTGTACGCCAACGGAGAAAAGGCGGTCCAGCAGACGCTGGCGCAAGTGCAGTGGAATCCGGCCGTTCCGGCCACTTTGTTCCGGCGCCCCGCGCCTTAGAGCTCCATTGTCCTCCGCGTCTCGCTCGTCGGGACGCGGCATCGGGAGGAAGGCATGATCGCATCGGCGCTGGGTTCGTACCCGCGCATCGGAGAGGGAGCGGAGGCGCAGCAGCTCCGCCGCTCCATCCAGAAGTTCCAGGCCGGCGGCATGACGCGCGAGGCGCTCACCGGGGTGGAGAACGAGGTGACCGCCGAGGCCATCGCCGAGCAGGAAGCGGCGGGGCTCGACTGGCTCACCGACGGGCTCGTGCGCTGGGAGGATGGGCAGACCTATTTCACCGACCGTCTGGACGGCTTCCAGCGCGGCCAGCTCATCCGCTACTTCGACACCAACACGTACTATCGCCAGCCGGTGGCGGTGGGGTCGGTGCGCTGGAAGGCTCCCATCTCGGTCGAGGACTGGAAGTTCGCGCAGGGACTCACGAAGAAGACCGTGCGGCCGGTGATCACCGGTCCGTACACGCTCTCTCGTTTGTCGGAGAACGCGCACTACGGCGACTTCGAGAGCTTCGCGGCCGACGTGGCGGCGGCGCTGCACGAGGAGGTGCGCGCGCTGGAGGCGGCCGGGGCGAAGAGGATCCAGATCGACGAGCCGGCGCTGGTGCAGGATCCTTCCGATGAGCCGCTGGCGAAGCGGCTCTTGGCTCGGACGCTGGCCGGGACGCGCGCCGAGATCTGGGTGGCGCTGACCATGGGTTCGCCGGCCAAGCTGATCGATCGGGCTTTGGAGTGGGCGGTGGCCGGCTTGTGGCTCGACTGCGTGAGCGATGGCGCGGTGGTCGAGCGGCTCGCGTCGCGGCCAGCAGCCGGGGCGATCAAGCTCGGGCTCG
>DATFWU010000266.1:0-12871 GCA_035259005.1 Candidatus Eiseniibacteriota bacterium
GAAGCGCGCCCGCCAATGACGCGAGCGCTCGCTCGGCCAGGCGATCGTCGGCGGGTCCATCGCGCCACGCCACCTTGCGCGCCGTGTCGGGCTCGGCCGGCGCCGGCGCTCCGTGCCCGCGGTCCTCGACGGTGAAGTAGCGAACGATCGGCTCGTCCTTCCGCGCTTCGAGCGCGCGCTCCCGCCCGATGCGCTCCGCCAGGGCGTCGAAGTCGAGCTGCGGGAAGTCGGCGTCGAGACGGATGCCCTGCAGGAGCGTCACCCCCATGCACGTGGCGACCGTCCAGCGCCCGGGCTTGAGGCCGGTGAGCGCCAGATCGCGCGGCAAAGGTGCGAATCCCGCGCGCAGCGAATCGAAGCGCGCGTTCACGCCGGCGGCATAAGCCGAGAGCATGCGGCGCGCGAACGGCTGGCGCACGGCCTGGACGGCGAGCGACTCGGCCCGCTCGGGCACGCCGAGCGAGCGAATGAATCCGTCTTGCCGAAGCGCGCCGTTGCCGAGCAGCTCGCTCGAGCGCCCTTCGGTCGCGAGACGGAACAGCTCGAGCTGAAACGCGCGGTCGCGCGCCGCCGCCCAGCCGAGCGCGTAGTAGACGCCCTCGACCGTGGAGGCGCGCACGTGCAGCACGCCGTCTTTCGTGTAGGCGATCTCGGCTTGGGGCGGCGGACCGGGGTTCGAGGCGGCCGGGCCCGTACGGTCGGTCGCCAGCGGGCCGCAGCCGGCCGCGAAGGCGAGCAGACAGGCCCCGGCGAGGCGGAGGTGCGGGTTTCTACGCATTCCGCGAGTTGATACGCGCCCTTAGGGGCTGAATCAAGGCGCCGGAGTGGATTGTGCGGGGGAATCCGGTTGACAGGAGCGCCTCCGGGGCGGTTTCCTGCCATCGATCCAGGCCGACTCCGACCGATTTCCTCCCTTGTCGACGGCCCGACGCGACCCTTCCGGGAGCGCCGGGTCGCCCTGTTTCCGGAGGCTCCACTCCCATGCAGCTCCAGTTCCGCAACGACCCAATCGAGCGCATCCCGGCTGGCGCCGTCGTCCTCGGCATCCTCGAAGGCACCAAGCGTCCCTCGGGCGCGGCGCGAGCCATCGACGCTTCCGCGGGCGGCGTCATCGCCGCCTGTCTCGCGCAAGGAGATTTCACCGGCCGGCGCGATCAGGTGGTCGTCCTCTATGCCAAGGGACGCGCGCGCGCCAAGCGCATCGTGCTGGTCGGGCTGGGCGCCGAGAAGGATCTGACGGTGGAGCGCGTGCGCCAGGCGGCGGGGCGCGCGGCGACCCGCGCGCGCGAGCTGGGCGTCGACGACATGGCGAGCGTGGTGCACGGGGCGGGAGCCGGTGGTCTCGATCCGGCGGCCGCCGCCCAAGCCCTCGTCGAGGGCACGATGCTCGCCAACTACACGTATGACCGCTATCGCACGCGCGACAAGAGCAAGTCGAAGCGCGTGAAGACGCTGATCGTCGCCGAAGCCGACGCCAAGAAGATGCCCGAGGTGAAGCGGGGCGCCATGCGCGGCAAGGTGGGCGCCGAGGCGGTGTCCTTCGTGCGCGACCTGTGCAACACGCCGAGCCTCGACATGACGCCGCGTCAGGTGGCCGAGCGCGCGCTCACTCTGGCCGACAAGGAAGCGCGCATCACCGTGAAGGCGCTCGAGGAGAACGAGCTCAAGCGGCTCAAGATGGGTTCCTTCCTGGGCGTGGCCAAGGGCTCGGACGAGCCGCCCCGGCTTCTCGTGCTCGAGTACACGCCGGCGGGGAAGCCTACGGGCGCGGTGGCGCTGGTGGGCAAGGGGATCACCTTCGACTCCGGCGGCATCTCGCTCAAGCCGGCCGAGGGCATGGAGAAGATGAAGTACGACATGTCGGGCGCGGCCGCCGTGCTCGGCGTGTTCCACGCCCTCAAGCGCGTGCAGCCCTCGGTGCGCGTGATCGGCCTCGCGCCCATGACCGAGAACATGCCGGGTGGCCACGCCATCAAGCCGGGCGACGTGCTCATCGCCATGAACGGAATGACGATCGAGGTCAACAACACCGACGCCGAGGGCCGTCTCGTCCTGGCCGACGGCATCAACTACGCCAAGCGCTTCTACAAGCCCGACGCCATCATCGACATCGCCACGCTCACGGGGGCGGTGGTGATCGCGCTCGGCGGCCAGGCCAGCGGCGTCATGGGCAACGACACCAAGCTCATGACGCGGGTGAAAGACGCCTCGGATCGCTCGGGCGAGCGTGTGTGGGAGCTGCCCACGTGGCCCGAGTACGGCGACCTCATGAAGAGCGACGTCGCCGACCTCAAGAACTCGGCGGGCCGCGAGGCCGGCACGATTGCCGGCGCCATGTTCCTCGCCCCCTTCGCCGAGGGCACGCCCTGGGTCCACATGGACATCGCGGGCACGGCGTGGAACGACAAGGACAAGCCGTACGCACCGAAGGGCTCGAGCGGGGTGGCCGTGCGGCTGTTGCTCGATCTCTTGGAGAACTGGGAGCGCTACGGAAAGCCGCGCCGCGGTTGACAGCTAGCGGCGGACCGCGGTCCCGGAGGAATTCGCGGGACCCTGGGCGCGCGCCAGAGCGTCGGCTTCGTCGGCCCCCGCGGGCAAGCGGACGACGCGCACCTTCTGCGCCGGCGCTTCGAGGCGCACGAGATTGCCGTCGTCGTCGAGCCAGACCTGGATCTTGGTGAGATCGTCGAAGATGTCGATGCGCTGTGCGCTCATCGATTTCCCGCCCGGCCCGGCAATTTTCTCCTTGGATCCGCGCGTGACCTGAACCGCGATCACGGTGTCGCGCGCCGGGATCACGGCGTGCATGGTCCGCGTCGACGACGCCCCCTGGGCGAAGTCCCTCGCCAGCCACTCGACCTGCTCGTACACGCTCGGATCGAACACGTAGACGCGTCCCGGCGGCAACTCGACCACCGCGCCCTCGCCCTTGCCGCTGTCCTCGTGATAGATGGTCGCCGTCGTGTCGTGGCAGGTGAGGGAGAGCGCACGGTCTTGCTCGCCGATCAGCTCCTTCGCCTGATAGAGATACAGCGAATTGTCTTCCGCGCTGGTGATGCGGAGCGTCTGCTTTTCGTAACGCAAGCGCCGGTTGCGCGAGCGCAGCTCGTAGGTGATGACCGAGCTCGAGATCATGCTATCGCGCTTCGCCGTCATGTACGTGGTGTAGAACTCGGTGCCGAGACGGGTCGTGTCCTGCCACACCTCGTAGGTGCCGGCGCGGACGTAGAGCATGTGGTCGACCGGGCTCAGCCGGGGCGCGATGGTGGCCACCTGGGCGGCGGCCGGGCCGATGAAAAGGCCAAGGCCGAGCAGGGCCGAGAGGCCGAAGGAAGCGAAGGCGCCTGGAATGCGGGGGTGCCTGGAACGGAGGGACATTTCCCATCTACGATACCATAGGAATGTGGACGCTCCCCCGAGCCCCCCGAGCCACCCGCCAACTTTTCGCCAACTGCCCGGCGGAGGCTCCATGAAATCGATCACGCGCGCAGGCGCCCGGCTCTCTGTCCTGATTCTCGGATTCGCTCTCGCCGGTTGCGCGACCTCAGGCGGCCCCGAGCCGCCGCCGACTTCAGCTTCCGGAACTGCGGCCCCGTCGCCGGGATACGTGCGTGACCTCGTGCCCGCCGACTTCCACGAGTACATCACGCGGCGCGGCGACGCGTTTCTCATCGATACGCGGCCAACGATGGAATGGAACGACGATTACGGCCATCTCGACAATGCGACCCAGATTCCCCTGGAGGATCTGGAGACCCGCCTTGGCGATCTGCCCACCGACAAGAACCGGCCCATCGTCGTCTACGACCAGCTCGAGGTGCGCTCGTCGACGGCGGCCCACCGGATCGCCCAGCTCGGCTATCGCGAGGTCATCAACCTGGCGCAGGGGCTGGTCGCCTACCGGCGCGCCGGCTTCTAGGCCGAGCCCCTTCCAACCCCGGGAACCGTTCTTCCGTCTATTCCGAAGCGCGAGTGAGGCGCGCCACCACCTCGATGTGGGGGGTGTGCGGGAAGAGATCGAAGGGCCGCGCGCGCTCGAGGACGTAACCGCGCGCCGCCAGGCCCTGGAGGTCCCGGGCCAGCGTGGCGGGGTTGCACGAGACGTAGACCACCCGCTGGGGGCCCAGGCCCGCGATGCGGTCGACGACCCGCTCGTGGAGGCCGGCCCGCGGAGGGTCGGCGATGACCACGTCCGGCTTCCACGGCTCGTCCCATTCGCGCAGCAGGCGGCGCGCCTCGCCCAGGCGGAAGCGCACGTTGGCGACCTGGTTCTTGGCCGCGTTGCGCTCGGCGGCGCGCACCGCCTCCCCGACCATCTCGAAGCCGAGCGCCTGATGCGCTTGGCGCGCGGCGAGGAGCGTGATCGTGCCGGCGCCGCAGTAGAGGTCGAGCACGCGCGTCTCGCCCGTGATCTCGGCTTCCTCGAGGGCGGCGGCGTAGAGCGCTTCGGCTTGGCGCGAGTTGGTCTGCAAGAAGGCGTTGGCGCCGGCTTCGAAGACGAGGCCGTGCAGGCGCTCCTCGATGGTCGCCTCGCCCGCGAGCACGCGCTCCTGCCCGGGCTCGCCAAAGGCGATGTTGGCCCGCGAGGAGTTGCGGTTGAGGACCACGCCGCGAATCTGGGGATCGAGCGCCGCGATCTCCTGGGCCCAGCGCTCGGCGGCGGGGACCTCGCCGGGCGCTGCCACGAGGTTCACGAGCGCCTGGGCGCTGGTGGCAAGATGGCGGACGACGAGGAAGCGCACGACGCCGGTGTGGCGCACGCTGTGATAGGCCGACCAGCGGTGCTCGGCGGCGAAGCGTTGCGTGTGGCGGACGACGCGTTCGGTGAGCTCGCTCGCGAGCCAGCACGACTCGAGCGCGAACACCTCGTCGTAGCGGCCGCGCCGGTGCAGGCCGAGAAGGGGCTCTCCTTCGAGACCGGGATGGAAGGAGAACTCCATCTTGTTGCGGTAGCGGAAGCGCTCGGGCGAGCCGACGATCGGCTCGATCTTGGGATCGGCGAAGCCGCCGAGATGGGCGAGCGTTTCTTTGACTTGCTCCTGCTTGACGGCGAGCTGCCGGGCGTAGTCGAGGTCCTGGAAGCGGCAGCCGCCGCAGGTGCGCGAGCGGTAGTGGACGCACGGAGCGTCGACGCGGTCGGGGCTCGATTGCAGCCGCTCCACGGCGCGCGCTTCGGCGAAGCGCTCGCGGCGGCGAAACACGCGGGCCAGGACGCGGTCGCCGGGCAGGGCATCGTCCACGAAGACGACGAAGCCCTCGCGGTGGGCGACGCCGCGGCCCCCCAGAGCGAGGCTTTCGACCTCGAGCTCGATGGTCTCGTTCTTCTTGGGAGCCGTGGCAGGAGCAGACACGAGGCCACGGTAGGCGGTGCTCGGGGGGACCGTCAAATCCGTGTCGAATGTGCGTGCTTCGCGGCGCCGGGCAGCATCCCGGTGCCGTCTCGGAGAGTAAGCTGGGTGAGGAGAACCGCCACACGCCGCCCGCCCGAGGTGGGCGGAAGCAACGAGAGAACAGGAGGAGCGAGATGAAGATCCGCTTGGGTTCCCCGGGTCGCGAGCTCGCCGGGCTCGCGACGATCGTCGCGCTCACGGCATTCGCGCTCGCGGTGCCGGGCGCGCGCCACGCGGCCATCGCGCAGTCGTCGTCGGGTGGCTACGTCGGTGTGCTGCTGCAGGACCTGAACGATGACTTGCGCGATTCGTACAACTTCAAGGGCAGCGGGGTGCTGCTCTCCGACGTGACCGACGGGAGTCCCGCCGACCGCGCCGGACTGCGTCGCGGCGACATCGTGACCAGCTATCGCGGAAGGCCGGTGTCGTCAAGCGCCGAGCTCACGGAGCGCGTGCGCGCCGACAAATCGGGCGACCGCGCGGCCTTCACCGTGTGGCGCGACGGCAAGCCGATGACCGTGACCGTGACCCTGGGCTCGCGCGCCGACATGCCCGAAGAGAGCATGCGGGATCGCGACAACGACAACGATAACGACAACGATCACGGCAACGACGGTCGTTACTATCGCTATCACTACTCGATGCCGAATCTGCGCGGCCTCGACATGATGGGCATGGGCTCGGGCCCCCGGCTCGGCGTCGACATCCAGGATCTCGACGACGATCTCGGCGGCTATTTCAGCCGTCCGTCGGGGAAGGGCGTGCTGGTGACGCACGTGCTGGACGACACGCCGGCGAAGAAGGCCGGCCTGCACTCCGGTGACGTGATCATCGAGCTGGATGGAAAGACCGTGGACGACGCGCAGGATCTGAGAAGCGCCCTCGCCGACAAGGACGCGGGCCCGGTGCGCGTGACCGTGCTACGCCATGGCACGCGTCAGACCTTGACCGCGACGCTCGAGGAGCGCGGAGCCATGTCGGGCATGCCGCGGACGTGGATCATGAGCCGTGACGGCCATTCCAACGGCACGCCGGGCATGAGCGACCGCGAGCGCCAGGACCTGCAGCGCCAGATGGACGATCTTCGCCGCCAGATGGACGAGCTTCGCCGGCAGCTCCACGACAACGACTAGCCGGACGATCGACAGGAAGAGAAAAGCGAGAGGCGGCGGGCTACGGCCCGCCGCTTCGTTCGTCTACACTGCGGCTCCGTGACCCTTCCGCGTCCGGCTCGCTTCTGTCCCTACTGCGCCACGCGCCTGGTGCGCAAGGACGACCACGGCATCCGGCGGCCGACCTGCCCCGCGTGTGGCTTCGTCGCCTATCAGAATCCGTCACCCGCCGTGGGTGTCGTCCTGCCCGGCCGGCGCGGCCTCCTCTTCGTGCGCCGCAAGTACGAGCCCTACGCCGGCACGTGGAGCCTGCCCTCCGGATTCATGGAGTATGGCGAGACCCCCGAGCAGACGGCGCGGCGCGAGACCTTCGAGGAGACGGGGCTTCGCGTGCGCGTCGAGCGCTTGATCGGCGCCTATCCCGGGCACGACGATCCGCGCGTGCGCGTCGTCCTCCTCGTCTATCTCGTGCGCAAGACCGGGGGCAAGGAGCGCGCCGGCGACGACGCGGCCGAGCTGGCGTGGTATCCGGCGTCGCGCCCGCCGCGCGATCTCGCCTTTCGCTCGCACCGCCAGGCGCTCGCCGACTACCGCCGCGGCTAGAGCAGATTGCCTGGAGCTTCATCGGCCCGCGGCTCGCGCATTGCAATTCGCCCGCAGCGAAGCGGCTTCCCGCACCTCGTTTCCAGGCCGGAGAACGCGTTCGAGCGCCGAAACGCCGACCGACATGGACTCTTGCATCGTGGCACCGGAGTTGCTGAGTCCGCCCCCCGTGCGCGCTTCGGCCGCGAAGCGTTGCGAAAGAACGGGACCGACGCGAGGGACAGGGAGAGAAGTCCCCGCCAGGGAAGGCCAGGCGCCAGGGAGGACGCGAGCGTCGGAAACCGCTGGACGGAGCGAGCCCGGGGGCACACCCCGGGCTTTCCGTTTTTGGGGTAGGATCGGACCGGGGTAATCCCCACTGGAGGAAGTAGGAATGCGAAAGCTCCGCCTCGCCCTGGCCCAGATCAACGCCACCGTGGGCGACTTCGACGCCAACGTGGCCCGAGTCCGGGAAACTCTCGCCAAGGCTGAAGCTCTGGGCGCGGAGCTGGTCCTCTTCCCCGAGCTGGTCCTGTGCGGCTATCCCGCCGAGGATCTCCTGCTCAAGTCCGACTTCCTCGAGGCCAACCGCCGAGCCCTCGAAGCGCTCGCGCCCGCGGCCCGGCGCGTCACCGCCGTGGTCGGCTTCGCCGATCGCGTCGACGACGTCTACAACGCCGCCGCCATCCTTCACGACGGCCGCGTCGCCGGCGTCTACCACAAGCATCACCTTCCCAACTACGCGGTCTTCGACGAGAAACGTTACTTCCAATCGGGTCGCGAGCCGCTCGTGCTCAACCTGGGCGGCGTGCAGCTCGGCGTCACGATCTGCGAGGACATGTGGTATCCGGACGGCCCGCACGTCCTGCAGGCGCAGGACGGCGCCGAGATCCTTCTCTGTCTTTCGGCCTCACCCTTCCATCGCGGCAAGACGCGCGATCGCGAGCGCATGCTGGCCACGCGCGCCGCCGACAATGTCGCCATCGTCGCGTTCACCAATTTGGTGGGCGGCCAGGACGAGCTGGTGTTCGACGGTGGCAGTGTGGTGTTCGACGAGCGCGGCGAGCTGGTGGCCCGCGCCAAGGCCTTCGACGAGGATCTCGTTCTGTGCGACCTCGACGCCGAGACCGTGTTCCGCGCCCGGCTGCACGATCCGCGCCGCCGCGACGGCACCACGGTCAAGGCCGAGCTCGCGGGCTCCTACTTGCCGGTGCGCCATCTCATGCTCGAAAAGCCGGCGTGGCCCGAGCGTCCGGCGCAGGGCGTCGAAGCGCCGGTGGCGCCCGAGCTGTCCTCGCTCGACGAGGTGCACAAAGCCCTGGTCCTCGGCCTGCGCGACTACGTGGTGAAGAACGGCTTCGAATCGGTGGTGCTCGGGCTCTCGGGCGGCGTGGATTCGGCCCTCACCGCCGCCCTTGCCGTGGATGCGCTCGGTCCCGAGAGCGTGAACGGGGTCCTCATGCCCTCGTCCGTGACCAGCGAGCAGAGCACGGCCGACGCCCGTGACCTGGCCGAGCGGCTCGGTATCCGGGTCTTGAGCGTGCCCATCGAGCCCGTGGTCGACGCCTACGCCGAAGCCCTCGGCCCGGCGTTCGCCGGACGGTCCAGCGACGTGACCGAGGAGAACCTCCAGGCGCGTGCGCGCGGCAACGTGCTCATGGCACTTTCCAACAAGTTCGGCTGGCTGGTGCTCACCACCGGGAACAAGAGCGAGCTCTCGGTCGGATATTGCACTTTGTACGGGGACATGGCGGGAGGCTTCGCGATACTCAAGGACGTTCCCAAAACGCTCGTCTACGCGCTGTCTCGCCATTTGAATTCGCAACGCCTGGAGGGCGGGGAAACGCCCCCCATTCCCGAGTCGACCATGCTCCGCCCGCCCACCGCCGAGCTTAGGCCCGGCCAGCGCGACCAGGATGTGCTCCCTCCCTACGAGATCCTCGACGAGATCCTGCTCGCCTACGTGGAGAAGGACATGGGGGCCGACGAGCTGGTGGCGCACGGCTTCGATCCGGCCCTGGTGTCGCAGGTGGTGCGCTGGGTCGACGGCAACGAGTACAAGCGCCGCCAGGCTCCTCCCGGCATCCGCATCAGCCCGCGGGCCTTCGGCCGCGACCGCAGGCTCCCCATCACCAATCAGTTCCGCCCGGGCGAGAAGCCGAAGAGGAAGTCCCCCAAAGAGTTACCAAATCATAGCGCGGCGCTTCGCAATCCCTCCACCAAGGCTTCGCACGCGGGCGGCGAAAGTGCGCGCGCGATTCGTCCCGGCGAACGCTCTCGCTTGCAGTAGCACCAAACGGCTGTTAATCTCGAACGCACTCGCCCGGCACGAGGAGTAGGTCGAGCTCCTCGCAAATGCATCCACGATGGCAATCATCCTGGCGTGCTTTGGGGCCCCCGCCGAGCCGACCGGATTCGAAGCGCTGCGCGCGTAACCGGGCGTCGCACTGCTTCGTCATTCTCAGGGAATGCGTCAATTGCCATCGTCCCTTGGGGAATCCGGCCCGGCAACCTGCAACCTGGGGAAATTTCCCCAGTCGAGTCGTTCCAAGGGAATGGGCGAAACGCAGGCGGCTCTGGGAATTAGAGCCGCAGGCCCTGCATTTCGGCTGCGCCCGAGAAGCGGCATAGGGATTGCAGTGCGAGTGAGAAGGTCAGCGGTGTCACCGGGTCGTGGGTCTCCACCCGGGGTGTGTCGATCGGTCGGTCGTCCGCCTTGCCCGGTGTTCTCTCCTGAGCGACGGGGGGTCGCGCTTGGGTGCCGCACCATGCTGAGAGGCCCCCGGTTCCCAAAACGGACGTCCGTCCAGCTGTGCCCGCGCCAACCGCAACCGTGCGGCGGCGGGGCGCGCGAAAGAAGGAGTACACACGCATGAAGGCACTTCTTCGCAAGCTCGTGGTTCGGGAAGAGGGTCAGGACCTCGTGGAGTACGCTCTCCTGGCCGCGCTTCTCGCGATCGTCTCGATCGTCGCTCTGCAGGCTCTCGGCCCGGTCATTTCGAACGTCTGGGTCAAGATCAACGACGCGATCTCGTCGGTCTAAGCAGTCGGAACAGGTCGGGCGGGGGCCGCTGTGGCCCCCGCGGCGACCGCGCCCGCCGGTCGGTGCGGTCGCCGAGTGCTGGCAGCACAGACCGGCGAGCAGGGACGCGGTCCTGGGGGACGGGACGTGAGCTGGCTGGAAGGAATCCTGCTCGGAATCGTGGCGACCGCGGCGGTCATCGACTTCCGCACTCGTCGCATTCCCAACTGGCTTACCCTCTCCGCCGTCCTTGTGGGCCTCGTTCTCCAAACTGTCTTGCATGGGTTGCCCGGTCTTCTGACCGGACTGCTCGGGCTGCTCGTGGGCGCGGGGCTCTTCTTCGTTCCCTTCGCGCTCGGCGGCATGGGCCCGGGCGACGTGAAGCTCATGGCGGCCGTCGGCGCCTTCCTCGGTCCCCCGGGAGCCCTGTGGGCGGTCCTGTGGACGGGAGTCGCGGGCGGTGTTCTCGCCCTCGTCTGGGCGGCCGTGCACGGCCGACTCGCGCGCGCGTTCCAGCGCACGGGCGAGCTGGTCGGCGCGGCGGTCGATCCGCGACGCCGGGCGGCGCGGGGCGGCATGCCGTCCTTGGAGAAGGAAGCAAATTGGAGTATTCCCTACGGGGTGGCGATCGCCTTTGGCGTGGCGCTCTCCCTCTGGTGGAGGAGCGGATGAAACGGAAATCACTCATCGCCCGCCTGCTTCGCCCGGGCTCCGGTCAGTCGCTGGTCGAGTTCGCGATGGTCCTCCCCCTGTTGCTCGGCATCGCCTTCATCATCACCGAGTTCGGCCGCGCTTTGTGGGTGCAGAACGTGCTGACCGTGGCCGCCGGCAACGGCGCGCGCGCGGCGGCGACGGCGACGAGCGCCACTTATCAGGCGAAGGCGCAAGACGCGGCCAACCACGTTCTCGACGCCAACAAGATGGGCACGTCTACGGGGACGGTGGTCACGGCCACCCTGGTTCCCGACGGGGGCGGCAACACCGGCGTCAAGGTGCGGGTGACCCGCGATTTCAGCTTCATCCCGGGAAGTGCCGGCAAGGGGAGCGGTTTCTCCGCGTCGCCCTTCGAAAAGGCCAAGGACACGATCGGCCTGGGGACCTTCTCGATCGCCGGCGAGGCGCTCGAGGACATCCTGGGCGAGAACTTCGACGTAGGCGGCTGATGGGCCCCGGGGCGACCCGGGGGTTTTGGGTTAAATCGCGAGTCGTTGGGGCCGATATACAGGGTGCTGGGGACCCGAAGGCCCCGGGTGGGGATCAGCGGGCCGGCTCCGAGAGGGCCGGTGCGATCCCGAGTTTGGCGACGGAGCATGCTCCGCGTCGCTGAGGGGAGACGAAGGTGGCGCAGAATCGCGGGGGAATCTTCGTAGTGCTCGCGCTCGTGCTCGGGCTGGGCGCGGCGGCTTTGATCTTCATGGTGCTGAGCTCCGCGAGAGCGGGCCGCACCGCGGGCCTCGTGCCCGTGGTGGTGGCCAACACCGACCTCACGTACGGGACCAAGCTCGATCAGAGCCAGCTCCGCGTCGTGAATTTCCCGAAGGAGAGCGTCCCCGAGGGCGCCTACTCCGACATGGACAGCGTGCTTGGGAACACGACCAAGGTCTTCCTCGCCGCGCGCGAGCCGGTGCTGCAGTCGAAGCTCTCGACGGTGGGCGGCGGGTTGTCCATGATGGTTCGTCCGACGCTGCGCGCTTCCTCGGTGGACGTGCGCCTGTCGTCGAGCGTCTCGGGCTTCATCGTGCCGGGTGACCGCGTGGACGTCCTGGTGACCGTCGATCAGCAGGGCGGCGGTATGCAGGAGGCCATCACCAAGACCATCCTCCAGAACATGGAGGTGCTCGCGGCCGGTCCGAAGACGCAGCAGAAGGAGAAGGAGGACAAGCCGTCGGACATGCAGACGGTGACGCTGCTCGTGGATCCCGTCGGCGCCGAGAAGCTGGCGAACGGGATGCACGAGGGCAAGATCCACCTGACGCTCCGTAACCCGGAGGATCAGGACACGCTGAGCCTGGCGGCTCTGAGCACGCGCCAGGTGCTGGGCGGCGCGGCGGCGCCGGCTCCCGCGAGCCGGGCTCCCGCACGCGTGCGTCGTGAGCCGAAGCCGGTGGCCCAGGCCCCGGCTCCGGTGGAAGCGAAGCCCGAGCCGTACAAGGTGTCGGTGATTCGCGGGACGAAGACCGAGACAAAGGAGCCGACGCAGCACTAAAAGAACAAAAAAACAGCCGATGGAGCGGCGAGCCACCCGCGGAGGGGTGGCTTCGGCGCGAGAACCGAAGAACGGGTACAAGGGAGGTCCCTGATGAGGTTCCCGCTTTTCGCAAGGACGGGTGCGGGTCGCGGCTTTGCTCTCGCGATCTTCGGACTCTTGCTGGCGGTGTCGTGGTCGGGCACAGCCGGCGCGCAAGAAGTCAAGAAGCTGCGAGTGGCCGTGGGCCGCTCGGCGGTGCTGACGCTGCCGGACTCGATCGGCACCGTCTCGATTGCCGACGACAAGATCGCGGACGTGGTGGTCGCCACCCCGTACCAGGTCCTGATCATCGGCAAGGTGGTGGGCATCACCTCGCTCGTCGTGTGGGGGCGCGGTAACCGCTACACGAGCTACGAGCTGATCGTCCACCGCGCGGAGGCGGCGGGAAACCAGATCGTCCTCAACGTGAAGGTGGCCGAGGTCGATCGGACGAAACTGGCGGAGCGCGGGATCGATTTCGGGATCTTGAAGCTCCGTGACGACCGGCTGGAGGGCAGCGGGTTCATCGGCTCGTTCG
>DATFWU010000267.1:0-5369 GCA_035259005.1 Candidatus Eiseniibacteriota bacterium
GCCCGGCGGTGAAGGCAGCGGGAAGAGCAAGAACAAGTCGCGGATCTAGCGCAGCCGGAAGCGCACCTCGGCTTTTTGCCAGTCGTCCGGCGTGTTGACGTTCTGGAAGGAGACGAGCTCGGGATCGGCCGTGCGCAGCTCCTCTTCGCCCACGCGAACCGCGGGCAAAGAGGCGATCACGCGATGCACGGCGCGCTCCCCTTCGTAGGCGGCGGCGAGGAGAAGCGTCGCCACCTCTGGCCTGTACACCGCGAGCAGAGGCTCGGGTCCGCGCGCTGTCCAAGGAACCACGGCCAGCGGCGCGACGTGGTCGGGTACCGACGGGTTCGGCGTGGTGGGGCGCGTCCGCGCCTCCCATAAGAGATCGAAGAGTTCGCGCTTGGCAAACGGCAGGTCGACGGCGAGCACGAGAGCCCAGGGCGAAGAGATCGCGCCCAGTGCGCTGGCCAGAGCGATCAGCGGCCCCGCCCACGGCCCGAAGGCACGGTGGTCGCGAAGAATCAGATTCTCGTCCAAAGGCAGCGTCATCTCGGGCGGCGCGCTCACTCGTACCTCGTCCGCCCAGGCGCGCGCGTTGGCCAGCGCGATGTCGAGCAGCGTGGATTTGCCGAAAGGCCGGAGCGCCTTCGGAGGGCCGTCGCCGAGCCGCGCTCCCCTTCCGCCCGCAAGGACGATCGCCGCGCGACCGGCGCTCAATAGCCTTCCTTCTTGTCCACGACGTTGCGCAGCGGACGCGCGTCGAGATAGCGCTCGATGTTGTCGGTGAACAATTCGGCGGCGCGATCCCAGAAGCGCCGCGACGCACCCGAGATGTGGAAGGTGAGCAGCACCTGCGGCAAGCGATAGAGCGGGCTTTCGGGCGGAAGCGGCTCCTGCTCGGTGACGTCGAGCCCGACGCCTGCGAGCTGGCCGCTCTCGATGGCCGCGATCATGGCCGCTTCGTCGATCGTGCTCCCGCGACCCACGTTGAAGAGAAACGCTCCATGCTTGATGACGGTGAACGCGTCGCGGCCGAAGAGTCCCTTGGTCTTCGACGTCGAGGGCAGGCAGTTGGCGACGAAGTCGCTTTGCGAGAGGAGCCACGCCAGCTCGTTCTCGCCACGAGCCTCATCGACTCCAGGCGGACTCTCGCCTCCGGCGTGGCGGCGTAATCCGATCACGCGCATCGAAAGCGCGTGCGCGCGCCAGGCGAGTGCCCTGCCGATGGCGCCGAGGCCCACGATGCCGAGCGTGCGGCCGCCGATCTCGTCGAGGAGCGGCTCCTCGCGCCACAGCGCGTCCTGCGCCCACTCACGCTTGCCCTGGAAGTCGCGGGCGCGATGAATCTTTCGCACCATCGCGAGCATCATGCCCATGATGTGCTCGGCCATGGGATCGGCGTGCACGCCGCGCGCGTTGGTGAGGAGGACCGGGCTCGCCACCAGGTCGGGAAAGAGCAGATGCCCGACGCCGGCGGAAGGGGCTTGGATCCACTTGAGCCGGGCCGCACGCCGGAACAACTCGGGGGTGAGCCCGTGGCCGACCAGGACCTCGGCCTCGGCGATCCCCTCCTCGAAGGGGACGTCGTGAGGCGCCGCCACGACGCGAAGTCCGCGCGCGCCGAAGCGCTCCCGCCACGAGGCGATCTGATCGGGGGGCGCGTTCCACAACGTCATCTCGGGATGGTGGATGTGCACCAGGAGGGTTCTCACGGCGCCCGCAGTATGCCACGCGGGGCAGGCAGGGTCGAAGCGGGCCGTGGCCGGTCGACGCGCTTGCCGCCTCCGGGCCGGCTCGGGTAACGTGTCCCGGATCGTTCACCGCCTCGCCCGATTGGACCCGTCGCCGCACCGTATTCCCAGCGGGAGGAACTCCGTGTCCGTGAGCCCCAAGGCCGCCCTCGTCGCGCTCGCACTCTCCGTAGCCATCGCCATGCCGGCAGGCGCGGTGGGAGAGAATCCGTGGACGTTTCTCTCTCCGTGGACGCTCTCGCGCAGCGGCTACTTCTTCCAGACGACGGCGAGCTACACGTCGACTTCCGAGTTCTACGACGCGATCGGCAACAAGCAGACGACTCCCTCGTCGCTCACCTACCGCGAGTTCACGACCAACCTGCACTTGGAGTACGGGCTTCGCAATTCGGTCGGACTCCTTCTCTACGTCCCCGTGCGCGACATGAAGCAGGAGCTCGCCGCTCCGCCCGACGCCGTCGAGTGGGGCATCGGAGATCTCGCGCTGGGTGGCCGCTTCCGCCTGAAAACGGATCCGGTGGTGGCGAGCTTGCAGGGAGAGATCAAGCTGCCCACGGGGTACAACCATCCTGTGCAGCAGCTTCCGCTGGGCGACGGACAGGTGGATTACACGGCTCGTCTGCTCTTGGGCCACAGCTTCCCCGAGATCTACGGCTATGCGCTGGCGGCCGGCGGCTATCGCTATCGCACCGGCGCGCCCGTGAATCAGTGGCTCTTCAACGCCGACGGCGGCGCGTGGGTGGCCAAGAAGACGGCCGTCGAAGCGCACTGGGAGTACGAGAGGCACACGACCGAAGGCGACCTCTCGGACCGCACCCAAGGAGGCATCAACGCGCGCTACCGCGGCTGGCGCTCGCTCGATCTTCTGGGCGGCGTATTCCACACCTTCGGCGGACAGAGTGTGCGCGCGGGCACGCAGGTGTTCCTGGGCCTGAGCTATCGCGGCAATCGTCTGGGACGGCTCGAGGGACCGATGTCGGCGAATCTCTCGGACACGCCGCTGCCCGAGCCGCCCAAGAAAGGAAGGCCCGCGGCGGCCGCACCCGCGACGACGCCGGCCGTGACACCGGATACGACCAAGGTGCAGATCCTCCCGCCCCCGCCCGCTGCACCCCAGGAGCCGGCCCAGCCGGACACGACGAAGACGCCGCACTAAGCCCCGAACCCGCGGGCGCAAGCGCCCGAGTTCGTGGAGGTTTCACACGAAGACGCTGAAGGAGCTCTGGCCCTACCTCTCGCGCTATCGCACGCGCCTGACGTGGGGCACGGTGTGCCTGCTCCTCTCCATCGCCTTCGCGCTCGCCGCACCGTGGGTGCTGGGTCACGCCATCGACGATCTCACGCACGGCGTGACCGGGGCCAAGCTCGGGCGCTACGCCATCTGGGTCGTGCTCGTCGCCATCGTGTCGGGCGTGTTCCGCTATCTCATGCGGCAGATCCTGATCGGCGTCTCGCGCGATGTCGAATTCGATCTTCGAAACGACTTCTTCGCCCATCTCGAGAAGCAGCCCGTCTCGTTCTATCAGCAACGGCAGACGGGCGAGCTCATGTCGCGCGCCACGAACGACATGAGTGCGGTACGTATGCTGGTCGGACCCGGCATCATGCAGGGGCTCAACACCGTGGTGCTCGCTGCCGCCGCCGTGGGGCTCATGCTCTACACCTCGCCGCGGCTCACGCTGTACGCCCTGCTGCCGCTTCCCATTCTCTCGGTCTCGGTCGCCTACTTCGGCAAGCGCATCCACCATCGCTTCGAGGAGATCCAGGCGCACTTCGCCAGGATCTCGGCCATGGTGCAGGAGGATCTGAGCGGCGTGCGCGTGGTGCGCGCCTACGCGCGCGAGGACCACGAGACCGAGCGCTTCGACCGCATGAACCGCGAGTACGTGGCGAAGAATCAGGTGCTCATCCGGCTGTGGTCCTTGTTCTATCCGTCGATGGGATTCCTGGCCGGACTCGGCGCCGTGGTCGTTCTCTGGCTCGGCGGCTCGCTCGTCATCCGTGGCCGGATCACGATCGGGGAATTCGTGGCGTTCAACGTGTATCTCGCCATGCTGACATGGCCCATGATCGCGCTCGGCTGGGTGGTGAATCTCTTCCAGCGCGGCTCGGCTTCGTACGGACGCCTGCGCGAGATCATGGACACGGTGCCCGCGATCCAGGACGTGCCCGAGGCGCGCGACGCGGCCGGCATCCGTGGTGCGCTCGAGGTGCGCCATCTCACGTTCACGTATCCAGGTGCGTCACGGCCTTCGCTCTCCGACGTGAGCCTTTCGGTCCCCGCGGGCTCGACGCTCGCGCTCGTCGGCCACACGGGCTCGGGCAAGTCGACCCTCCTGCAGCTGCTCTGCCGGCTGTACGAGCCGCCGGCCGGAACCGTGCTCGTGGACGGGCTCGATCTCAACCTCTACAACACCGAGAGCCTGCGCCGTCAGATCGGGCTCGTGCCCCAGGAGACGTTCCTCTTCTCGGCGACCGTGCTCGAGAACATCTGTTATGGCGTGGATCACGTCGAGCGTACCGGAGCCGAGTGGGCAGCACACGTCGCGCATCTCGACGTGGATGTCGAGAGCTTCCCCGCCGGCTATGACACGCTGGTCGGCGAGCGCGGCATCACGCTTTCGGGCGGACAGAAGCAGCGCACGGCCATCGCGCGCGCCGTCATGCGCCGGCCGGTGATCCTGCTCCTCGACGATTGTCTCTCGAGCGTGGACACCTACACCGAAGAGGCCATCCTTCGCGAGCTCAAGCAGGTGATGATGAGTCGTACTTCGGTCATCGTGTCGCACCGCGTGTCCACGGTGCGGCACGCCAATCAGATCGTGGTGCTCGAGGAAGGCCGCATCGCCGAGCGCGGCACCCACGATGAGCTCTTGGCGCGCGGCGGACTCTACGCCGAGCTGCACCGCCAGCAGCAGCTCGAAGAGGAGCTCGAGGCCTCGTGAGCGCGCACGATTTCCACGAGGAAGAGGCTCTCGGCAAGGCCTACGACCACCGCCTCATGCGGCGGCTCCTGGGCTTCCTGCGCCCGCACCGGAAGCAGGCGACGGCCTCGCTCGCGCTGGTTCTCGTCTCGGCCGGGCTCGCGCTCGCCGGCCCCTGGCTGACCAAGATCGCGATCGACGATTTCATCGCGAACCACGATCTGCGCGGGCTCTCCTTCGTCGGCATCGCGTACATCCTCGTCATGCTCATCCAGTCCGTGGTCGAGTACGGCCAGATGTCGCTCATGCAGACGACGGGTCAGGAGATCATGTACGACATCCGCATGCTGCTCTTCCAGAAGCTGCAGCGGCTGCCGCTCTCCTACTACGACAAGACGCCGGTGGGCCGCATGATGACGCGCGTCACCAACGACGTCGACGTGCTGAACGAGCTCTTCACCTCGGGCGTGGTGACGATCTTCGGCGACGTGTTCACGCTGCTCGGCATTCTCGTGGTCATGGTGGCCATGAACTGGGAGCTGGCCATCGTCTCCTTCAGCGTCCTGCCGCTCATCTTCATCGTGACCATGATCTTCCGCGTCAAGGTGCGCGAGACCTACCGCGACGTGCGCACGCGGCTGGCGCGCATGAACTCGTATCTCAACGAGAACCTGACCGGCATGAGCACGGTGCAGATCATGAACCGCGAGGAGCG
>DATFWU010000268.1:0-9005 GCA_035259005.1 Candidatus Eiseniibacteriota bacterium
CATGTCACTCGAGCAGGACGAGGACGGCATTCTATTGCGCGTCAAGCGCTTCGACCCCGGTCTCGTGGGTAAAGAGGATCGGGATCGCTCCGTCGTCTTCCGGCTCACGCGCACCACGGGAAAGGAAGCGGTCTTCGAGTATGAGGGACCCGAATCGCCGAAACGCCTCATTTACCGGCGCGCCGGGCACGACTCGCTCTACGTGCGCCTCGAGCGGGTGCAAGGCGGCGAGCACGGGGTCATGAACTTTCGATTCGTGAGACTCAGCGCGGAATAGCTCGGCCCGGGCGAGGGATGAGGAGAGATTCGGAGGCTGATCCCCTCGACCGGCCCATCCACCCCGTTCATCCCGGCGGCCAATCCATCCGCCGCCCCCCGAGCACATGAACGTGCAGATGGAACACGGTCTGGCCGGCGCCGGCACCGGTGTTCATCACGGTGCGGAACGAATCGAGGCCACGCTCGCGCGAGAGCTGGGCGGCGACGCGCAGGAGATGGCCCATCATCGGCTCGTGCCGCTCATCGAGCCCGGCAAGCGAGTCGACATGCTCGCGCGGACACACGAGGAGGTGTGTCGGCGCCCGCGGCGCGATGTCCTCGAAGGCGAAGCAGGCGTCGTCCTCGTAGACGCGCTTCGAGGAGATCTCTCCACGTCCGATCTTGCAGAACAAGCAATCGCGCGACTTGTCCTCAGCCATGAAGCGCAGCCCTCACTCCTTCGTCCTTCGCCCTCCGTCTTCCGCCTTCCGCCTTCAGTCTTGGTTCTCAGTCCTCGTCGTCCTCGTCTTTGACCGGCTCGCCCCACAGGTTCGTGCGCGGACCGGAGCCGCCACGGAAGTTCTTGAGATCCTCTTCGAGCTTGGAGAACTTGCGCTCCCGCTGCCCCTTGAGATCGCCCTCGAACTGCTTGCGCAACGATTCGTCGCGCTCGCGCCGTTTCTCGCTGAAGGAAGCAAGCTCGCTCTTCATCGCCGGCCCGCTGCCGACCGCGAGATCCTCGATCTTGAGATAGTCCCCGATCTCGTAGCGCGCACCGTAGGCATCCGTCACCTCGCGCAGGATGCCGAGGTCGGTCAACTCGCGCAGGACGACGTTCACCGGCTCCGGGCGCTCGCCAAGCAGCTCCGCCACCTCCTGCACGCTGGGCGGCCGCGACTCACGATGCGAGAGAACGCGCACCGCGGCGACGACGACGTGTGCCTGCTCCTGGCCTGGACGTACTTTCTCTGACATCGGGGCCTCCCGGCTCGGGAGTCTAGCACCCTCCGGCGCGATTATCCTGGCGTGGCCTCGACGTTGGTACTCGCGTTGGGCGAATCTTTCGTCGCTTCGGTGTCCTCGGGACGCCCATCCCCGCCGCGCGATCGCGCTTCCTCCCGCTTCGCCCTCATGAACTCGGGCCCGAAAGCCTGCTCTGCTTCATATTGATTGTGGGCGCGGCACCTCAAGCGAATGCGCTCGACGGTCGCTGTGCCGCCGCGCGCGACGGGCTCGACGTGGTCGAATTCCAGAAACATGCGCGATTCGCATCGGTGGCCGGATGCGCTCACGAAAGTGCACCGGCCTCGATCGCGCTTCCAGACGGCTCGCTTGACCGCGGCGGGAATGTATCGGCCCCGCGCCGAAGTAGGAGCCACGCGGCCGCTAGAAGGGGCCGCAACGCTCACGCCCCCTTGCGATCCAGGGCGCCCTCCGACCGCGGATTTCGCCTGCATGCTGGCCGCCACGCGAGGACGTGGGCGGCTGGTGGCCGCGAACTTCTGCTTCTCCCTGCGCTCGATGAAGAGGTCGAGCGCTTCGTCGACGATGCGCTCGATGCTTCCGCCCGGATTGGAGTGGCTCGACAGCATCTGTGCGTAGCGAAGTTTGTCGTGCGTGCCCCGGCCCACCGTGAACCGAACCAAGTACCGCTCGGGCGCGACGTGGCCGGATGGCACAGGGCAGGAGGCGGCTGGACTCGGATCCGCGGGTACGGATGGCGAGTCAGGCGGCCGACCAGCACCCTGGTTCGCGATCGGCGGGATCGACGCCGCTTGCGGAGCGTCGCCCGACTCGTTGAGGCCCTGAAACAGGGGGTCTATCCGTCTTGAAACGGGTACACCTACTTTTCCGCTCGGGATTGCGCGGATCGTTTGCGTGGCCTTCGGGGGCTCGTCGAGAGGAAACCGCTGCGCGATCAGGCGCTGGATTTCGGTCATCGAGCGGTCCGTCGCGGCCGCGACGAGATCCTCCGCGTTCTCCGAAGTCAGATGCGGGGCGAGCAGACGAACCCCAGTGAGATGAAGCCGCCCATCCTGCAACGCGTCGAACAGGAAGGGAAACTTCCTCGCCACGCGCGCCACCTGGATCCGGGCATTCGCCGCGTCTTCAGAGAGTTTGTACGCTTTCAGACAGTAGGTAAACATCGAGGAATAGCCGGCGGAAACGAACAATCCGCGCGAGTCGATTTCGGCGATGTAGGCCAGAAGCGTGGTCGATTCACCGCGCTCCCTCGTGGCCACGTTCACCCCGTCATGCAGCAAGGCGGAGTCGCCGGAGCGAGACAGATCGTAGAAGGGCATGACAGAACTTCCGCGGGGGCGATCGAGCTTCCACGGAGGCTTGTACAAATACGGTCACACGTGGGGCGGACGGTTTCCTCTTAGTGTGCTGCCTCCAGCACGGTGTCGTGCAGGAACCACAGTCCCGTCCCCAACGAGGAAACCGGCATGCGCTCGTCGTCCGCGTGCATGCGGCCGACGTCTCCGGTTTCGAGGGGAAAGATGAGCAAGCCGTAAGAAGGGATCCCCTCGCGGCGCAGCTCGGACGAATCCGTCGCCCCCGTCGAAAGGAGCGGCACGACCGGCGCCTTGGGAAAGTGCTTGGCCGCGCTCCGCCGCACCGCCTCGACCACCGGCCCCGAGAAAGGAGAAGAAGGGGCGGCCGATCGCGTGGGCGGCGTGTAGCTGACCTCGACCCGTGAGTCGCCGATGCGCGCGCGGATCGAGTCGGCCAATACGGCCGGATCGGTCCCGGGAATCATCCGCACGTTGAGCGTCGCCTCGGCCGTCGACGGGATGACGTTCGACTTGATGCCCGCGCTCATCAGGGTCGGCGAGACCGTGTGGCGGATCATGGCGCCGAACATGAGGTCTTTGGCCAAGATCTGCGCCGCTGCCTCGGCGCGCGCCGGGTCGGGATCGACCACGCTCCGCATGGCGGCCGCCATCTCGCTGTCCGGCTCGAGCGCGGCCACGGCGGGGAAGAACTCGCGTGTCTCGGGCGTGAGCTGAACCGGGAACGGCTTCTGGCTGGCCGCGAGCACGGCGCGCGACAGGAGCACCAGCGGATTGTCGGGCCTGGGCATGGAGGCATGCCCGGAGCTGCCCTTGGCGGTGAGCTGGATGTTCACCGCGCGCTTCTCGGCGTTCTGGAGGCCGACCCAGCGCACCTGGCCGCCCTCGAGCAGCACGCGGCCGCCCTCGTTGAGGGCGAACTCGGCGTCGATCACGTCCTTATGGTGCTCGAGCATCCACGAGATGCCGCGCTCGCCTCCCGCCTCCTCGTCGCACTCGGCGAGCAGGATGATGTCGCGATCGAGCTTCATCCCCGAGCGCTTGAGGAGGATCAAGGTCATCGCGCAGGCCGCGACCATACCCTTGTCGTCGATCACGCCTCTTCCATAGTAGTAGCCGTCACGCTCCGTCATGCGGAACGGCTCCGACGTCCAGCGCTCCTTCTGCACCGGCACCACGTCGATGTGCCCGAGCAGGAGAAGCGGGCGCTTGCGCCCGTTGCCCGGCAGGCGGGCGACCAGATTGGCGCGTCCCGAGTCGGGCTCGAAGATCTGGCAGGCGATGCCCTCGCGCTCGAGGTGAGCGCGCAGGACCTGAGCCGCCCCCATCTCGTTGCCCGGCGGGTCGGAGGTGTCGACGGCGATCAGCTCGCTCAAGAGATCGTGTAGCTCCCGTTCGGCGGCCTTGGGGTCCTGCGACCGTGAAGCGCCGCTGGCTTGCGAGGCCGCGCCCGCGAGCGAAGCCAGGGCAAGCGTCCATCCCAGCGATCCCCACATCTTCCAGAGCCCAGGGCCCAGTGGAGCGAGAAGGTTCTTCATGGCGCGCCCCTTCCGGCCGCCCCCTTTTCCGGGTACAAAGGAGGAGCCGCTTTCTTGCAGACGGGTTCTCTCGAGAGCCGTGTCTTGGCCGAAGCCGAATCGTTCGAGTGTAGATTCATCGAGCCGTATCGCCGCCCTGCTTCCCGCTGTCATGGAGGAATCCCATGCAGTTCGAGAAGGTCCGGTTGCCCAACGGCCTCGAGGTCATCCTTCGCCCGGACCACCGGCTTCCGATCGTCGCGGTGAACCTTTGGTACCACGTCGGGCCGGCGAACGAAACCCGCGGCCGCACCGGCTTCGCCCACCTTTTCGAGCACATGATGTTTCAGGGCTCGGGCCACGTCCCCGAAGACGCCCATTTCCGCCTCCTCGAGGGGGCTGGCGCCTCCCTGATCAACGGCACCACCGACTTCGACCGGACCAACTACCTCGAGGACCTGCCCTCGAACCAGCTCGAGCTGGCGCTGTGGCTGGAGAGCGACCGCATGGGCTTCCTGCTCGATCGCCTCGACGCCACCATGCTCGCCAACCAGCAGGATGTGGTGCGCAACGAGCGGCGCCAAAGTGTCGAGAACGCGCCCTACGGGCTGGTCGCGGAGCACCTCTGGCACATGCTCTTCCCCGAGGGTCACCCCTATTACGCCTCGGTGATCGGCTCCCACGAGGACATCCAGGCCGCCCGCTTGGAGGACGTGCGCGACTTCTTCCGCCGCTACTACGCGCCCAACAACGCGAGCCTCGCCATCGTCGGCGACATCGACCTCGAGAAGACGAAGAAGCTGGTCGAGAAGTACTTCGGCTCCATTCCGCCCGGTCCGCCGGTGCCGCGCATCGAGGTCGTCACGCCACCCCTCGTCGGCGAGCGACGTGCCATCGTCACCGACCAGGTCGAGCTGCCGCGGCTCGCCATCGCCTGGCTCTCGCCCCCCATCTTCAAGGCCGGCGACGCCGAGGCCGAGATGACGGCCCGGATCTTAGGCGGCGGCAAGGCGAGCCGCTTCTACAAGCGGCTCGTTTATGACGACAAGATCGCGCAGAGCGTGAGCGCGGGGCAGTTCTCCTACACCCTCGGCTCGGTCTTCGAGATCTCCGCCACCGCCAAGCCCGGCCATACCGCCGACGATCTCGAGCGCGAAGTCGACCAGGAGCTGGCCCGCTTCGCCGCCCACGGACCGACGTCCGCCGAGGTCGACGGCGCCCGCAACGCCATTCAGTCGTCGATCTGGATGAGCCTCGAGAGCGTGGGCGGCTTCTCGGGCGTCGCTGACCGGCTCAACCGCTACAACCATCACTTGGGCAGCCCCGACTACCTCGAGAAGGATCTGGCGCGTTACGACGCCATCACGCCGGCCTCTCTCCGCCAATTCGCGCGCGAGTGGCTCTCGCCCAACCGGCGCGTCATCGTGCACGGCGTTCCGGGCGAAAAGGTCCTTCCGCCCGATCCCCCGGCCCCGCCCACGCCCGAGCGCGACATGAACGCCGAGGTCACACTGTCCGGCGATCCCTGGCGCGAGACCATTCCCGTCGCCGCGGTCGCCTCGCGCCCCACGCTTCCCCGCCCGCGCCGATTCCAGCTCGACAACGGCCTCACCGTGTTTCTCGCCGAGTCGCACACCCTGCCTGTGGTCGCGGCGGACCTCGTCCTGCGCTCGGGCAGCGCCGTCGATCCGACCGGCCAGCACGGCCTCGCCGGCTTCACCTTCGCCATGCTCGACGAGGGCTCGGCGAACCGCGACGCCCTCGGCCTGGCGCGCGAGCTCGAGTCGCTCGGCGCCTTCCTCAACTCCTCGGCCGGCTCGGATGGCAGCTACATCTGGATTCGCTGCTTGAAGCCCAAGGCGCACGAAGCCATGCGGTTATGGTCGGACGTCGCGCTCTCCCCCGCGTTCCCCGAAAATGAGATCGAGCGCGTACGCAACGAACGGCTGACCGCGCTCCTGCAGCGGCGCGACTCGCCTTCGCAGACCGCGACGCGCGTGCTCTACCCGAGCCTTTACGGCCCGGAGCATCCCTACGGCCACATCGTCCTCGGCGATGAGCGCGCGCTGCGCCGGATCGCGCGCGCCGATCTCGAGCGCTTCTATCGCGACCGCTTCTCCCCCGCCGACGCCGCCTTGGTGTTCGCGGGCGACCTCACCGAAGACGAAGCCCGCGCCCTGGCCGAAAAGGGCTTCGGCTCGTGGCGTGGTAAGACGCCCGCAAACCCGAGCGCCGCGCAAGGGAAGTCCATCCCCGAGCGTGTCGTCATCGTCGACAAGCCGGATTCGCCCCAGACTTCGGTCCTCGTCGCGCAGCTGGGCGTGCCCCGCTCCCACCCCGACTTCGAGCCGCTCAGTGTGATGAACCAGATCCTGGGCGGGCTCTTCTCGAGCCGCGTGAACATGAACCTGCGCGAGCGCCACGGTTACACCTATGGCGCCTACTCGGGCGTCACCGAAAGCCGCGGTGTCGGCATGTTCTATATCGGGGCGAGTGTGCGGACCGACGCCACCGGGGCCTCGATCCGTGAGATGTTCCGGGAGGTCGAGGGCATCCGCCAGGATCCCGTGACCGAAGAGGAGCTCTTGCTGGCGAAGGATTCGATCGTGCGCGCCTTGCCCGCGATGTTCGAGACGACCGAGACCACGGTCTCGACCCTTGGCACGCTCTTCGTGCACGATTTACCGCTCGATTTCTTCGAGCGCCTGCCGGGGCGCATCGAGGCCATGACGGCGCCGCAGATCCTCGATGCCACGCGCCGCCATCTCGATCCGGAGCGCATGATCGTGGTGGCGGTGGGCGATCGCGCGAAAATCGACCCGCAGATCGCCGAGCTGGGGCTCGGCGCCGTGACTTACCGCGACGCGGACGGCAAGCGTATCGACGGCTGAAACAAGCTTGCATTGCGCCGTCCCCATCCCCGACAATGGGATCCGGGTGCCAGGCGTGCCAGGCCCAACCCCGATCCCTCCTCGAACAAGAGTGGCGTCCCCGACGCCAGGAGATTTCGCACTCCGTGCGACCTTCCCGACCCTCTCGCCCAGCGGGAGAAGACCGCCGTTACTCGGCGCAGGACCGTTCCCGTCCGGCGGATGACCGTCGTCGCCAAGGCGACAACCGCGGCGACAAACGCAACGACAACCGTCCGGACAACCGGGGCGGCCGCTCGCAAGACGACCGCCGCTATGCCGCCGAAGACCGCCGCCAAGGGCGCGACGACCGTCGTTATCCGACCAACGATCGCCGCTACTCCGGACAGGACGACCGCCGCCGGTCTTTCGATCGCCGCGGGCCGCGCCGCGGTCCCGAGCGCAGCCGTGAAGGAAACCGCCCGCACGCGCAGGCTCGGCAGCCGGACTATCGTGATTACCTGCGCGAGCTGCAGGAGCGGACGAGCATCGATCCCTTCGAGCGCATCACGCTCGAGACCAAGCCCGACATCTTCACGACACGTGCCATGGAGCTGGTTTCGCCCATCGGCAAGGGCCAGCGCTGCCTGATCGTCTCGCCGCCCAAAGCCGGCAAGACGACGATCCTGCAGGACGTCGCGCGCGCCGTCGAGCAGAACCATCCCGAGATCGTGGTCATGGTCCTGCTCGTCGACGAGCGTCCGGAGGAAGTCACGGCTTTTCGTCGCGGCGTGAAATCGGAGGTGTTCGCGGCCTCGAGCGATCTCAGCGCCCACGACCACGTGCAGCTCGCCGAGCGCTGCCTCGCCAAGGCGCTCGAGCCCGTGCTCCAGGGCAAGGACGTGATGATCCTGCTCGACTCGATCACGCGTTTGGCGCGCGCCTACAACACCGTGTCGGAAGGCGTGGGCCGCACCATGTCGGGCGGCCTCGACGCGGCCACGATGCACTCGCCGCGCCAGATCTTCGGTGCCGCGCGCAAGATCGAAGAAGGCGGCTCCCTCACCATCCTCGGCACCGCGCTCATCGAGACCGGCTCGCGCATGGACGAGGTCATCTTCCAGGAGTTCAAGGGCACGGGAAACACGGAGATCGTGCTGTCGCGCGCCCTCTTCGAGAAGCGCATCTTCCCCGCCATCGACATCTCGCAGAGCGGCACGCGCAAGCAGGAAAAACTCTACACGCCCGACGTCATGAAGCAGCTTTACACCCTGCAGCGCGCGCTCGCCGGCATGGAGAAGTCGATGGCCATGCGCAAGCTGCTCGATCTTTTGGAGCGCTATCCGACCAACGCCGAAGCGCTCGCTGCCATCGGCGCCGCACTCGCGCCGGAAAAAACTGGGAGCGATTTCCCGAGATCCTAGTCTCACTCTCCCGCCACCCGCCAAGGAGCCACTCGCGATGTCCCCCCAAGAAACTCTTGTCCGTATTGGCACTTTGATCGACGGTCGGGGCGGCCAGCCTGCTCGCGACGTCACGATTCGCGTGAAGGACGGTCGCATCGCTGAGGTGACCTCCGGCCACGGAGCCACCGGCCCCGACGTCGTCGACCTCGGCGCCTACACGGTGACCCCGGGCTTCATCGACTGCCACGCGCATCTCACGCTCATCGTCGACAAGGGATGGGACCTGCACGCGGTCATGAAGACCGCGGCCGACGAGGCGATTCGCGGCGTGCACTCGGCGAAAGCCACGCTCGAAGCCGGCTTCACCACGGTGCGCAACGTCGCTTCGTGGGGCTTCAGCGACATCGCGCTCCGAAACGCGATCCACGCGGGCCTCGTTCCCGGACCGCGTATGTTCTGCTCGACGCACGCCATGTCGATCGTGGGCGGCCACGGTGACGCCAACAACTTCGCGCCAGGAATCGCCGAAGACGAGCCAGGCTGGAAGCACGGCGTGATCGCGGGCCCGCAAGATTGCCGCGCCGCCATCCGTTACGCGGTCAAGCACGGCGCCGACGTGATCAAGATCATGTCCTCGGGCGGCGTGCTCTCGGCCGGCGACGCGCTCGACCACCGCCA
>DATFWU010000269.1:0-11183 GCA_035259005.1 Candidatus Eiseniibacteriota bacterium
CGGGCGCCGTCCAGTTCTGACCGACGCGGTTGCGCAGCGCGATCAAGTAGTAGGTGAACTCGAAGTTGGCGTCGTCGACGCCGACCTCGGCGGAGAGCCCGGCCGCTCCCACGCTGGCGGGACCGGTCGAGTTCTCCACCGCCTCCTTCTGCTTGGGACGCGGCGTCGTCGTGTTCTTGGTCTTGGGAATCTTCACCACTTCGTCGGTCGGACGGTTGGGCGTCTTCTCGGGCTGGAGCTGGGCCGAAGGCTCCGGAGTCGGCGGCGGCGCGACCGGCTCGGGCCTGGGTGCGCTCGATGGCGAGAGCAGATGCACGTCCATGGTCTGGGGAATGCGCGCCTGGGCCGACGGAAAGACCGCGAAGAGGGCCACGAGAACGCCGGCATGGGCCAGCGCCGAACCCGCGAGCGCGCGTGTGGCCACGATCTAACGCCTTCTCCCGACCGAGGCTTCTTCGGGCTCGGTGATGAGGCCGACGTCGGTCACGCCGGCGTGACGCACGCGCCCCAGGACTCGCGCCACGGTGCCGTAGGGCACGCGCGTGTCGGCCCGCACCATGACCGGTTTCTGATCGGCGCCGGCCTCGGCCAATGCGGCCTCGAGATCGTCGAAGGTCACCGGCTTGTCGGCCACCCGCATGGTGCCGTCCACGAGCACGTCGAGCACCACGCCTTCGTGCGTGTCAAGGCCGGTGGACGAGGCCTTGGGCAGCTTGAGGTCGAGACCACCCTGGAGCAGCGGTGCGGTCACCATGAAGATGATGAGGAGCACGAGGACGACGTCGACCAGCGGCACGATGTTGATCTCGGCCATGGGCCGCCGTCCGAGGTCCCCTCCCGACATGATCGACGGCACGTCACGCCCTCGCTTCGCGCCGCGGCGCGTCCATGGGCGGGCGGGCGCCATGGGAGGCTGACGGCTCGGAGGTCTCGAGGAACAGCGCGTCGGCGAACTCGGTGACGAACGAGCTGGCCCCGCCTTCCAGCGTGCGCAGGCGCGCGACCAGCGAGTTGTAGCCGATCACCGCCGGGATGGCGGCGGCCAGTCCGGCGAGCGTGGCGATGAGCGCCTCGGCGATGCCCGGAGCCACGACCACGAGGCTCGCCGAGCCCTGGGCGCCGATGTTCAGGAAAGAAGTCATGACCCCCCATACCGTGCCCATGAGCCCGACGAAGGGCGCCACGCTGCCGGTCGTGGCCAAGAAGGAGACGTGGCGCTCGAGGCGATCCATCTCGTCGGTGCGGGCGCGCTGCATGGCGCGTGAAGCGAGCTCGATGGCGACGGCGTCGGTGTCGCCGGCGGCGCGGCCCGAGGTCTCGAGCGCCGTGGCACCGGCCAAGGCCACCTTGGCGAGCAGGGAGTCGGGGTACTGGGCGGCGAGCAATCGTGCCTCGGCCAGGCGGCGGCCGCCGCGGAAAGCCCGCAAGAACGAAGCGTCGGCCTTGGCCACGCGGCGCAGCAACCTCTGCCGCTCCCAGATCACCGACCAGGAGATGACCGACATGACGAGCAGGAGCGCCAGAACCAGCTTGGCGAACAGGCCGGCTTCGAGGACCAGGCCCCAGACGCTGGTCCGGGTGTCCACCGCGACGAGCGCGGGAATGAGCCGGGCGAGACCCATCCGGATGATCCTCTCTGGGCGGGAAAGCCCCGCCCGGGCGCTCCAAGGCGCGTGGGCGAGCCTCGCGGGGGGCGAACACGAGCAAGCTAGCACAGGGCCTATGGATGGATCAATTTCGAGAACGGTTTGGCGTCAGCGAAACGTCAAACGAGAGGGTGTGTCCCGGCTGGTTTTTTGACAGGAAGCGGACCCAGCCAGCCGCGGTCCCGTGTTAGAAATGAGATCGCGCCGCCCGCTTTGCGCCCCCGTTGTCGCACCTGAAGGAGTGAGAATGCCGACACCCGGTCCCGTCCTGCCCGCCATGCGTCTTTCGGGTCGCATCGTGCGGTGGGGTCTCTTGATCGCCGCGCCCTTCGTCATCGCGTCGTGCAGCACGCATCGCGGATCGCAATCCGAGGTTCAGGCCGCGACGTCGACGGTCGCCGACACTTCGGACACGACGCTGGCGCCGGATTTCGCGCTGCCCGATCTCAAGGGACGCACGGTGCACTTGAAGGACTTCCGCGGCAAGGTCGTGGTGCTCGACTTCTGGGCCACCTGGTGCGGCCCGTGCAAGATGGAGATCCCGCACTTCGTCGAGCTCATGAAGCGCCACGGCGAGAAGGGACTGGAGATCGTGGGCGTGGCCATGGACGAGCCGGGCGCCGAAGTCGTGCGGCCCTTCGTTCAGAAGAACGATCTCCGCTACCACGTGCTCCTGGGCGACCTCTACACCGCCAACCGCTACGGCGGCGTCGACGCCCTGCCCACCACCTTCGTCATCGACCGCAAGGGCCACATCGCGCGCAAGTACATCGGTTACCGCAGCCTGGAGTCGTTCGAAGAGGATCTGGCCCCGCTGCTGGAGACCGATTCGGCGCCGGACAGCGCGGCAGCCGCGGCCAAGTCGGGCTAGATCAAGGCAGGAGCACGACCCGCTTCACGCCCTTCACCCCGTCCAGCTCGTAGCGCACGAAATAGACCCCCGCCATGAGTGGACGTCCGCGGCTCGCCTGCGCACTCCACGAGAGCCCGTAGCGCCCGGCGGAGCGGAATCCCCGAGCCAGCGTTCCCGCTTTCTTCCCCTGCACGTCGAAGAGCTCGACGCGCGCGTCGGCGTCGTGCGCGAGATCGAGCTCGAAGCGCAGCGTGCCGCGCGCCGGGTTGGCGCCGGCGAAGAGAAGCCCGCTCTTCGCAGGCAAGGCCGGCTCGACGGCGACCGGCGACGAGCCCACGGTCGCGGCCAGCGTGACGTGCAGCGAATCCAGATCGGTTCCGCCCACGATCCCACTCTCGTCCTTGGTGGGAATGACCACTTGCGCCTCGTAGAGGCTGTCCTGGGTGGCGTCGGAATCGTGGAAGGCGACGGAGAAGGTGACCGAGTCGGCGCCGACCAGGAGCGGAGGGTCGGCGGGGGCGCTCAGCGTGAAGCGCCCATTCCCCCCTTCGACGAGCGCCTGGGAGAGCTCGGCGCGGGCCGCCGGGGCGGTCGCCGTGTTGTAGACAGCGAAGGTCATCTCGCTGAAGCCCCCGACCGGCTGCGTGCCCCAGTCGATGGCGCGCACCAGGGTGGCCGGATCGCTCGACAGAGAGGGCGCGGCGTGCGCGAGCACCGTGCCGGCGAGCGGCACGAGGCGGACCGGCGTCTCCGGATCATCGGAGGAGACCTGCAGGTCACCCGACTTGGCGCCCGGCGCCGAGGTGTCGAGGGTCACGCTCACCGTCCGGGGCGCGGCGCCGGCGGGGACCGCGTACGGACCGGACGCGGCCGAGAAGCCCGCGGGCGCGGCGACCGTGAAATCGAGCCCGTCGGCGGGCAAGGCGGCCACGTTGCTCACGTCGACGCCGAGCGAGGGCGGTGGCGCACCCACGATCACGGTGCCGAAATCGAGCGAGGCTGGCGCGATTTGCGAGAGCGCGGGGCCCGCGAAGTCGACCACCACGGGCAAGTGGTCGCTCGTCCTCTGGAGCGCGTCGGCCACCGCCTGGGTGATCGTGGGATCGACGGGCGCCGCATTGATATCGAGGTTGAAATGATGCCCATCATTCCCCCACGGCTTGTACTTCCCCGGGATCCAGTCGAGCCCGTGGCCGTCGTCCATGGTGGAGGAGAACAGCACCTGGTCGAAGCGGTCGTCGAGACCGCCGGTGGCGCCGCCGTCTCCGGGCGTGAGCGTCCCGGTGCGCGTCGATTGGGTGTGCACGTCGGCAAAAGCACCGTTGTTGTTCCAGGCTCCCTGCCGGTTCAGCGGATCGTGGGCACGGCCGTCATTGTCGGCCTCGTTCTCGAGAAAGATCACATAGCCCGAATCCGTGTTGGCGTACACGTTCATGTCGCCGCAGTAGACGAAGTTGGTGTTGGGCGGCAGGTTGTTGGCGTAGGTGCGCGCCACGATGGCTTCGACGCGTCGCTGGTGCTCGTTGGTCGTTCCCATGCTGGCCTTGAGGTGCATGGAGAGCACGTGCAGCTCGGCCGCCGCCGTCGTGTAGCCATGGAGGCGGAAATGGTAGTCGGCGATGTTGCGCAGGTCGGTGGGCAGGTAGGTGGCATCCAGGAACGTGACCGCGGCCGGCTTGTAATAGAACGCATTGTTGGTATCGGGGCCGTTGTTGTACGGAACCAGGGCCCACTCGCCGGGCTGGATCGTGTTCAAGACATTGGCCAGGAATTGATTCGCCTGCGACGCCCCGGTCATTTCCTGCACCACCAGCACGTCGGGCTGGATGTCGGTGAGCACCGCCCGGTAGGCCGGCTCGCGCACCGCGGCCGTGCTGCCGGGGTAGTTCAAGACGTTCCAGTTGACGAAGCGCAGCGCGAAGGCGGGGTGCGCGGCGCTGGCGAGCAGAGCGAGGGCAGCAAAGGGAACGAGCGCGGCTCGGCGTAGCTCGGGGGCCATTCGGGGGTCTCGGTCAAAGAGGTAGGGACGGCCCCTCGCCGGTCGGTTCCGCCGAGGGAGGGATTCGGCCGCCGCGATTTTAGCAAACCGATTCTGCGAGAGAAAGACGCGCGACGAAAAAAGAACCCCCGCGGCGCGTGCCGCGGGGGCCCCAAGCTGGGTGCCTCGAGAGCTACATCCCCTTCGACGCCGACGGCTGCGCCGCCGGCTGGCCGGTGGCGGGCGCGGCCGGAGGAGGCGGATACATCGCCTCGACCTGAATCACCAAATCGACGTCGTCCGAAAGCAGGAGCGAGCCGTTGTCGAGCGTGCGATTCCAGTTGATGCCGAAATCCTGGCGGTTCACGGTGGCGTGCGCCTCGAAGCCCGCGCGCTGCCCGTTCTGCCCGACCATCACGCCCAGAAGCTCGACGTGGAGCGTCACCGGCTTGGTCACGCCGCGCATCATGAGGTCGCCCGTGAGATCGGCGTGCGTGGCGTCCACCGACTTCACCGCCGTGCTCTTGAAGGTGATCTTGGGATTGTTGGCCACGTCGAAGAAGTCGGCGCTGCGAAGGTGGTTGTCACGCTTCTCGTTCGAGGTGTCGATCGAGTTGGCGTCGATGTCCGCGCTGACCTGCATGCTGGCGAGGTTCTTGGGATCGAAGGTCACCTGACCGGTGAAGTTGTCGAACTTGCCGGGCACGTGGGACACGATGTGGCGCACCTGAAAGCCGACGTAGCAATGCGCCTTGTCGAGGACGAAGGTCTGCGGGCCCGAAGGCGCGGGCGCAGCCGCCGTCTTCGCCGGCTGGGCGGCGGGCTTGGCGGCCGGAGCCTCGGCCGCCCATGCGGACTGGGAGAGCACGACGCCCAAGGTCAGCGTGGCCGCCCACGCGCGAGTCGCTCGAATCATGACGGGACTGCTCCTTTCTGAGGGGACTTCGGAAGGGGCGGCCCGGGGCCGCGCTCCATCGGGACTTGCGATGCCACGGCGGGCGACGAAGATTCCCGCTCATGCTAGCAGGAAACGGGGCTGCCCTTCCGCTCGGGAGAGCACGAAACAGGGTGAGTGCCCGGCGAGCGCCGAAAGGATTTTGTGATTTCCCGCCCGGGGCGCGGCCGAGCCCTGCCGCGCGCCAGTTGACCCGAAGCGAATCCGTTGGTATTCCAGCACCTAGAATGGAGCCCACGTGAGCGACGCTCCGCTTCGCGGCGAAGCGCAACCGGTGGACCAGGACGCCCCCGTCACGCAGCGCCCCGAGGAGCCCGGCCTGGGGGCGGCGGCCGCTCCGGTGAGCATGGCGACTTTGGGCAGCCGCCTGCTCGGCGTGGTGCGCGAGCAGGTGATGGCCACGCTGTTCGGTGCCGGTAACGCGGCCGATGCCTTCAACATCGCCTTCCGCGTGCCCAACCTCCTGCGCGACCTCTTCGCCGAGGGCGCGCTCTCGGCCTCGTTCGTTCCCACCTTCACGCAAGCCGCGCACAAGGAAGGGCAGAAGGCGGCCTGGGAGCTGGGCGCACAGGTCGTGAACACGATCCTCATCGGCCTCTCGCTCGTGGTCATCGTAGTGTGGTTCTTCGCTCCCGCGCTCGTGCGGATCATGGCGCCGGGCTTCGCCCAGGTGCCGGGCAAGCTCGAGCTCACGACCCTCATGGCGCGAGTCATGCTCCCGTTCCTGCCGCTCGTGGCCCTGGCCGCGGCCGCCATGGGCATGCTCAACTCGATGCACCGCTTCGGCGCGGCCGCGCTCTCCCCCATCTGGTTCAACATCGGCTCCATCGTCGTCACCCTGGCCATGGTGCCGGTGATGCACGCGCTGGGAGCCGAGCCCATCCTCGCCATGGCGGTGGGCGTGCTCGCCGGCGCGCTTCTGCAGCTCGCGGTTCAGATCCCGCCCCTGTGGAAGCTGGGATTCCGCCCGACGTGGCCGCCGCGCCTGGGCCATCCCGGCGTCAAGCGCGTGGCAACCCTGATGTGGCCGGCGGCCATCGGTCTCTCGGCGGTGCAGATCAACGTGGTCATCAACTCGTGGCTCGCCTCGACGCTCGGCACCGGGGCGGTGTCGTGGCTCGCCTATGCGTTTCGCATCCTCTTCGTGCCCATCGGCCTCTTCGGCACCGCGCTCGCGACCGTGTCGCTCCCCTCCTTCTCGCGCTTCGTGGCGGCGGGCGACATGGAAGGGTTCAAGCAAACGCTCGGCCGCGCCGTGCGCCTCGCCATCCTCCTCGGTCTTCCGGCCGCGGTCTTCCTGGTCGTCCTGTCGCGGCCGCTCACCGCGCTTCTCTATCAGCACGGGCTCTTCACCGCGCACGACACGGTGCAGACGGCGAACGCGCTCATGGCCTACTGCGTCGGCCTCGCCGCCTTCAGCGGCATCCGCGTTCTGGTGCCCGCGTTCTACGCCCTCGGCGACACCAAGACGCCGCTGGTCGCGAGCTTTCTCTCGGTGGCCGTGAACCTGGCGCTCAATCTTTGGCTCATGCGCGTCTGGGGCCACGTGGGACTCGCGCTCTCCTTGGGATTCACCTCGGTCTTCAACTTCGCGCAGCTCTGGCTGTGGATGAAGCGGCGGGTCGGAAACCTGGGCGGCCATCTCGTGCTCACGACGACGGCGCGCGCGGCCGTGGCCTGCGCGCTCATGGGAGGCGTTCTCTATTTGCTCGGCGCCTGGGGCGAGACCTGGCCGGTGCAGGGATGGCTGAGCCGCGCCACCGTCGTCGGCCTCGGCGTCGTGCTCGGCGGCGGCCTCGTGATCTGGCTCTACGGCGTGTTCGGGATCTCCGAGCGCGACGAGCTGGTGGGCGCTCTCACCGCGGTGGCGCGCCGCTTCCGCGGTCGCTAGGGCGCCCATGCCCGGGTTTTCTCTCGCGTATGGTTCGAGTGACGCCGCGGCGAGCGGCACGCTCTTCGACGACGGCACCTGCCGCATCGAGGCCCTCGAGACCCTGCGTGATCCGCTCGTCCGGCAGGAAAACGACGACGCCTTTGCCTTGATCGACGGCCGCGTCTACGGCGCGAGCGACCAGTCCCTGCTCGCCGAAACACTTCAGGCGCCCAGCGACACGGCCGCCTGGGCGAAACGCCTGCAAGAGCGAGACGGAGAATTCATCGCGCTTCTCTATGAGAAGAGAACCCGGCGCCTGCACCTCGTACCCGACGCGCTGGGCCGCTTGCCATTCTACGTGCGTGCCCTGGATGGCGTCGTGCGCGCGGCGCGCGAACCCAGGCGCGTGATCGCGGGCCAGCCGGTCACCCCCGATTCTCTCGGCCTCGCGCAACTGCTTCTTTTCGGCTTTGCCATCGGCACGCGCACGCTGGCTCAAGGCGTGAGCGTGCCGCCGGCAGGATCCCGGCTGATCGTCGATGCCGACGGCCACCGTTTCGTCCCCAGCGACTGGCCTCTCGATCTCGAGCACCAAGAGCGGCGCCCCGTCGGGCTCAGGGAAGCGGGGCGCGAGCTGGCTGACCGGTTCGTCCACGCGTGCGAGGCACGGGCTCGAGCCACGGGGCCGATCGTCGTCGCCCTGAGCGGCGGGCTCGACTCACGGGCCGTGGCCGCGGCCCTCGCGCGCGCTCGACTTCCCTTTCGCGCCTTCACCTATGTCGATCCCCGCGGCGTCTACGCGCACGAGGCGACGGTGGCGAGGCGCGTGAGCGAGATCGTGGGCGCACCCTGGACACTCTTCACCCCGCCCACGCCGCGCGGCCGCTCGCTGGCTCGCTTGCTCGACTGGAAGCTGGGCTTGAACGCCCTCGGCATGGCCGGGAGCCTCGACTTGCTCGAGGCCGTGAGCCAGGCCTATGGACCGGACCTGGGGCTATGGACGGGCGAGGGCGGCGACAAGGTCCTGCCCGACTTGCGCGCGCCGATCCGCGGATCGACGGACGCCGTCGTCTCCTACCTGCTCGACAAACAAGCGATCTGGACGCCCGAGGAGGTGGCGCGCCTGACCGGCGTGTCGCGCGCGGACCTCGCGGCCAGCGTGGCCGAAGTGATCGAGAGCTATCCCGAGCGCTCGGCCCCCTACCGGGTGGCGCGTTTTCTGTTCTCCGAGCGCGGGCGGCGCTGGCTCTACGAGGGCGAGGATCGCAACCGGCATCAGGTGTGGACGGTGGCGCCCTTCTACGCGCGCGACTTCGTGCGCCGCGCCCTCGCGGTGCCGGATGCGCACAAGGCGGGCTACGGCCTCTATCGCTTCTTCCTGCGCTCGCTGCATCGCGGAGTCACTGGCGTTCCCGACGCCAATCTCGGCGTGGCACCCGACGCTCTCCACTACGTCCTCCTGCGCCGCCTGCGCGAGGCGAGCCGGCGCTTTCCGGGCTTCGTTCGCTGGCTCAAGAAGCGTGGCGCGGCGCGACGCGAAGCCACGGGCGGGCCACGGCGTCGCCTGCTGGATCGCCTGGCCGCGCAGTCGCCGAGCGTGCGCGCGGCCTTCTCGCCGGAGGCGCTGCGCGCTGCCGAGGCGCGCTCGCCGGCCGCGCTCGACCTCCTCTTCACCGCGGCGTGTGCGGTCGAGGAGATGGTCGAGGGCAAGAGCGCACTCGACGAATGGGCAGAGGAAGTGTTCTAGAGAAGGAAGAGAAGGAAGAGCAAGAAGGCTGCGCGGTGCATTGGTGCCCGGGGCGAGATTTGAACTCGCACGGGTTTCCCCATACGCCCCTCAAACGTACGTGTCTACCAGGTTCCACCACCCGGGCACTCGCGCGGCATCTTCGCTTAGCGTGGAATCGAAATCAACCTCGCGGACTCACTTGCCTTGCGGACGGGCGGGCGCCGGTTGCGTGCCACTCGGCGTCGCTTGCGCAGCGCCCGAAGGCGCAGCACCGCTCGGCGCGGGAGCGCCGGTCGTGCCCGGGGCCGGGCGCGCGCCCGCGCCCGCGGCCGGAGCGCCGCCTTCCGGATTGGCGCGCTTGGCCGCTTCCTGCACCAGGCTTCGCCGCGCCGTGACCGCGCTCGACATCATGGCGAGACCAAGCGAGCTGACGAAGAAGAGCGCGCCCAGCACCACCGTCGCCTTGCTGAAGAAGGTCGCGGCCCCGCGGCCGCCGAAGATGGCCTGGCCGCCGCCGGCGCCGAACGAGCCCGAGAGCCCGCCGCCCCGGCCCGCCTGGAGCAGGACCGAGATCACGAGGAGAAAGCAGATGAAGACGTGCAAGACCATGAGAAACGCGAACATGAAAGGAGGCTCCTTCAAGAGTTCGGCGGCCTGGGAGGCCGCCGGATTTGAACGTTAGCAGCCAGGCGGCCCGGGCGTCAACGCGCCGCCCCCGCGGCCCGGGCGATGCGCGCGAACCCTTTGGCCTCGAGCGAGGCGCCGCCGACAAGCGTGCCGTCCACGTCTTCCTGCGAGAGGAGGTCGCCGGCGCTGTCTGCCGTGCAGCTTCCCCCATAGAGAATGCGCACGCGCCGCCCGCTCTCGCCGAAGCGCTCGCCCAGGCGCGCGCGCAGGAGCGCGTGCACTTCCTGGGCCTGAGCCGGCGTCGCCGTACGACCGGTGCCGATCGCCCACACCGGCTCGTAGGCAAGCAGGAGTCGCGGCACGGCGTCGGGAGGAAGCCCGAGCACGGCGACTTCGAGCTGCCGCGTGACCACGGCCGCGGTTTCGTTTCGCTCGCGCTCCTCGAGCGTCTCCCCCAGGCACACGATGGGGCTCAATCCCGAGGCGAGCGCGGCGCGCGTCTTCTTCGCCACCATGTCGTCGCTCTCGCCGAACAGACGGCGCCGCTCCGAGTGCCCGACGAGGACGTGCGTGCACCCGGTCGAGCGCACCATGTCGCCCGAGACCTCGCCGGTGAACGCTCCCTTGGCCTCGGCGTGTAGGTTCTGCGCGCCGAGACGGATCGCGGTTCCTCCCAAGAGCAGCGAGACCTCGGTCAAAGCCGTGAACGGGGGACAGAGAACGATCTCGCACGGCGGCGACGCGCCCAGCTCGGCGATGAGCTCACGAACCAGCGAAACGGCTTCGGGATTGGTCTTGTTCATCTTCCAATTGCCGGCCACGACCGGCGGACGCGAGGCGTTCAAGAGACCGCCTGGACGCGGGTGTCGAGCGCCTGCACGCCGGGCAGCGTCTTGCCTTCGAGAAACTCGAGCGACGCGCCGCCGCCGGTCGACACGTGGGTGATGTGGGAAGCGACACCGGCCTCGTGCACCGCGGCCACCGAGTCGCCGCCCCCCACCACGGTGTGCGCGCCGCGCTTGGTGGCGTCGGCAAGGGCTCTGGCCACGGACAAAGTGCCCGAGGCGAAGGCGGGCACCTCGAAGATGCCCATGGGCCCGTTCCACAGCACGGTGCGTGCCCCCACGATCTCGGCGCGGAACTGCGCCTCCGACTCGGGTCCGATGTCGACGCCGAGCCAATCGTCGGGCACGCGGTCCGAGGCCACGACGCGCGTCTCGCCTCCCTGGGGCGACGCCGCCGCGCGGCAGTCGGGAGCCACCAGGACGCGCACGTCCTTCTCCCGGGCGTGGCGCAAGAAATGAGCGGCGGTCTCGAGCTTGTCTTCTTCCAGAAGCGAGCGGCCGATCGCGCCACCCTGAGCCTTGACCAGGGTGAACATCATCCCGCCGCCGATGAGGAAGGTGTCGACGAGCCCCAGGAGATGCTCGAGCACGTCGATCTTGCCCGAGATCTTGGCCCCGCCGATCACGGCGACGAACGGCTTGGCGGGGTGGTCGAGGAGGGCTCCGAGCGCGGTCAG
>DATFWU010000270.1:0-7438 GCA_035259005.1 Candidatus Eiseniibacteriota bacterium
CCTCGCTTGCATCATGGCTTTGGCGTTCGCCTCCTGGCGCGGCGGCACGGCTCGGGCGGCCGAGCGACCGGCCCCGGCGGGAAACATTCTCTTGGCGTGGGGGGTGGGCGGGGTCCTCACCGACGACGGCACCCTGTGGCAATACCGCCCCGAGAGTCGCAAGTGGGTCACAGTCGACCAGTCGTTCACGCTGGACGGGGAGAGGCGCAAGGTGCTGCCCCTGCCGGTGCCGCCGCAAGACATCGTGCAGATGCAGGGCTTCGGATTCCTGGTCACGAAGGCCGGCGCCTGCTGGATCTACAACCTCGACGAGAATCGCTGGGAGCGCATCGGCGCTCCGGGCGCCTGACGCGCGTCCGGCTGGATTGACGGCCTGAAGGAGGCGTCTCAGAATGGTCTCGGGACTTGGTTTCAACACATTGGGCGGTCGCGCCCGGAACGGGAGTCGCACCATGCAGCGCGCCCTCCGCACCTTCGCCTGGGCCGCATCCATCGCGGCCGTAGTGGTCCTCGGCAATGCCGCGGCCTCGTGGGCCTTGTCGCCCGATGATGCCATCGAGCTGACCAAGCAAGGCACGAGCGACGACGTCATCATCGCCAAGATCTGCGCCGACGCCGAGGCCTGGGACCTCACCTCCGACGACATCAAATACCTGCAGGACAAAGGCGTCTCCGACGATGTCGTGAGCGCCCTCATGGATCCCAAAGCGGCCGCCGATCGTTACGGCTACCAGCTGGGCCAGGGCGATCAGGACGAGCAGCCGGATACCGATCAGGCACCGGAGGCCGAGCTTCCGACGCCTGACACCACGCCCTACGTGTTCACGCCCGGCTACTACTACGGGCCGCTGGCGCGCGCCTACTGCTACGATCCGTTCTTCTATCCGTACATGTACAGCGCCGGATTCTCATTCTCCATCGGTTGGCCGGCGTTCTACGCGTCGTACTACTGGCCGTACGCCTACGGTTACTACGGCTATCCGTACTTCGCCTGCGCGCAGAGCTCGTACTACTACGGCGGCGGCTACTGCGGCTCGGGTTACAACAGCTACCGTGTCTACTATCAGGGCGGCGGACATCCCTATGGCGGCGGCACGCTGACCTGGCATGACTGGAGCAGCTCGGGCGGTGGTCGTCACATGCTCAACACCGGCGGGGCCGTCGAACAGCGCTCGCGCTCGGGCCAGGGCTACGCGATGCGCGGGCCGGGCTCGCAGACCGTGCGGCAGCGCACGCCGGACATGAGCGGGCTCATGAATCGCGAGATGCGCTCCGGCGTGGTCAATCGCGGCTCGTGGATCCGCGGCGGCGACGGCAGCCTGGGCAGCCGCGTGGTTCGTGGCGGAAACGGCGCCTGGAGCCGCGGTATGGGCGGCGGGGCCGAGCGCGGCCGCCAGATGATGAGCGTGGGCGACGGTCGCGCCTGGGGCCGCTCGCGTGTCATCTATGGCGGCGAGCGTGGGGGCGAGCGCAACGCGGGACCGGCACGGGGCTACGGCTACGGCGGCCAGGCGTCGCGCGGCTACGGAGCCCCGGTCTATCGTGGCGGCGGCGGACGCGGATTCGGCGCCCCGGCGCGCCAGGGCTCGCCGCAGATCTATCGCGGTGGCAGTGGTGGCGGCGGACGTGAGCTCAGCGGTATTTCGCGGGGCTACAGCATGGGACGGGGGATCGGACGCGGCTACGGCGGCATGGCGCCTGGCCAGGGGTTCGGTCGCGGCGACGCGATGCAGATGGGCATGGCCGGCGAACACGGAGGTCGCGGCCGATAGATCGAGTGCTCTCGCGGTCACATCCCCCGCGGCGCGAACTCTCGCGCGCACGACACGCTAAGGCCCGCTCGACGCGAGCGGGCCTTGTCGCTTGCGGCCGAAATGTCGCGGCCTTGCCGCGCTTCGGGGGCCTCGGCTAGACTCCGGCTCGAACGACTTCGTTCGAGCCACACCCCACCGATTGTGAGCCACCCCCGAGGTCATCATGCGCGTCGAGCGGATCGCGGTTCTGGGCGCCGGCATCATGGGGCGCGGCATCGCGTACGCCGCCGCCATCGCCGGATTCGACACCACGCTGTATGACGTGAGCGGCGAAGCCCTCGCGCGGGCCGAGGACGAGATCCGAAAGCTCGTCGACAAGGGCGTGGAGGCGGGCAAGGTGGACGCCGCGGCCGCGCGTGCGCTGCGCCTTGCCACAGTGCGCGAGCTGGAAGCCGCGGTCGCCAAGGCCGATCTCGTGATCGAGGCCGCCCCCGAGGACATCCGTCTCAAGCTCGATCTCTTCGCCCGTCTCGACCGCGCCACCAAGCCCGAAGCCATTCTCGCCACCAACACCTCGTCGCTCTCCGTGACCGAGATGGCCGCGGCCACGGCACGCGCGCCGCGCGTCGTCGGCATGCACTTCTTCAACCCCGTGCACCGCATGCGGCTCATCGAGATCGTGCGCGCGCTCGAGACCGACGCCGACACGGTGAAGACGGCCGAAGACGTCTCGCGGCGCCTGGGCAAGGAGACGGTGGTGGTGAACGAGTCGCCGGGCTTCATCACCACGCGCGTCAACGCGCTCATCGGCAACGAGGCCTTCCGCATGCTGCAGGAGGGCGTGGCTCCGCCGGAAGACATCGACAAGGCGCTCAAGCTCGGCCTGAACCACCCCATGGGGCCCTTCGAGCTCGTGGATCTCGTGGGGCTCGACACGCGTCTAAGCATTTTGAGCTTCCTCTCCCAGACGCTGGGCGAGCGCTTCCGGCCGGTGCCGCTCATGGTGCAGTACGTGAAGGCGGGGCGTCTGGGCCGCAAGACGGGCAAGGGCGTGTACGACTACGTGGACGGCAAGCCGGTGCCGCGCGGCACGGCCTCGCTGTCGGCGATGGAGGCACGATGAGCACCACGGGGACCGCGACGCAGGTACGTCCCGGCAAGCTGTACATCGGCGGCGAGTGGCAGGAGTCGTCCTCGGGCAAGACCTTCGAGGTCGAGAATCCCGCCCTCGGCGAGACCATCACGACCTGCGCGGAAGCCGGGCCAGAGGACGTGAGCCGCGCCGTCGCCGCGGCGCGCGCCGCCTTCGACGACGAGAGTAGCCCGTGGCGCAAGATGACCCCGCGCGATCGCGAGGCTGTCCTGCGCCAGGTGGCGGAAGGGCTCCTGCGTCGCGCCGACGAGTTCGCCACGCTCGAAACCCTGCACAACGGCAAGCCGCTCTTCGAATCGAAGATCGACGTCGCCGAGTCGATCTCCGTCTTCCAATACTTCGCCGGCTGGCCGAGCAAGATGACGAGCGAGGTGCTGCCGCTCTCGGCCGGACCGTTCCACGCCTACACGCTGCGCGAGCCCCTCGGCGTGGTGGGCTCGATCGTGCCCTGGAACTTTCCGCTCAACATGGCGACCTGGCACATCGCCCCGGCGCTGGCCACGGGCAACGCCGTGGTGCTCAAGCCGGCGCTGCAGACGCCGCTCACTGCGCTGCTTCTCGCCGAGGTGATGGCCGAGGCCGGCGTGCCCGCGGGCGCCTTCAACGTGGTGCCCGGGCCGGGCTCGTCGGCGGGTGCCGCCCTCGTGCGCCATCCCGGCGTCGACAAGATCTCCTTCACGGGCTCGACCGAAGTCGGCAAGTGGATCGCGCGCGAGTGCGCGGAGACAGTGAAGAAAGTCTCGCTCGAATTGGGCGGCAAGAGTCCCAACGTGATCTTCGCCGACGGCGATCTCGACGCCGCCGTGCGCGGCGCGATCACCGGCATCTTCTACGGCAAAGGCGAGGTGTGCGCCGCCGGCTCGCGGCTCCTGGTCGAGCGCTCGGTGCACGACGCGCTGGTCGAAAAGGTGGTCGAGCAGGCGAGGAAGCGGGCACCCGGCGATCCCTTCGATCCCAAGACGCGACTCGGCGCCGTGGTGAGCGCGGCGCAGCAGAAGGCGGTGCTCGGCTACATCGAAAAGGGAAAGGCCGAGGGCGCGCGCCTTCGCTGCGGCGGCAAGGCGGCGACGGTGAACGGCAAGGGCTATTTCGTCGAGGCCACGGTGTTTGACCAGGTGCGCCCCGAGATGACGATCTCGCAGGAAGAGATCTTCGGCCCGGTGCTCGTCGTGCTGCCGTTCGATTCGGAGGACGAGGCGGTCCAGATCGCCAACGATTCTCCCTACGGGCTCGCGGCCGGGTTGTGGACCAAAGACGTGAAGCGCGCGCACCGTGTGGCCAGGCGTCTCAAGGCGGGCACGGTGTGGGTGAACACGTACAATCGCTACGACGCGGCGGCGCCGTTCGGCGGCTACAAGCAGAGCGGCTACGGCCGGCTGCTCGGCTCGGCCGCGCTCGAGGGCTACACGCAGACCAAGACCGTCTGGGTGGACCTCTCGTGACGGTTCGCGCGTGAACGGAAAGAAGGTCTTTGTCGCCGGCGCGGTGCGCACGCCGATCGGCAAGTTCGGCGGCGGCCTCGCCGGCGTGCCCGCGGCCGAGCTGGGAGCCATCGCCGCGCGGGCCGCGCTCACGCGCGCCGGCGTGCCGGCGTCCGCGGTCGAGCAGGTGGTGTTCGGCCACGCGCGCCAGGCCGGCAACGGGCCGAACCTCGCGCGCCAGGTGGTGCGCGCGACCGGGCTCGACGACCGTGTGCCCGCCTTCACGATCAACATGGCCTGCGCCTCGGGCCTCATGAGCGTGGTCGAAGCGGCGCGCGCCGTGGCCTTGGGCGAGGCCGGCTGCGTGCTCGCCGGCGGCGCCGAGAACATGAGCCAGATTCCGTTTCTCTATCCCGACGGACGCTGGGGCAAGAAGCTGGGCGATCAGCGGCTCGTCGACGCCATGTATCGCGATGGATATCTGTGTCCGTTGTGCGGCCAGGTCATGGGCGAGACGGCCGAAACGCTGGTCGCCGAGTACGGGATTACGCGCGCCGAGCAGGACGAGTACGCGCTCGCCTCGCAGAGGCGCGCGGCGGCCGCCTGGGCCGACGGGCGCTTCGCCGAGGAGGTGGCGCCGGTGGTCGTGCGCGACCAGAAGGGCCGCGAGACGAAGATCGAGCAGGACGAGCACCCGCGGGCCGACACCAGCCTCGAGGGGCTCGCCAAGCTGCCGCCCGTCTTCAAGAAGGAAGGCAGCGTGCACGCCGGCAACTCGTCGGCGATCACCGACGGCGGCGCGGCGATGCTCGTGCTCTCCGAGGACCAAGCCGAGCGGCTGGGCGCTCGGGTGCAGGCGCGGCTCGTGGACGCGGTGGCGGTGGGCGTGGATCCGGCGCGTATGGGAATCGGCCCGGTGCCGGCGGTGGAGAAGCTCTTGAGCCGGAACTTGCTCAACCTCACCGAGATCGACCTGGTGGAGCTGAACGAAGCCTTCGCGGCGCAGGTCATCGCCTGCGACCGCGAGCTGCACTTCGATCGCGCGCGGCTCAACGTCAACGGCGGCGCGATCGCTCTCGGCCATCCGACCGGTTGCAGCGGGACACGCATCGCGGTCACTCTGTTGGCGGAGCTTTCGAGACGGAAGGGGCGCTACGGGATCGCCACGCTGTGCGTGAGCGGCGGGCAGGGCGTGGCGGTGCTCTTCGAGCGCCTGGGACGATGAAGATCAACCGAAGGAGGGGATCGCGATGAGCAGCGTCGAAACGATGGGCAAGCTCGTGACCTATAGAAATCAGGGAGGCGTCGCCATCTTCGAGCTGAGCGATCCTCCGGCCAACACCTACACCTACGAGATGATGCAGGAGCTGGACGCCGCGATCCTGCGCGCCCGCTTCGATCCCGAGGTGCACGTCATCGTGATCCGCGGTGCCGGCGACAAGTTCTTCTGCGCCGGGGCCAACATCTCGATGCTTTCCAAGGCCGACCCGTACTTCAAGTACTTCTTCTGCCTGCACGCCAACGAGACGCTGAACCGTCTCGAGCACACGCCCAAGCTGGTGATCGCCGCACTCAACGGCCACACGGTGGGCGGCGGTCTCGAGATCGCCATGGCGGCCGACATCCGCATCGCCAAGAAGGGCGCGGGCAAGATCGGGTTGCCGGAAGTGGCGCTCGGCGTGCTCCCGGGCACGGGCGGCACGCAGCGCATCGCGCGCCTGATCGGCAAGAGCAAGGCCATCGAGCTCATGGCCACGGGGCGCACGTTCGACTTCGAAGAAGCGGAGAAGCTGGGCCTGGTGAACCAGATCCTCGAAGGCGACAACTTCTTCGACCAGGTGCTCGAGTACGCCAAGGGCTTCTGCCCGCCGAATCGCGCTTCGCGCGCCGTGGGCCGCATCAAGCGCTCGGTGCAGTCGGGTCTCGAGATCAGCTTCGAGCAGGCGCTCGCGGTCGAGCGCGAGCTGCAGCAACAGCTCTTCCAGGGCGAGGACGCCAAGGAAGGGCTCAACGCCTACGTCGAGAAGAGAAAGCCGCAGTTCAAGGGGCGCTAGGCCTCGCCTGGCGCTCGCCCACACGGCCCCGGTCCGCTTCCGGCCGGGGCCTTTTCTTTGGATGGGAGAGATCTCGCTTGACGCGTGAGCTGGTCGACGCCGCGGTGCTCGTGCCCGTATTCCGGGACCCCGTCGGCGATCTCCGCATCGTGCTCATCGTGCGCGCCGAAGGCGGCGTGCACGGCGGGCAGATCGCGTTTCCGGGCGGACGCAGCGACCCTGGCGACGCCTCGCCTCTCGACACCGCGCTCCGCGAGGCCGAGGAGGAGATCGGACTCACGCGCGATCGCGTCCATGTGCTGGATGCCCTGCCGGTGCTCGAGACGCGCTCGACCGGATTTCGGATCGCGCCTTTTCTGGCCCGCGTCGCCCCGCCGGCCCACTGGACGCCGGACCCGCGCGAGGTCGTCCAAGTCATCGAGGCGCGCGCCCTCGATCTTGCCGCCGCCGAAGCGAGGGGCGAGGCCGAGATGCGCTTCTTCGGCATTCCCAGGCCCGAGCGCGTGCGCTTCCTCAAGATCGGCGACGCCCGGCTCTGGGGCGTGAGCCTGCGCATCCTGGAGCCGCTCCTGCCACGGCTTCTCGAAGCCGGATTCGAGGCCTAGCGCGGCCCCGTTGCGAAATGCAATCGAGGCGCATCGGGCGAGCCTCGATCGCGTCGCGCGCCCTTGAGCCGCCGGTTCCGCTTCTCTAAAATAGTTGAGCGGCGTGACCGAACACGCGCCGCGATTGCCCAACGTCCGAGTCGCAGGAAGAATCGGGGAGGCCCGCCATTCGGCGCTATCAACTGCAGCTGTTCGCCCCCGATTGGGGCGGGTGGCACACGGTGATGACGGCCGCGGAGGAAGCATCTCTCGGCGTGCCGACACGGCTCCTGAGCTGGCAGACGGGCAAGCGGCTGCGCGTCGTCGATCCCGACGGACGCGTGGTGCGCGAGATCGAGCCCGGGGCCGAATCGAGAGCCGCCGAGTCCGTCACGTAGCGCGAGAGGTCGCAAGCCATGATGCAATCCATCTCCAACTTCCTGAGCGCCTTCTGGCACCAGACGCAGTCGGT
>DATFWU010000271.1:0-5850 GCA_035259005.1 Candidatus Eiseniibacteriota bacterium
TAGCTGCCGCCCCTGATCGGCAATCTCGAAGGAGTTTGTCGAAGCCAGCGAGCTTGGCGTCTTGGGCTGGGGAGAAGATTGTGGCGGCGGCACTTGCGCGGGCGCCGCCGGGGCGGGCCGTGAGCCAGGAGGAGCCTCGGCGGAGTCGGGAGAGCCACGCCTCTCGAAAGCACCACGTCGTTCACGCGTCTCGCGCGCCTCGGGCTCGCGAGGTGGGGCCGGTCGCGGCGCCGGTTCCCGCGGCTCGCGCTCCGAGACCTCCTCCTCGATCACCTCTTCGTCGAGATCCTCACGCCAAGAAACGCGGACGCGATACGGCGTCGTGCGTCCGATGCCCAAGAACGAGCGATGGCCTTTCTCGAGCACCTGGACTTCGACCTCGTCGGCGTCGGCGCCCAGGATCTCGAGCGCGTTCTTGATCGCTTCGTCGACAGTCGCGCCCAGCGCCTCGGCGTATTCGAGCTCGACCAGGTCCTCTTCGCGCGGGGTACGAGGACGCGCCGTACGCCCACCTCGAGGAGGCGGCGAGGAGCGCGACCCGCCGGGCGGGCGCGAAGAGTGCATTCGTGAGGGAGGCATCGATCCTCCCGGAGGGATGAAAAACCCTCTCAGGCGGCTTTGGGCTTCGGCTTCATCGACCGCTCACCATGCGTGACGAGGTACTGCTGGGCGGCGGTCAGGAGATTGGTGACGGTCCAGTAGAGGACCAGCCCCGAAGGTAGATTGTAAAACAACACGAGCAGGAAAACGTTCATGAGCTGCATGGTCTGCGCCTGCCGCGGATCGGTCGGTGTCATCCGCTGCTGCAGGATGGCCGATCCGAACATGATGAGGGGCAGGATTCGGATCTCGACCGGGAACGGGAACCCCTTGATGGAAAACAAGGTGTCGGGGGCCGATAAGTCGTTGATCCAGGCCACGAAAGGAGCCTGGCGCAGCTCGATGGCGTGCAGGAACACCTGGTAGAGCGAGAACAGAACCGGCATCTGGATCAGAAGCGGCAAGCAGCCGCCCAGCGGGTTGACCTTGTTCTCTTTGTAGAGCGCGAAGACCGCCGTGTTCATCTTCTGCGGATCGCTCTCGTACTTCTTGCGGATCTTCTCGATCTCCGGCTGGATGCGCTGCATGGCGCGCATCGACTTCATCGAAGACGCGGTCAGCGGATGGAAGACCACCTTCACCAGCGCCGAGAGCAACAGGATGACGAGTCCGTAGTTGGGCACGAATCCGTGCAAGAACACCAGCACGCGCAAGATGGCGCGCGAGAACGGCAAGAGCCATCGCCATCCGAGGTCGACCAGGTCCTCGAGATGGAAGCCGATCTTGTCGAGTGCCCAGTAGTCGTTCGGTCCGGCGTAGAGGAGCAGGCGCTGGGGCACGCCAGAGGCGGGAATCGGCAGCACCAGAGTGGACGCCACGCGCGCGGGCACGCTGCCGTTGGTCGTCTGCGCCACCGCCGATTGCGGCAATCCGTTGATCGCTTCCTCGGCGCTCGCGCCGTCGGGAACCACGGCGAGGGAGAAATACTTGGAGCGCACGGCTGTCCAGCCCACCGCTCCGGTGTGCGTGCGCAGATTCTTCTTCAGATCGTTGAAGGGGTGACGGAACACGTCGTTGCCGACGCGGCTCACGGTTTGGAGATTCTTGATGTCCTCCTGGACGTTGCGCTCGGTCACCAGCGGCCATGACTGCAACTCGACGTGGTACTTGGAGATGCCACGGGCCACCGCACCGTCCAGGCGCACCTCGAGCCCGATCACGTAGCGCTTGGGATCGAGCGAGTAGGTCTGCACCACGCGCAGGCCGGCGGTATCGGCGGCCTGGAAGCGCACCTGGAGCACGTTGCCTTGGGCGTCGGTGCTCTCGCTGCTCTCGTACACGGCATCGGCGAGCAGCGGCTTGGCCTTCTCGTCTCCGAGATCGAGCGCCACCGAGGGCATGCCGTCCAGGCGCACGGGCGTGCCGTCGGCGCTCTTCAGACGATGCAGAGAAACCCCGATCAAGCGCGCGCCACGGGTGTCGAAGCGAGCGTCGTACAAGGCGCTGCTCACCGTGAAGGTGCGCGCCGGCGCGTTCAGCGCGGAGGCGAAAGCACCCGCGGCGCGGGGTGCTGACACCCGTGCCGTGTCACTTGGCAGCGCCGTCTGCTGGCGGGCGGCGGCCGCCGAATCAGCCGCCATCTGGCTCGGTGTCGAGACGGCGGGCTTGGTGCGCGGCGGCCCCAAACCCACGAGCTCGAGGAGACGGGGCACGAGCAGAAGAACGAGCGCCGACAGAACGAGCGCGAGGATGGTCTTGCGGTCCACTCAGTTTCCTCGAGAGAAGGGGAACGAATCCGGAACTGGATCGAGGCCGCGGCCTCCGAGCGGGTGGCAGCGAGCCAGGCGCCAGGCCGCGAGCGCGATTCCTCTCCAAAAGCCGTGACGCGCCAGCGCCTGCTCGGCATAGGCGGAGCAGCTCGGGACGAAACGGCAATTCGCTCCCAGCCCAGGCGAAACGCGGCGCCGGTAAGCGCCGAGAAGAGCCAGGAAGCCGCGCGTGGCCAGATGTCCCGATGTCGTGTGGCTCGTCATCCTTGCCTCATCGGGGAGCGTCGGAGAGAACACCCGTTTGCATGAGCCCTCGCCGCAGCGCTTCGACGAGATCGCCGAAGTCTAGGGTGCCGGTCTCCGCGGTCGCAATCACGACCACGTGCCAACCGGCATCGGCCAGCCGAGGCCACACCAAGCGCACCGCCTCGCGCAGCCGCCGCTTGGCGCGGTTGCGGCGCACCGCGTCGCCCACCTTCTTGCTCGCCACGATGCCCACGCGCGTGGGCTCGTCGCCCACCTCCAGGGCCAGGCAAACCAAAGCCGAAGAACGCGATGCGCGGCCTCGGTCATAGACCGCGCGGTAGTCCCGCTCGCGGGTCAGTCGGCGGCTGCGCGGCAGCATGGCGACGGAGAATCCGGCGGGCGGCAGCGAGTCCCCCGATGGCGGGATGCGATGGCTCGATGCCGTGCTTTCGATGGCGCGGAAACCGGCGTGTGGCTACGAGCTCGAGACGGTGAGCCGCTTGCGGCCCTGGGCGCGCCGCCGGCTCAACACCTTGCGACCGTTCTTGGTCTTCATGCGGGCGCGAAAGCCGTGCACCTTGCGCCGGCGCCGTTTGTGGGGCTGGTAGGTCCGCTTTCCCTTGGCCACGATTCCTCCGAAATGCAATCGAAAAGGCGGCTTGGAAGCCGCTGGTCGGACCGCACCTTACGGTCCCGCGCCCCACAGGGTCAAGCACCGGGGACTCTGTAGGAACACCGCGGCGGGCCCTCCCGACTTGCGCCTTCCGAATCGGTGTGGAAGGCTTTCGTCGTGCCTTCCAGCCGCTGGTCCAGCCTCCTTCTCAGCTCGATCTTCGCCTCGGCGCTCGCGCTCGCAACCGGAGCCCCCGCTGGCGCCGCCTCCGACGACTCTCCGGCGCCGGGAACGTCCCCCGATTCAGCCAGCGACAACCAAGGATTCGAGCAGCCGGTGAACCTCACTCCCCAGCTCGGCTTGTGGGTGGATGCGATCGCCGAGCTGGGCTTCGCCAAGAAGACGGGGCTCGTCTTGTGGTGGAATCTCGAAAAGGAGCGCGCCGCCGGACCGACTGCTTCGGTCGATTGGTCGCGCGTCACCTTCCGCATCCGTGCCCAGGTCTACGACACGACGGGCAAGCAGGTGGCGAAGGAAGAAAAGCTCGTCGATCCTCTGCAGAGCGGACTCGAAGGCGAAAGCGGCGGCTTCCCGGCCCCGCTCCACATTCCACTCAAGGTCGGAACCTACCGCGTGCACCTCGAAGCCTATCCGCTCATCTCGGCCTCGGCCGCCGGGCTCGACTCCGTGCCGCGCGGCGAGGCCAACGCCATCGCCGTCGTCCCTGAGATCTCCCACCGCCATTATGGATGGAGCATCGGCGACCCGCTCTTCCTGGAGTCGGTCAAGAAGTGGGAGCCGGGCTCGTCCGACGACCGCACCTGGTACGAGTGGGTGGTACGCCCGAATCCCTCGCGCACGCTCTCGACGCGGGGCAAGAGCGGACAGCTGGCGTTCGAGGTCGTGCGCTCGTACGAGGCCGTCCCGCGCTGCCAGGGCAATACCTGCCGCGTCGTGATCACGGTCAACGACGCGCAGGGCGGGATCGTGCTCCAGGAGCTGCGCCCGGTTCCCGACCCCGCCACCTCGAGCGCCTATCTCGTGCCCTTGGACGCGAGCGGTCTCACGCCCGGGCGCTACAGCGTCACCATCGAGATCTTCGACGCCAAGGACCGCGAAGCCGCCATCCGCCGCGACTTTTCGATCTCCTCGTGACCGTCCTCAGGGCGTGACCGTCACCGACCCGTTCATCGTGTGGCCGGGGATCGAGCACTTGTAGCTGAACGAACCCGCCGTCGAGAACAAGTGGCTGCCGGTGCTGCCCGGCGCGATCGAGAAGTTGTAGGACTCGGCCGCCGTGGTGCTCGTGACCGTGTGTGTGATGCCGTCGTTGTTCTTCCAGATCACCGTGGTGCCGGCGGCCACGGTCACCGGATTGGGCGTGAACGCGTTCGCACCCATGTTGAGCGCGTTCATCACGATGCCGACGTTGGCGGTGGGGCCGCTCGCCACGGGGTTGTTGGACTTCGACTTGTTGCAGCCGGTGAGTGCGAGAACGGAAACACACGCCACGAGGGCGGCGCGCGAGATGGAATGTGAGGTCATGGAATCCTCCGCAGGATGAGACGACGCATCGCGCGCATGGCGGCGGAACGCGCGCGGTTCGAGCGCTGGGGGTGGGCGTAGCTCGAACGGGGAAACGGCAACCCGCCACGAGGCGACCGGCGTCGCGGCGGAGAGGCGCGGGAAGACCGGCTAGTCGGTCAGCTCGGAGGCGGCCACGCCCACTTCGGCCGGGCGCAGGGCGTCCACGATCACGCGCTTCCGTCCTTTGGATGACGGGGCGCGGAGATCGATCCTTTCGGCGGGGCAAACCTGCCCCTCGGGATCGCGCAGGAGCTTGACAGTGGGGGCGGTTACGTCCTCCTGGCTGGGGAAGAGGACGACCGCGATCTCGCCCGTATTCAGCCGCACCACCGACCCGGGCGGGTAGATGCCCACGGTGCGGATGAAGACCTTGAGCAGGGTGGTGTCGAAGCGCTCGGCGAGCTTGGTGGTCATGTAGTGCAGCGCCTCGTAGGGCGTGAACGGATCCTTCTGGTACGAGCGATGCGCCGTCATGGCGTCGAAGCAGTCGCAGATGGCGACGATGCGCGAGAAGAGATTCTGGCCGCGCGGCCGGTGCAGGCGCGGGTAGCCCGAGAGATCGATGTTCAGATGGTGCTCGTAGGCGGTCACCATGGCGCGCATGGCGAGCGACGACAGCCCGTGCAGCTTGGTGATGATCTTCACGCCCTCGATGGGGTGCGTCTTCATCACCGACCACTCTTCGGGCGAGAGCTTGCCGGGCTTTTGCAAGATGGCGTTCGGCATGCGCACCTTGCCGATGTCGTGGAACAGGCCGGCCACGCCGAGCTGCGACAGCTGCTGCTTGGAGAAGCCGATCCGGTTGCCCATCGTGATGGCGAGGATGGCGACGTTCACGCAGTGCTGGTACGTGTACTCGTCGTAATCCTTGAGCGTCGTCATGCCGAGGAGCGACAGCTCTTCCGAGAGGATGAGATCCACGATCGACTGCACGGCGCGCTTGGCGTGCCGGAGATCCACGCGGCGCCCGCGACGCGCGCACAGCATCACCGACTTGGTGGCGTGCATGGCGCGCAGGAACGACTTGCGCGCCACCACGCGCTGCGACTGCGAATCGTCCTCCGACTCCTCGATGGGTGCCGCCAGCTCGCGGAT